>CAJKZP010000047.1:0-14659 GCA_905204415.1 uncultured Collinsella sp. | reverse complement strand
CTTTGCTGCTGCCTCGACAAACGACTTCCACAGGTTAAAGTCGGTCTCGAGCGTCTTCCACGTGTACTCAGGGTGCCATTGCACGCCCAGGCAGAAAGGCTGGCCTTCGACTTCGATGCACTCGGGAACGCCGTCGGTTGCCTTGGCGACCAAGCGCGTGCTTTTACCCAGACGATCGACGCAGCAGTGATGTGCCGAGTTGGTCTGGATCAGCCTGTGCCCGCCAACCGCGCGCTCCAGCAGCGAGCCCGGCACGACCTCGACAGGGTGCACGGGGTCGTTGAGCACGTGGGTGTGGCGCCACTGCGTGCGGCCCTCGCGCGCACCCAGGCTCGGCACGTCCATGCACAGGGTGCCGCCGGTGGCGACGTTGAGCAGCTGCGTGCCGCGGCAGGTGGTAAAGAGCGGCTTTTTGGCGCGGAGCACCTCGTCGACCAGCTTGAACTCAAAACTATCGCGGATCTCGCAGCAGAGGGTGGGGTCGTAGGGTCGATCATCGCCCCAACGTTTGAGATTGACATCGGGGCCGCCGGGAATGGCGATGCCGTCGGCAATATCGACGTAATGACGGATAACATCGACGTCTTCGGTAATAGACATCTGCAGCGGCAGGCCGCCGGCGGCAAGGATGGCATCGACAAAGACGCTTGCGATTTCCTCGTTGGGGGAGAGGGTCTCGCTCAAAAACGGCTTCGCCTCTTCCCAGCGCGGCGCGACGAGGATGAGTGGGCGGTCGGCGGGGGCGACGTCGACGTGCGGAGTGTAGGACGATGAAGTACGAGTTCCGATCATAGGTGTAACTTTCGAGTTTGGATGGGCATGGCGGGCGGGTGGGCGGTCTGGCTAGTGACCCTTGATGGAGTTGAGGAAGTCCTGGGCGCGTTTGGTCTGGGGGTGGTCGAAGAACTCGTCGGGCGTGCCGGTTTCCACGATCTGGCCGTCGGCCATGAACACGACGCGGTCGGCCACGCGGCGGGCAAAGTTCATCTCGTGCGTGATGACGATCATCGTCATGCCCTGCTGTGCCAGACGGACCATGACCTCGAGCACCTCGTTGATCATCTCAGGGTCAAGGGCGCTCGTGGGCTCGTCAAAAAGCATGGCCTTGGGTTGCATGGCAAGCGAGCGGGCGATGGCTACGCGCTGCTGCTGGCCGCCCGAGAGCTGTGCGGGCACCTTATCGGCCTGCTCGGCCACGCCCACGCGGCCCAGCAGGTCCATGGCGCGCTCACGGGCCTCGTCCTTGGAGACACCCAGCACATCGACCGGTCCCAGCATGACGTTCTGCAGTACGGTCATATGTGCGAACAGGTTGAACTGCTGAAACACCATGCCCAGCTCGGCGCGCATGCGGGCAAGATCCTTGCCTTCTTGCGGCAGGGGCTCGCCCTCGATGAGGATCTCGCCCGAATCGATGGTTTCCAGGCGGTTGATGGTGCGGCACATGGTCGACTTGCCCGAGCCCGAGGGACCGATCACAACGACGACCTCGCCGCGGTCGACCGAGAGATTGATGTCGTTGAGGACGTGCAGATCGCCATAGTGCTTATCGACGTGTCTGAGCTCGATCAGCGGCTGATTGCCGGTGGAAGAGGTGCTCTGTGCCATGGTGCTCGGCTCCTTATGACTCGAAATGGTAAAGCGTTAGCGGATGATGGTCGCGCCGGTCTTGTGCGAAACATAGACAGCGGCCTTGTTGATCGCGACGTTGATGAGGATATAGATGACCGCGATTACCAGGTAGACCGACACGAGAGCGTCGTAGTTGGTAATGAGCACGCGGGCGTTTTGCATGAGGTCGGGGTAGCTCACCACGTAGGCGACGGTGGTGTCTTTGACTACGACCACGAGCTGCGAAATCAACGACGGAATGATAAATCGAATAGCCTGCGGCAATACGATTTTAAAGGTGATTTTAGCCTTGGAGAGACCGAGCGCCTGGGCCGCCTCGACCTGCCCGCGCGGTACGGCGTTGACGCCGGCGCGGAAAATCTCGGCGAGTACGCCGGCGGCAGCGAGCGCGACGGGAAGCGTGAGCATCCAAAACGACGGCAGCGCGATCTTGTACTGGGGCAGCACCAAAAAGAAGAAGTAGATGAACAGCAGGCTCGGCACGCCGCGGAAGAAATCCGTGAGCACGCGGCAGACCAGCTGCAGCGGCTTAATGTCGCTGGTACGGCCGAGCATAAGGGCTAAGCCCAGCACCAGCGC
Source organism: uncultured Collinsella sp. (assembly GCA_905204415.1). Classification (GTDB taxonomy): domain Bacteria; phylum Actinomycetota; class Coriobacteriia; order Coriobacteriales; family Coriobacteriaceae; genus Collinsella. Next base: position 12,448 of record CAJKZP010000047.1, on the reverse strand, counting down.
GATGGCGCCGGCGGTGAGTGCGACTTTAACGGTGCCCTCAAAGCCGGCAAGCAGGAACTTCCAGGTGGTGAGGTGCGTAAAGAAATACCAATAGTGGACCGAAAGCTGGCCGGTCACATAAAAGCGCTGCAACACGAGGGCGAAGAGCACGGCGACGGCAACAAGTGAGATGGCGGTGCCGATGCGAATCTTGGCGCGCATCTTGGGGCCGGGAGCCTCGTAGAGCGCATCGCGCATGGTGAGCGCGGAGGTGGAGTGCTTGCTCATCGGAGGATCCTCACCTTCTTATCAATGTAGTTGCCAATGTGGCTCACTACAAAGGCCGTGCCCAGGTAGCCGAGCGCCGAGATAAAGAACGCGGCGACGCCGCCGAGCGAGCGCGTGTTGATGTAGCTCACCACGCCGGTGAGCTCTTGCGGTTGCAACGGCACCTGGCTGCCGAGCGCGGTGGTGAGCATGACAGCGATAAAGAGGTTGGTCATGGGCAGCACGCTCGAGCGCAGCGCCTGCGGAATCACGATCTTGGCGAGGATACGGCTGAAGCTCATCCCCAGCGAGCGGGCGGCTTCCACCTGACCGACGCCGACGGTGTTGATGCCGCTCATAAAGTTCTCGGAGCCAAAGGCCGAGCCCAAAAGGACCGTGGCGACGATAACGCAGGTGCGGTAGGGCAGGACGACCTTGAGCGGCGGCAGCGCATAGACGACGATGATGAGCAGTGCGATGCCGGGGATGTTACGGAAGACCTGGACATACAGGTCGCCAAAGACGCGCAGCGGCTTGAGCGGCGACACGCGCATCACGGTGACGGCGACGGCCAGCACCATGGCGATGGCAAACGACTCAAGCGTCATGCCCCAGGTTGCTAGCAGCGCGTCGATATAGTTCTGGCCATAGAGCGACCAGAGTTCGGAGAGACTCATGCGGACCTCCCGCCGATAAGGAAAGGGGCTCCCGTGTGTACGGAAGCCCCGACAACTCTGTGAGGAAACAGTTTACCGCAATAAAGCGCATCGTGCGTTTCCATATGGTTTCGTTGCGGCCGTTACCAGGCTCGCTGCCTAAGCGCCGATCTCGGGCAGCTCGGGAACATTAGTGTCGCCCGTACGGTCGCCGATGCAGATCTGCCACAGCTCAGTCCAGGTGCCATCGTCCTCGATCTTCTTAAGGAAGTTGTTGACAAAGGCGACGCCGTCGGAATCGAGCGGCAGGCCAATGCCATAGGGCTCCTTGCTGCCGAAGGGCTTGCCGGCGATCTTGTACTTACCGGGCTCGCGGACCAGGGCGCTCTGCTGCATGTTGTTATCGATGACGTAGGCATCAACGCGACCCTGCTGGAGTGCCTGGCGGGCCTCCTCGTCGGTCTTGAACTCCTGCTGGCTGGCCTTGGGAACGAACTCCTCCAGGATGGCGGGGCCGTTGGAGCCGGACTGGACGGCGACGTTCTTGTCGGCCAGGTCGTCGACGCTCTTGATGTCGTCGTTATCGGCGAGCACCAGGATGGCCTGCTGCGTGTAGTAGTAGGGGCCGGCGAAGGAGACGAGCTTCTTGCGCTCGTCAGTGATGGTGTAGGTGGCAAAGACGGCGTCGACCTGGCCGTTCTGCAGGACAGACTCGCGCGTGTCCGAGGTCACCTGGGTGATCTCGACCTTGTTCTCGCCCAGAATGTAGTTGGACAGGAGCTGTGCGATACCGGCATCGAAGCCGCGGGTCTGACCGTCTTTCTCGTTGAGGAGGGAGAAGAGCGTGGAGGTCTGAACGCCACCGATCTTAAAGACGCCGGCGTCCTTGACGGCCGTGGCCCAGGTGCTGGCGGCGATGGCATCGTCGTCGGCTTTGGGGCCGTTGTCGACGAGCTTGTCGAATGCCTTGGCATCGAGCGTAGCGGAAACCTCGGTATCCTCGGAGCCCTTGGAGGAGCCGGCGGCGGAACCCTTGTCGGCCTCGGCGCTGGTGTCGGAGCAGCCGGCAAGACCAAGGCCGGCGACGGTTGCGAAGGTGGCGGCAACGAAGCCGCGGCGGTCGAGAACGACCTGCTGGGAGAGGTTCTTGCTCATGGTAGAACACCTTTCTCAATAAAATCCCTAGCGGTTGAGTAGAGTTATACCCTATCGCGCTCAAATGGGTCAACACGAAATAACTCAGAAACATACTTACCTTATGGGTAATTCTACCTACCAAAAAGGGACGGGCACCTTTGTGGTAGTTCTGGCCGGTGCAGCGGCATGCCTTGCTGTTTTGTCTCGATCTGTAACATCTGCAGCCATTTTTGCCGAGTAACTGTTACAGATCGAGATTTTCTCTTCAGGGGAATTCGAATGTCTCAATCTGTAACATCTGGACGGCCAAAAGGTCCCTATCTGTTACAGATTGAGACAAACGTCGGGGACTAAGACGTCTTGTCTCAATCTGTAACAGTTAGACGGAAATTCGGGCCCTAGATGTTACAGATTGAGATAATCGCGTTGCGAAAACAAAATCCTCCGCAGGGGTGCTTCCCTTGCGGAGGTTTTCTTACTCGTTGAGTAGTCTCACGGCTTCGGCGGCCATATTCTCGACCGTCATGCCGTTCTGTGCGAGCAGTTCGTTGGGGTCGTAGCGGTCGGGGAAGCCCTTGGCGATGCCGAAGGTGCGCGTGCGCACGGGCGTGCAGGCCAGGTAGCACGCCACGCGCTCGCCCCAGCCGCCGTCCAAGATGCCGTCCTCGAGGGTGACGACAACGCGATGCTCGGCGGCAAGGCTATCGAGGAACTCACGGTCGAGCTCGGTCGCAAAGCGCGGGTTGACGAGCGTGGCCTCGATACCGTACTCGGCAGTCAGACGGTTTGCCACGCGCTCGCCCAGCTCAAAGAAATCGCCAAGCGCGAGCAGGGCAACGTCGCGGCCCTGACGCACCACGTTGTAGCGCGCGACGCCGTAATCGGTGCCCTCGGCGGGCGCCAAATCGGGGCGGCTAACCAGGCCGATGCCCGGTACGCGGATCGCCACGGGATGCTCGCGGTGGTCGAGCGACCAGCTCAGCATGGACAGATATTCCTCCATGCAGGCCGGCGCCAAGTAGCGCATGTTGGGAAGACCGCCCAGCATGGAAATATCAAAGAACGAAAGGTGCGTCTCGGACGTGGTGCCAAAGATTGACGCACCAAACACCAGGATGGTTGCGGGGGCGTCGTTGAGGCACAGGTCGTGCCACAGCTCGTCGTAGGCGCGCTGCAAAAACGTGCCGTACACACCAAAGACTGGCTTGGTGCCCGAGCGTGCAAGCGCGGTGGCAAAGGTCACGGCGTGCTCCTCGGCAATGCCCACATCGACGAACTGTTTGCCGGCGGCAGCGCGAAGCTCGGGTGTAAAGCCCATGATGTAGGGTGTGGCGGCCGTGATGCCCACGACCTGCGGATCGCGCTCGATGGCGGCGCTGAGCGCCTCGCCCGTAATGTCGGCATAGGTGCGCGGCGCAGGCTCGCTCGGATGGCCCGGGCAGAGCTTGCGTCCAGTTGCCATGTCAAACGGACCCACATGATGCCAGTGTTCGGGGTCGCTCTGGGCCGGCTCAAAGCCCTTGCCCTTGGCGGTCGAGACGTGCAGCACGATGGGGTGATCGATATCGCGCAGTTCCTGCAGCGCGTCGACTAGGGCCAACACGTCGTTACCGGCGTCCAGATAGCGGTAGTCGAGCCCCATCGCGCGGAAAACGTTGCGCTCACAGGTGCCGTTGCTGGCGCGCAGCTCGGCCAGATTGCGATAGAGGCCACCGTGGTTCTCGGCGATGGACTGGTCGTTGTCATTGACGATGATGATTAGGTTGCTATCGAGTTCGGCGGCATTGTTAAAGCCCTCAAACGCCAGGCCGCCCGAAAGCGAGCCGTCGCCAATAACGGTAATGACGTTGTACGCATCGCCCGCCAGGTCGCGCGCGTGGGCAAGGCCGCAGCCCAAGCTCACCGAGGTCGAGGTGTGACCCATGGCGAACAGGTCGTGCTCGGACTCGTCGGGATTGGCAAAGCCAGAAGCCTCACCATAACGCTCCGGATCGATATAAGTGTACGCGCGCCCCGTCAGCGCCTTGTGGGCGTAGGTCTGGTGCGAAACGTCAAAGACAATCTTGTCGATGGGGGAGTTAAACACGCGATGAAGCGCAACCGTAAGCTCAACGACGCCCAAGTTGGGGGCAACGTGCCCGCCGACGGCGGCGGAGCTTTCGAGGATTGCCTGGCGGATTTCGCCGCAGAGCTGCGGGAGCTCGGCGCGATTAAGAGCCTTGACGTCCTCGGGCGTTGTCGTTTGCGTAAGCAGCATCGTTGTGGGTTACTCCATGCGAATCGTGCGCCGGCACTCCCTCGGCCGGCACAATTGCACAAGACAGTCTCGCACATTTTGGCGTTTGATATGTGACGGCGGCGCGGTAATTCGCCAACTGGTGGGGCAAAACGTTTTGTCCGATGCCATACTGATATGTTCCATGATGTTTTTATCGATTGTGCACAGGCCGTGGCTTGTCGCCGTGAGTCGCTGGAAGGAGGCAGCATGTCCGATACCGTTCGTGCCGAGAAAATCGCGCACGAGGTCGACCATGCCGCCCGCCAGCTGGCCCAGGCGGGCCGCTTGGACCTGACGCACGAGTTTATCCAGCATGGCGACGTGACGGTCTATGCACATGTGACTTCGGTAGCGCGGGCGAGCCTGTCCTTTGCCGAGCGCTTGGGCCGTGCTGGCATTTCGGTCGACCGTGCTTCGTTGTTGCGCGGGGCCCTGCTGCACGATTACTTTCTCTACGATTGGCACGACCCCGACCCGAGCCATCGACTGCACGGATTTCGGCATCCATTTTTTGCCCTGGCACGTGCGGAGGAAGATTTTGAGCTGACGCCGCGCGAACGGAATATTATCGTGCGGCATATGTTTCCGCTGGTGCCGGTGCCGCCGACGTGTCGTGAGGCTTGGATTGTATGCCTGGCAGATAAATGGTGTGCTCTGCGTGAGACGGTCGCCGGCCGTCTGCCGCGCAAGGACGAGACGGACGATAGCGTGAGTAAAGAATCGAGCGAGAAGAGGAGAGGGTAGACGGTGGGGACCGCGATCGACATGGCATTTGACGGCGCGACGCTTGCTGCCTGTCCGCTCTCGGCGCTGGTGCTCTCGTTTGCCTTCTACGGTTTTTGCGGCTGGGCATGGGAATCGACAGTCTGCGCCATGCTCAACCACGGGCGCTTTGCCAACAGCGGCTTTTTGCTGGGGCCGTGCTGCCCAATCTATGGCGCGGGCGGCATTGCCTGCTGGCTGCTGTTGCGCGGGATTCCGGATGCCTCGAGCCAGTTTGTCGCTGCAGCGCTCGTATGCAGCGTGATTGAGTACAGCGTAGGCGTGCTGTTGGAAAAAACAACGGGCGCTCGCTTTTGGGATTACTCGCACCTGCCGTTTAACTTGCACGGACGCATCTGTCTGTACTGGGCTTGCGCGTTTGGCTTGGGTGCGTTGTGTATTTGCCGTTTAGTGGAGCCGGCATTGCTGGGGCTGCTTGGTCATCTACCGGTGCTGATTGTGCGGCTGTCCGCCTTTATCGTCGCGGTCGCGATGATGGTCGACGCGGTGTGCTCGTTGGCGAGTTGGCGGCGTCTGTCTGATCAGCTGGAGCGCGTCCGGGCCGACCTTGCCGACCGCATCAATGAGTCGCTTGCCGATGCGTCCGACTCTATGCTCGAACGTATTCCCGATTCGGCGATCGGCTCGGTGGCACAGACGCATATCCGCAGCCGTGCCGTTAACGCGTGGCTGGTCGAGCTGGGCGACGCCGCGCTCGATGTCCTGCGCGAGAAGGCTTCAATGCCGACGTTTATCGCGGATGGTGCTCGCGGCCTGGCACTTGCTGCCCGCCGCGTGGCCGATGCCGCGCCGAGCATGCCGCGTCCGTCGCTCAGTCGTCGCCTTGCCGGCAAGCGCATGAGCCGCCCGGTGCCGAGCGTGTCACTCAGCCGCCGCGACCTACGCTTCTTTAACGCCTTCCCGCGTCTGCGCATCAATCGCTACGAGGGCGTCATCCGAGCTACCGACCTCCGCGACCGAGCCCGCGAGCTGTTCCGCCACTAGCCGGGACGGGCGCTCTCACGGCTTCCTTGTTCGCGTATTTCCCGTTCGTTTCGCGTCCGTTGCCGCGCCGTTTCCAAGATTGCGGCGCCGTTTCCATTCGACAACGCCGTGTTTAACAACGCCGTATCTGGTCTACACCAGTTGCCCCTCAGCCGCATTATGGGCGCCGACAACGTTCATGCGACCAAGGGGGAGCGAATGTACGATACGGGATCGACAACGTTTATGCTCATCTGCACCATGCTCGTGTTTTTAATGACACCGGGTCTGGCGTTTTTCTATGGCGGCCTGTCTAGGCGCAAAAATGTCATCAACACCATGCTTATGTGCTTTGGTGCCATTGGCCTGGTCGGTGTGCTGTGGATTGTTGCCGGCTGGTCGCTGGCCTACGGTGGCGACGGTTCCAGCCCGTTTATTGGAGGCCTTGACCAGCTGCTGTGCCTGCCGGTGCTCAACCAGGTGCTGCAGGCGGCCGAGGGCAATGCTGCGGACGGTGTCGTCTACCCTCAGATCATCAACATCGCTTTCCAGATGGCGTTTGCCATGATCACTGCTGCTATCGTCACGGGCAGCCTGGCCGGCCGCGTTAAGTTTGGTGCCATGACGGCCTTCCTGGGCATTTGGCTGCTCGTGGTCTATGCGCCGCTCGCCCACATGGTTTGGGGCGGCGAGGGCTCCTTTATCGGCGACATCATCGGCGCACTCGACTTTGCCGGCGGCGACGTGGTACACATTTCGTCCGGTCTTACCGGCCTGATCCTCTGCTTAATGCTCGGCCGTCGTCGCGGCTTTGGCATGGTGAGCTACCGTCCGCATAACGTGCCGTTTGTGGCTCTGGGCGCCGGGCTGCTTTGGTTTGGCTGGTTTGGCTTTAACGGCGGCAGCGAGTTTAAGGCCGACGCCGTGGCGGCGCTTGCCATCCTCAACACCGTGACGGCCAGCGCGGCGGGCATGGTCTCGTGGCTTGCCGTCGAGCGCGTGCACACCGGTCGCCCCACGCTGGTGGGTGCCAGCACCGGTCTGGTTGCGGGTCTCGTGGTGGTCACGCCGGGCGCGGGCTTTGTCGAACCGTGGGCAGCGCTGGCCATGGGCCTGATCGTGTCTCCCGTCTGCTACTTGGCCATCAGTCATCTTAAGACCAAGTTCGGCTACGACGACGCGCTCGACGCCTTCGGCATCCATGCGATCGGCGGCGTCACGGGCGGCGTGCTCACGGGCCTGTTCTGTGTGCCGGAGCTCTCGTGGACCGGTAAGGGTGGCCTGTTCTACACGGGCGACGTTTCGCTACTCATCTCGCAGATTTTGGGCATTGTGGTAACGGTCGTTATTGTGCTGGTGCTCGACTTGGTGATCGCCGCGGTGGTCAAGACACTGTTCCACGGCAGCCTGCGCGTGGACGAGGCCGACGAGGCGCTGGGCCTGGATGCGAGTCAGCACGGCGAGAGCGCATATCCTTCGTTCTCCGGGCTCGATTAGCAGCTTCCCCAAGCACCGCACCTTGCCGTTCAATCGTCGCTCACGTACTTAAGTACGCTTCGCTCCTCTTTCACGGCAATCTGCGGCACTTGGGAAACCTGCTAAGACCAGTCAGTTGATTTTTTATGATCTCTGAGGTTGGTTTGCGGTACCTGGGAAACCCGTGCCATGTGAAGGACAATTCATTTCTTTATTAAAGAGAGGAATTTTAAAGAGAGGAATTCACTATGAAGAAAATTACGGCGATCGTTCGTGCCGAGAAGCTTGAGGTTCTTAAAGACGCGCTGTTTGCTGCCGATGTTCGTGGCATGACTATCAACCAGGTGCAGGGCTGCGGCGCACAGCATGGCTGGAAGGAATACGTGCGCGGCAACGAGTTGCTTGTCAACGTGATTCCTAAGGTGCAGTTCACCCTCATCTGCGCCGACGAGCACGTCGACGGCATTGCCGACATCATCTGCAACGCCGCCCGCACCGGTGCCGTTGGAGACGGCAAGATTTGGGTCGAGCCGGTCGAAGAAGTTATCCGCATCCGTACCGGCGAACACGGTCCCGCCGCGGTGTAGGACAATCTTTCGCCTGACGGGCGCGCCTCTCTTGGGGCGTGCCCGTTCTCGTCTACAATATCGTGCAGACGAAGGAGGGGCATGCCCATGATCAAGATGTTTGCGAGTGACTTAGACGGAACGCTGCTGAACGCCCTGCACGAGGCGGATGGGACCATCCGCCGTGCCATCCGCGAGCTGACCAAGGCTGGCCTGCATGTGGTTCCCGCGACCGGACGCTCGACGCTGCCGATTGGCGAGCATGGCTTTACGGGCCTGGCGCTTGACGCCTGCTGCTCCAACGGATCCATCGTGCGCGACAGCCATGGCGAGGTGCTCAAGACCTGGACCATCGACCCACAGATCACCGAGGAGCTGCTCAAGGAGTTTCCGGATATCTGTTTTGACTGCTCCACGCCCGACGGCATGTTTTCGAGCGGATCGTTCGAGATGCACCAGGCGGGCTTTAAAAAGGACAGCCCTATCAAGCGCATCGTGATGCGCGGCATGCGTGCGCGTGGCGGGTATCACGAGGAGCAGTATTTCGATCAGTCGATCGGCGATATCTTGCGTCACGATGTATGCAAGATCAATTGTCGCGTGACCTCGCCCGAGCTGGAGCGCGACCTTAAGGCATATTTGGCCGAGCGATCGGATCGCGTGGTCAACGCGCCGTTCGATCCGGTGATGTTCGAGATCACGGACGTGACGTGCAACAAGGGCGAGAGTGTGGCTTGGCTGGCGGGCTACTACGGTATTGCCGAGGATGAGGTCGCGGTCTACGGCGACGGCGGCAACGACATCGCCATGCTCAAGCGTTTCCGTCACAGCTATGCCACCAAGAATGGCAGTGACGCGGCCAAGGCCGCCGCGAGCGCGACTATCGGCAGCTGCATGGTCCACGCCGTCCCCAAACACATGCTCGCCACCATGCGCAAGCAAAACTCCCGCACCGTCATCGAATAATGTGACAAAGGGACTGCCCCTTTTTCATGAGAACCCTGCACCTTTGGCATGCGAACATATATTCGTATATATAACTAAGTTTTGATAGAATCGGTATCGTTGGCGGCAGTTCCATGTGCCGGGCAACGCCCTCCATCTGATGGGAGGTGATGCCCATGGCCGATCTGATTGATTTCGTGAGACTTCTGACCGCTTTGGTCTCGTTCTCCACGGCGCTCGTCGGGCTTTCCGAGGCACTCAAGCAACGTTCGAAGCAACGTAAAAGGGGTCGCCGCCGCTAAGGCGTTGACCCCTTAATCCAAGCAACGGCGCTGCCCAGCTTTCCAGAACTTGGGCTGCCGTCGACACTATTCTACCCACGAATGACATTTTGAACAATCGGCAATGCCGCTCCAAAAGCCAGGCACAACTGGCACAACCTAGGCGGTCGCTGAATGTGACAAAGGGACTGCCATTTGTCACATTCCAAATATTGCCTTTACGTGTTGATGCACACGGTGTGCAATAATACTCGCACTGTGCAATAGCGCACAGGCTGAGTAACAAGGAGGACGCTTGTCCCAGCTCGAGAAATGCGATCGCCGGTCCCTTCGCTCGCAGCGTGCCCTTCGCCAGGCACTTGCCGGCGAGCTTGCCGAAAGCGGCGACCTTTCGCGCATTAACGTCGCGTCGCTCACCGAGCGCGCCGGCCTTACGCGCCGTACGTTCTATTCGCATTACCGCGATATCCCCGACTTTATCAATCAAATCGAGGACGGCTTGCTGGCTGAGATCCGTGAGCGCATTGAGCTCATCACTGCAGCTCAGCTGCCCGATCTCTATCACAACATCGATGAGCTCGAGCCGGCGCCCGGTTCGGTTGAGCTACTGCGTTATCTTGCGGCCAACCGCGACTTAATCGGTGCGCTGCTGGGTCCGGGCGGCGACCAGGCCTTCATTAAAAGGATTATCGATACCGCACGCGAGGCCGTGGTGCCGCGTGCACAGACGGGCATTTTGGGCTTGGCGCTGGGCACGTTCTTCGACTACTACGTTACCTATGTCGTGAGTGCCGAGGTCGGCCTGATTCAGCGCTGGTTTGAGCGTGGGCTCACCGAATCGCCCGAGGCCATGGCGCGCATTATGACGGTTATCGCCTTTGTGCGTCCCGGCGACCTATATGGCCAACCCATCGATATCAACGTGCCGGAATACGGCTTGAAGCTATTGAACTTGCAGCTCGAGGATGCGGCTGACACCGCCGCAACCGTCGGGGCCAACAACTAAGAGGAGAGACAGATGAGCAAACTCGTTGAGGGCATCAAGGACCGCATGGTCGCTGCTGCACGCGAGGCCGCGCCCGCCGTGGTGGACGCCGCGCAGAAGGCCGCGACCGCGGCCGCCGAGAAAGTTGCCGAGGCAGTTGCCGATGCCAAGAACTCGGCAGGGGAGACGTCCGTCGCTAGCGAGCCCGCCACCGCCGCCGAGCCCGTAGCCGCCGCCCACGCCCCCGAAGGCGCGATCTTCAACCCCGAGAACGCTCGCGGCAACCTGCACCTGGGCATCGACGTGGGCTCCACCACCGTTAAGCTCGCCGTGCTCAACGACGACAACCAGATCGTCTACGCCAAGTACCAGCGCCACCACACCGACGTCCGTGCCTGCGCCCGCGACTTGTTCGAGGGCGCCGCGACCGTGCTACCGACGGCCCAGATGACCTGCGCCATCACCGGCTCGGGCGGCCTGCTGCTGTCCCAGTGGCTCGATTTGGAGTTTGTTCAGGAAGTCATCGCCAGTAAGCGTGCCGTCGAGACCCTCATCCCGGCCACCGATGTCGCCATCGAGCTGGGCGGCGAGGACGCCAAGATCATCTACTTTGACAACGGCATCGAGCAGCGCATGAACGGCACCTGCGCCGGCGGCACGGGCGCGTTCATCGATCAGATGGCAACCCTGCTGCACACCGATGCCAGCGGCCTCAACGAGCTCGCGGCCAACGCCACCACCATCTATCCCATCGCCAGCCGCTGCGGCGTTTTTGCCAAGACCGACGTGCAGCCGCTGCTCAACGAGGGTGCCCGCCCCGAGGACGTGGCTGCCTCCATCTTCCAGGCCGTCGTGACCCAGACCATCTCGGGCCTGGCGTGCGGCCGTCCCATCCGCGGCAACGTCGCCTTCCTGGGTGGCCCGCTGCAGTACCTCTCCGAGCTGCGCCACCGCTTCTACCTCACGCTCAACCTGGACGAGGAGCACCGTATCGTGCCCCAAAACGCTCACCTGTTTGTGGCGAGCGGCGCCGCCATGGCGCACGAGTCCAATAAGCTTAGCACGTTCCCGCAGCTCATCGAGGCCATCGACAGCTTAGGCGACACACAGGGTGCCGAGGTCGAGCGCCTGGATCCGCTCTTTGCCACCGACGAGGACTTTGCCGAGTTCAAGACCCGCCACGACCAGGAAGTCGTCCCCAAGGGCAAGCTCGACGGCTACACCGGCCGCGTGTTCATTGGCATCGACGCCGGTTCCACTACCATGAAGGCCGCACTCGTAGGCGAGGACGGCCAGCTGCTGCACACCTGGTATGGCAACAACAACGGCGACATCCTGGGCACGGCCAAGGTCATCATGGCCGATTTCTACAACCACATTCCCGCCGGTTGCACCATCGGCCACGTGACTACCACGGGCTACGGCGAGGCGCTGCTCATCGAGGCCCTCAAGGCCGACTCCGGCGAGATCGAGACTGTCGCGCACCTGCGCGGCGCCAAGGCGTTCCTGCCCGGCGTCGAGTTCATTCTGGACATTGGTGGCCAGGACATGAAGTGCCTGCGCGTCAAGGACGGCGTTATTGAGCACATCATGCTCAACGAGGCCTGCTCGTCGGGCTGCGGTAGCTTTATCGAGAGCTTCGCCGTCTCTATGAACATGGACGTGCGCGCGTTCGCCGATGCCGCCATCCATGCCAAGGCCCCGGTCGACCTGGGCAGTCGCTGCACGGTCTTTATGAACTCGCGCGTCAAGCAGGCGCAAAAGGAAGGCGCCACGGTGGGCGACATCGCGGCCGGCCTGTCCTATTCCGTCATCAAGAACGCTCTGTTTAAGGTCATTAAGCTGCGTGACCCCAAGGAGATCGGCAGCCAGGTGATCGTTCAGGGCGGCACCTTTATGTCCGATGCCACGCTGCGTGCGTTTGAGCAGCTCACTGGCGTTCACGCCGTGCGTCCCGACATCGCCGGCTGCATGGGCGCCTATGGTGCGGCCCTGCTCGCCCGCGATCGCGCCGGCGCCGACGGCACTTCGACCATCCTTTCGGCCGAGGACATCGCGCACCTCACCGTGACGCAAAAACACGTCCGCTGCGGCCGTTGCTCCAACAACTGCCAGCTTACCGTTAAAGACTT
>CAJKZP010000046.1:0-15034 GCA_905204415.1 uncultured Collinsella sp. | reverse complement strand
CGGCTGCCGTAAGGGGAGCGTTGACATCGCCCGTGCCCGCAAGCGCGTCCGCTTTTCCGAAGCGCTTGTTAGTGCCGTGGTCCTTGCCACTGCCAGGGCCACTGCCGCCACCGGAGCTGCTTCCGCCGGAGCCGCCTCCACTCGTGCCGCCATCGCCGTCGACCGTCATCGGGGCGTCGTGAAGTCCTGTCGTATCCGCGCTGCCGCATACGCCGACCTGAACTTCTGAGCGCTCGTATGCCGCGTCGGGCACATGAAGCTCGTGCAGTACGGCACCCAGCGCCGAGTTTGCGCCCGGTCGAATTTCCTCGAGCGTTACGGGATCGAGCGCCACCAGATTACGCGCCTTCGCATATAGCGTTACGCGTTTGCCCACCTCGTCGCTCCAGCTCTCGGGGATGGCGAAGCTCATGCGGAACTGTGCCGTGCAACCCGGTGCCAGCACGGCGTTGCCGCTGTCGGCTACCAGCGGGTGCGTTGCAAAACGTGCACCCAACGTCTCGAGCGCGTACTTCACGTGTGCCATATCGTTGGCCGAAGCGTCCTTGGCAAGCTCCGGATCGTAGATCGAAGCCATGCGTGCGTTCACTCCGAATCCGATGGATGCGCTGGAGAACGGCTGGCTGGAGCCCTCTCGGTACAGATCGATCGTGCCGGCGGTCAGCAAGGTGTTGCCGTCGTTTCGCACCGTGACCATGAAGGATTCGCCTGCTGCTCCGGGCACCACCGCGCCCGAGGTGGCTACCGCGCCCGTCGGCGTCGCGCATGCCACCAGAGGCACTTCGATGCCGTGTAGCTCTGCCTCGCTCTTCTCTGCACTCACAATGTGCGTGGCGAGCGCGGAGAGCATGCTCCCCGACGTCAAAAATGTCGTTATCTGATCGACGGGATGGTCCAGCTCGCACATCACGAACGGCTCCGTAAACAGATCGCCTGCCAAGGTGCTGGCGAAGATGCGGAAGTGCTTGCCCATCACTGCTACCGGGTTGCCTTCTTCGTCGTAGGTTTGCCCCACCTTGCCATCGGTGTTCTCTACATAGAGCACGCACCTGCCGTTGTTGCTTACGCTAAACGATGCCGGGCCACAGCCTGCGGCACCCACGGGCTGCGTTGCAAATGCCGATGCGCCTCGCGTCCAAGTAATATGCTGCAGTTGCTCGTTGACGGTAGCCAAAAAGCCCGTGTGCTGCGGCCACGGCACCGCGTGGGGTACTGTGGCATCTGGCGACATAACGCCCCAGCTCGCAATGGACTGGCCGATCACGGCGTACGATGCACAGCCACAACCGCCTGCGGTCTCGTATGCAATGGGCACCACCATTTTGCCGTTGATATTCTCGGGCGCGCCGAGCTCGATGCTCGACGGTGCCTGCGGAAAGCGGAGGACCTGACGGAACGTGAGACTGTCGCCCGAAACGTCCGACCACAGGGTAAAGCACTCCAGCGCAACCTCGGCCTCGCTGCCGAGCGTCTTTTCTGCGGTGGTTCCGCGGCGGTGGAGGTAGGCGCCCGACAGGCGCCCGTCGACAAGTGTCTTGCCCACCGTGATGCGTGGGCACTGCAGGCAATGGTAGCCATCCTCCTGAAGGCGGCCGCGCGAGATGCTGCGCCACGACGTGTGCGATATCACGCGAACTCCGTCGTTGCTTATGCGCAGGCGCACAACGGACAGTATGCCGGATGTGCTCGCCGTATCGAAAAGGGTGTTGTCGCCGGCGGGGCGCTCGCCCGAGACCAGCAGCACGTAGGCGTCCTGGTTTCCTCTTCCGTCCGTATATTCCACTACGTCGAAGTCGTAATCGTATATGCTGTCGCGCTCCACGTCGCCCTCGCCAAACCCAAGGGGAAAGTCCACAGGCGTGGGAGCGGACCACGTCCCGTTTGCCTTTGTGTGTACCACCAGGCGCGAGCGACCATTGTCGCCGTAGCGCACCGAGGCGATACGGAACAGGCATTCTACGCCGGCAATCATTGCCAGCTTCATGTGGGCTTCGCTGAGCACGCCAGCAAACAGCACGTTGTCGCTCGAGGGCTTGATGCCGCCACGCTCGTCCTCCGACACGCCGGCAGAATCGGCGTTCGGGTCGGCAACGGTGTTCGTTGCCTGACCGATGTAGGTGTACTCATACATCGGCGCGGCGTTTTCGTCGTTCTCTATCAGTGCATGGACGAAATGCTCGATCTGTCCCGTGTCGTCGCTTTCTGCATCCGCCTCGAGCTCAATGCGCGTGACCGCCCGATCCCAATCGCGCACGACAGGCGCGGCGTTTACGGCAGCGGCCTTAACCTCGGCGCGTGCGAGCAGTTCGGCGTTGGTGACGATGGTGGCCGATGCGATAAATTGCGGCACGCCGCCCGCCTCAATGTTGCCGGCCGAGCCGAAGCAGGCATCCAGCGTATAAGGCGTATCTCCACCCAATGCGAGCTCAGAGCGCTGGAGCACATACTGGTCGCCATTGTTCACCGACATATTCCACGAATCGATGAGCGTGGGCCACGACCCCGACCAAGCCTTGGTGGTCCACTTGAACATTACGAATTGGAGTATCACATCGACATCGACGTCTGCACCTACGCGCAGTCGCGGAAGCTGGTGTCCATCTGCCTTCTCGTACCCAATGAACAGCGTGAGGGATGCGGCGCCGCGCACGGCAGACGAAGCGACGCCTGCAACGCCGGCGCCAAAGGTGACGGCAAGCCCGATCTGGATGGTGAACGAGCCCGACGTGTTTGAATAGTCGAGCGAAATGTTTTTAAAAAACGCCGCGCCGCTGCCGTGCGTGTGGGCACCCACGGCGAGCGCCAGTTTTGCCAGCACCCAGGGGTTGACGTTTAGGAAAAATGGCACCGGTCCTAGGGTAAACTGCTCGGTCCAATTGAGGTCGGTTCTTACCTGGAAGAGGGCCTTAATATTGCCGTATGCGGGGTCGTTGTTGTTACCCCAGGTTTTGCCCACCCAATCGTAGGCGAGCGAGCCGTACAGCTGTGTGGCGATATCCATCGTGAACAGCGGCGTGCAATGGTGGCGAAGGAGCTTGGTGTTTCTTGGATCGGTGCCCGAACCGGCACTCATCCTCTTGTACTGATTCCACTTCCCCTCCATCTCGTCGAGGTAGCGGTTTGCCTGCTTGGCGCCCGACTCGCGCGGCGATTTCTTCCAGTATTCCGGATCAGGGTTGCCCGAATCGTTCATATAGCTAGCTGGTTTGTACCCTCCGCCAAACAGCACGTATCCAGCAAACGAGAAATCGAACAGAATGGGAAATGTGGGCATCCAGCACGTGAACTTATTGCCGCCGATACCGGGAAACGCCGCGGGGAAATCAAACGGAGTGATCTCTTGGTCCATGGTGGTGGGAATGATGGTGGTCGAGCCCGATTCCGCCTTTGCGGCCGGCGCGGTGACAACGGCCATAGGGGATGAGAGCGTGTAGGTTTTGCCCTGGTAGTCGAGCATAAAGCGCAGCTTGCACCCTTCCTCCAGAAGGCCCGAAGCTGCATCGAGGAACGTGTCTTCAAGCGTGAACGTCGCCAGATTATCCGCGCCCGATGCGCTGGCCTTGATCTGGCCGATCTGCGTGACGGTTTCGGGTGAGCTGCCCGCAGCGGGCATCACTTTATTGATATGCAACGTTGCCTGCCCGCCCTGCGGCAGATGAGCCTGCACGGTAAAAGCGTGCGTGTCGGGCTGGTCGTTTGCTGCTTCGTCCGCTGGCATTGCCATAAACGTGGCGTCGGCGTACTGGATGTCCCATTCGTCGAACGTGAGCTGTCGAAAGTACGGCTCGCCATCGGAGAGCGGACGTGTGGGTGCGGTAATAGCGGTGCCGCCCTGGATACGCGCAAGGGGAATCTCGACATCGCGGTAGCCTGCCATGCTAATGGAGATGCCGCCGTTAAAGTCGTACGCGTCGAGAAGCGTTGCCTCGTCCACGTAGCCTTCTGAAAGAGGGGCGACCTCAAAGATGGCCGTGCCTTCGTCATCGGTCGTGGCGGTGAGCTGCTTGCCTGCGGCATAGCGCGATATGAGCGTGACCTGGGCACCCGTGATGGGCGTATTCTTGTTGGCGACGTCGACCACGACCACACCAAACATGGTGCGCGAGAGCACCAAGACCTTGAAGGGATCATCTTCGTCGGCGTATGCCTCGGCGGGGGCGAACGGCAATATGAAGGCGTTTGCGCTTCCCGGCACGCGCGGCAACATAATGCTCGCCAGCGAGGACGCTCCGGCAACAAGTAACGAACGGCGATCAAGCATCTTTGGCTCCCATCCCGCAGGTATCGGTGGAAATAATCCAATTTTGCGAGAAGGCGCCTCGTGGCGGTAGTGCCGTTCAAGGGTCAAAATGTCCAAATTGATTGAGCGAAGCGCCGGGGTTCCGGAGCGCTTTCGATGCGCTTGGCAGTCCGGTCGCTAACGCAACATATGCGCGACCAGCTCGGCGCGTGTGCCGATGCCAAGCTTTGCGTATACGCCGGATAGGCGGTTTTTGACGGTGCCCGGCGATACACCCATATGACGAGCGATTTCGGCATTGGTCCACCCACGGCAGGCGAGCATGGCCATGGTGAATTCCGTGGTCGTTAGGTCGTCGGCCACGTCCTCGCCCGAATCGGGGTTGTGGATGCGCCGCCAACCGTAGCTGAATCGATACGTAATCTCGATGATGCGTGCGAAATCGTCAGGGTATTGCGATTTTAGGCATGCCTCGATGAGCCCCTGTAAAAGGCCGTGGTGCTCGCCAATGAGCTCGATAAGGCCGTCGGGACGCGCAATGTTCCAAGCAACTCCGAAGTGCGTTTTTGCGGCGTCGATGTCCTTGAGGCTCATGCATGCCATGGAAGCTGCCAGGTGCAGGAACAGTTCCGAGATCGGATAGCTTCCCTGTTTCATGATCAGGGCATTTTCCGCCATGCCTAGGCTGCGGCCGTATTCGCCGTGCAGATACAAGGCGTGCGTCATCACGTAGCTGGCGAACAGGCGCAGGCCTTCGGGTAGATGCGCCGCAAGCGGATAAAACTCTTCGGCAGAATACGGGGAAGGCAAGTGTAGCAGGACGCTTGCGGCCGAGGCGAACAGGATATGCATGGCGTGGACGGCGAGCGATTCTTCGTCGGTGGGCGCATCGAGAATGCCCGCAAGGCACCGGCGGGCGTCGGCGATACGGTTGAGCGACAGACTGGCATATCCGCAGATAAAGCATGCGGAATAGCGCAGTGCGGGGTCGGTGGCGTCAAGATAGGGGCGCGCCGTCTTGGCTGCGAGGGCGGCCTGTCCGCGAAAGTACAGCGCTTCTGCCGTGGCGATGGTGCGTGAATCGGGGCCGGAAATGCCTGCAACCGCAGCGTCAATCTGCCCCGGCACAAAGGCAGTGCACATCAACGGCATGGGAACGCATGGGTAGCCATCGCAGTCCATCTTCCATCTCCCAACAGCTGGCAACAATAGCAGCAATTGTACTCCTGTTGCTCGGGACCCCTTTCGTTTTACTGTTCGGTTAACGCTGCGGATCGTTTTGGAAGGCTTACGAGCATGGTGGTCCCGTTCTCAGAACTTGCTTCGACCTCTACCGTGCCACCGTGAAGCGCTGCAATCTCCCAAACGAGCGCTAGTCCGAGTCCTGCGCCGCCGTATGCCCTGCTGCGGGATTTATCCAGGCGAAAGAACGGTTGGAAGATGCTCTCACGGTACTGCTTGGGTATTCCCGGGCCCTGGTCCTCGACTCGCAGGAACACGTGGCTGTCGTTGTCGCAGATGGAGACGTTGACAGTCGAGCCGGGGTGGCTGTAACGGATGGCGGTTTCGGCCAGGTTAAACACCAGCCGATAGAGGAGCGCATCGTTCCCGATTACTAAAGCGTCTCCAGCACAATTGAGGGCTATGCCCTTATTTTCGGCAAGTGGCGCAAGGTCGGTGAGGACCTCTTCGGACAAGGGACCAAGTTCAACATCGTCCTCGCAAGGAACGCTGTGGAGCTCACTCATCTCGAGCAATACCTTGGTCATCCGCGACATGCGCTCGGTTTGTTCTTGTAGCAGGCCGAGCAGCTCGGCTGTTTCGGGTTGCAAACCGGAGTGCTCGGAGATGAATAGTTCAATCTGTGCTTGCATAAGGGCGAGCGGGGTGCGCAGCTCGTGTGCGGCGTTGCCGGTAAACTGACGCTGTGCAGAGAACCCTTCGCCAAGACGGGCGATCATGTCGTTGAAAGAGGCGCTGCATCGTTGTAACTCGGTGGGCACATCTTCACTGAGTCGGATTTCGCTTAGGTTGTCAGGCTGCACGCGCTCTACCTGGGCGGCAAAATCCCGTAGCGGCTTGAGCGCGTGGCCGCTCACAAAGTATGCCAGCACGCCGCCAAGTAGCGTGACTCCAGCCGTGATGTACCAGGCTGTCGCGCCAAAAGATTCCTGTGCGTCGTTTACGACGATCGTGACCTCGTCATCGAGGGCTGCTTTCGTTGGGTCGAACGCCTGGGGCGAATCCGCGCCGGCAGCGTTAAAGGCCGAGATGTCGCTGCCGATGGCATCCATGTAGCGCATGCCCGTATAGCCGACCAGGCAGTTTGTCAGCACGCACGCCGCACATGTCAGCAGTGCCGTCATGATCGTTATGCGCCATTGCAGCGAAAGCCCTTTCATTCGCCATCCTCCATAACGTAGCCCTCTCCAATTCGATTGCGAATCGGGTCGTATCCCAAAGCGCTGCGTAGCTTTTTGCGGAGCGACGAGATGTGAACGCGGGTTGCGTTGCTAAAACTGTTCACGGTGCTATCCCAAACGTGCTCGATAAGCTCCTCTTGGCTTACCGGACGCCCCTGATTAAACATCAGGTATTCCAAGATTCCCGTTTCCTTGCGCGTAAGAGATAAAGCCTCGCTGTCCACGGAAGCGATGCGCGCCTTGGTGTCAAAGCGGAGCTTTCCGCAGGTTAAAACTATGTCGCTTTGTGTAAAGCGTCTGAGGGTAAGGCTGCGGATCCTTGCCGCAAGCTCGTCCAGATGAAACGGCTTGGTGAGGTAATCGTTGGCGCCGGCATCGAGTCCGGAGACTTTATCGGATACTTCGCCGCGTGCGGACAGAATCAGCACCTTGGTCTCGCAGTCAGTTTTCCTAAGTTCCCTGAGTACGGTCATGCCGTCGATGCGGGGAAGGTTGAGGTCGAGTACCACGAGGTCGAAGGCCTCAACGTCCAGTAGGTCGAGCGCCTCCTGTCCGTCGTGACAGCAGTCGACGCTGTACGCCAAGTTTCGCAAGCTGCGCGCGATTGCATCGCACAGTGCGCGCTCGTCTTCGACGATCAAAATACGCATAACAGTCTCCTTGCACATTTCAAATCGCGCTTAACACGGATTTTATAGTCGATATGGTCCAATGGTCGCGTAACGAAAGGAGTGGTCAGGTTGTTCAAAGCGGTAAAACCCGTGGTACAGGTTGCTTTGTTGATCGTCGGAATTGCCATGGTGTGCTTTGGCGTTATGCGTGGCGAGGCGGATGCCGTGCTGGCCAAGGCGATTAGGCTGTGCTTGGAGTGTATCGGAATTGGATAAAAGAGAAAACACTGCGTCGCATGTTTTGGCTCGATTTCGCGGATTCATTCAGGCGGCGGCGACGCTCATCACCAACATTCACCTGCCAAACTTTGCCAAAGGCGGCATCTATCAGGGCGCGGGAAAAACAGTCTGCGTACCTGGACTTAATTGCTATTCGTGCCCCGCGGCATCGGGTGCGTGCCCCATCGGGTCGTTCCAGTCGGTGATAGGTTCATCCAAGTTCAACTTTTCTTACTATGTTACCGGTACGCTCATTTTGCTCGGCGTGCTGCTGGGGCGCTTTGTATGCGGCTTTCTGTGTCCGTTTGGCTGGCTGCAGGAGCTGCTTCATAAGATTCCCAGCAAAAAGTTTTCGACGAAAAGGCTCAAGGCGCTTACGTATATCAAATACGTTGTACTGCTATTTGCCGTGGTATTGCTGCCTGTGCTGGTGGTCAACGATCTGGGGATGGGAGATCCGTTCTTTTGCAAGTACATCTGTCCCCAGGGTGTGCTCGAGGGCGCCATTCCGCTGGCGGCTGCCAATGCCGGCATTCGATCTGCGCTGGGACATCTCTTTACTTGGAAACTTGCCGTTCTCATTGCCGTGGTAGTGCTGAGCGTTTTGTTCTATCGCCCCTTCTGCAAATGGATTTGCCCGCTCGGCGCATTCTATGCGCTCATGAATAAGGTATCCCTGCTAGGGATTCGGGTCGATGCATGCAAATGCGTCTCGTGCGGCAAGTGTTCAAGGGTTTGTCAGATGGACGTTGATGTGGTCCGCGCGCCCAATCATGCCGAATGTATCCGGTGCGGAAAGTGCATCGGGGCCTGTCCTGTCGATGCCATCAGCTATCGCTATGGCCTGGATGTGTCGGCGGAAAAGCTTCCCTTGACCGCCGATAAAAAGTAAACAAGCTTCGAAAAAACGGAGGAATGACTATGAAGCTTTCTAAGATTGCGGGCCTGTTTATGGTGCCGGTATTGGCCTTGTGCCTTGTAGCATGTTCGGCGCCCGGTGGCAATGTGAGCGAATCTGCGAGCTCCGATCCTAAGATCGCAGAACTCACTGCGCAGAAGCCGGCCAATGCCGACGAGGCCGCCGAGTTGTATGCAAAACTCATGCAGAAGGAGAACGATATCTTTTCGAGTGATAACGCGCTGTGGGAAAAGGTATTCAATGCGGCAAATAAAGACTCGGCAATGATTGAGGACGGCAGCAATTACGGCGATTTCCTGCTCAAGACCATCGACGGCGCCAAGGATGAGTTCACGGCGGATGAGCTTAAGACGCTCAAGGCCGGTGCACAGCAGATCAAGGAAATCGAGGACAAGCTCGAGAGCTTGGAGAAGGAGTTCCCCGGCTGTGGAAGCACGCCGAGCGCAGGCGAGAGCGTCGACGCTTCGACCGCTGGCATGACGGCTGGTGCCAATGCTTCGAGCGAGGCGACGAAGTTCCCCAGCTTTACGGGCAAGGACCTGGACGGCAACGACGTGAGCAGCGACGAGCTGTTCTCTAAGAACAAGGTTACCGTCATGAACTTCTGGTTCACCACTTGCAAGCCGTGCGTGGGTGAGTTGGGCGATCTTGAGAAACTGAATCAGGAGCTTGCCGAGAAGGGCGGCCAGGTCGTGGGCGTCAATTCCTTTACGCTCGATGGCAACAAGGGCGAGATTGCAGATGCCAAGGACGTGCTGAGCAAGAAGGGCGTGACATATAAGAACATCTGGTTCAAGTCGGATAGCGAGGCCGGTAAGTTTACGTCAAATTTGTTCTCGTTCCCGACAACGTATGTCATCGATCAGAATGGCAACATCGTAGGGGAGCCCATCGTGGGCGCCATCAGCTCCGCTGAGCAGCGCGCAGCGCTCGACAAGCTTATCGACCAGGCGATTGCGAATAGCGAGCAGTAGAAAACGCGTAAAGCATGGCGATGATCGTGCACCGCTGTGCGAAGTAGTCCGCTACCTTCCAAGATAAGCTCCACCATATAGAGGTCCCGCTCGGGACCTCTTCTTTTGGGCGCCGTCCCGTTCGTTTTTTGGCGCGGTTTGTTACATTCCTCACTGGCGTCGGCAAAAAAAGGGGGTAGAGTAGGACAAACGCGTCGAATACGAACGGCGGAGGAGAGCGGGCAGGGTGCCTGCGCAGGAGAGGTTGCCGTCCATGTTGGAGCTCAAAGGTATTTGCAAAAGGTACGTTACGCAGTCGTTTACGCAGGTGGCGCTCGACAGCGTGAGCCTGTCTTTTCGGGATAACGAGTTCGTGGCCATTCTGGGACCTTCGGGGTCGGGCAAAACTACGATGCTCAACGTTATCGGTGGGCTCGATCATTTCGATTCTGGCGACCTGCTGATCGACGGTATTTCGACCAAGGATTTTCACGATCGCGATTGGGATGCCTACCGCAACAACCGCATCGGCTTTGTGTTCCAAAGCTATAACCTCATTCCGCATCAGACCATTTTGGAAAACGTGGAGCTGGCGCTCACGCTCACGGGCGTGGGACACGCCGAGCGCCGCCAGCGTGCGTGCGAGGCGTTGGAGAAAGTCGGCTTGGGCGAGCACGTTAACAAGCGCCCGAGCCAGCTTTCGGGCGGGCAGATGCAGCGCGTGGCCATCGCCCGCGCCCTGATTAATGATCCCGAGATTGTGCTGGCAGACGAGCCGACCGGCGCTTTGGATTCAACGACATCCGTACAGGTCATGGACCTGCTCAAGGACGTGGCGCGCGACCGCCTAGTCATCATGGTCACGCACAATCCCGAGCTGGCGTACCAATATGCCACGCGCATCGTCAATCTGGCGGACGGCAAGATCACCGACGATTCCGATCCCTTCGATGCTGCCAAGGCCGCGCGTCGCGAGGCAAAGCCTACGCGCAAAACCTCGATGAGCTTTGTGACGGCGTTGGGGCTTTCTGCCCGAAACCTCATGACCAAGAAGGGCCGCACGGCCATGACGGCCTTTGCGGGCTCGATTGGCATTATCGGTATCGCGGCGATTCTGGCGCTGTCCAACGGCGTAAACGGCTACATCAAAAAGGTCGAGGAGGATACGCTCTCGAGCTACCCGCTCACCATCTCCAAGCAGGATTACGACCTGTCGTCCATGATGGGCGGACAGGGGGCTGCGGATGATGACTCGCCTGAAAACGTGGATTCATCCGACGACAGTGCCGGCGGCAAGGCTAAAGGAACCGATAAGATTCCTGTGGTCACGGCCGTAAAGGATATGTTTGCGAGCGTTAAGTCCAACGACATGACGAGCTTTAAGGCATGGCTCGATGCCGGTGGCGACGGCATCGATAAAGAAGTCAACGCCATTCAGTACGGCTACGGTGTATCGCCGGTTGTCTATCGTGCCGGCAAGGGCGACGAGAAGCCCGTCCGGCTTGTTCCCAACGCTATGACCGAGGCAATGAGCGGAGGCGCGAGCTCGGCGGCAACGGTGAGCATGGAATCCATGGGAACCTCGGTCTTTAACGAGATGATTGAAGACCAGAGCCTGCTCGACAGCCAGTACGATGTCGTCGCCGGTCATTGGCCCACGTCTGCCAACGAAGCCGTAATGGTGCTTTCGAGCCGCGGTACGGTGGGCGACTATACGCTCTATAGCATCGGTGCGCTGGATATTGATGAGCTCAACGATCTGGTAAACAGCGCTATGACGGCTGACGGTGGGGTCGAAACGCCCGAGACTGGCACCGACTTTACCTACGACGATGCGTTGTCCACGACGTTTAAGGTGTTGTCGCCGGCCGATGCCTATCGCAAAAACGAAGAGACCGGCATGTGGACCGACATGTCTGGCGACGCCGACTTTATGGCCGCCAAGGTTGCCGACGGTATTGACGTGCACATTGTGGGCGTGGTGCGACCTAACGAGACGGCCAATGCGAGTGCATTGTCTCCGGGCATTGCCTATACGCATGCGCTGACTCGCCAGCTTATGGAGCGCGCCGCCGATTCGCAGATTGTGCAGGAGCAACTCGCCCACCCCGAGACGGATGTCTTTACGGGCAAAACCTTCGACGAACTGCAAGGCGAGGCCAAGCAAGGCGTTGATCTGGGCAGCATGTTCAGTGTGGACGAGGCGGCGCTCAAGAGCGCGTTCTCGTTCGATACCTCCGCGCTCTCGGGTGTTGCCGGCGGTATGGACCTGTCGGGTCTTGACTTGTCCGGGCTGGACATTGACCTTTCGGGCGTTGGCAAGGACATCGACTTCAGCGACATCATGGCAAAAGCGCCAACCCCAGATTTCTCGGGTATCTTTGACGGTCTGGAACTCACGCCCGAGCAAATGCAGCAGGTGGGAACACTAGCCAACCAGCTGTTTGAGGGCTTTTTGCAGTCTGATCAGTTTAAGGCGCTGTCGCCCGATGATCTTAAGGACGCGTCAAAGCTCTCTGCCGCATTCTCGACGTATCTTGAGAATGATGACACAGCCCAGCAAATCCTGGCCCAGCTCAAAGCGCTCGGCGGCGATGCCCCGGCCGAGCGTCTGCAGCAGGCGATGACCGACTATGTGCAAAAGCAGCTGGCTCCGTATCTGCAGCAGGCTATGGATCAGGTGATGAAGTCGATCAGCGATCAGATTGCGGCGACGGTGTCAGCTCAGCTCAAGGCAGGCACAGCAGAGCTCATGGGCCAGATGGCGACGCAGATGTCGTCGAGTTTTGCTAACCTGGCGAGCGCCATGCGCGTGGATGCGAGTGCCTTTGCTCATGCCATCCACTTCAACATGGACGCCGAGGACCTGAGTTCGCTCATGATGAGCTATGCCAAGGCGTCGAAGCTCACCTATGATAACAATCTGGCCACACTGGGCTATGCGGACGAGGCCGATCCCATCTCGGTTAAGATTTTCCCGCGCGACTTTGAGGCCAAGGAGCGCGTACTCGATCACATCGATGCGTACAACAAGCAGGTCAAAGCCGCCGGTCACGACGAGCAGGCAATCTCGTACACCGACTACATGGGCATCATCATGGGCTCGGTGACTGATATCGTGAATACCATCAGCTTGGTGCTCATCGCATTCGTGAGTATCAGCCTGGTGGTGAGCTCCATCATGATCGGCATCATCACCTACATCAGCGTGCTGGAGCGCAAAAAGGAGATTGGCATCCTACGCGCAATCGGCGCGTCAAAGCGCAACGTGGCCAACGTATTCAATGCCGAGACCTTTATCGAGGGCCTCATTGCCGGCGTCTTTGCCATTGTCGTCGTGGTAGCCGTGAGCTTCCCGGTTAATGCCTGGGCGCTTGCGGCCAAACAGGTCCCCAACCTAATGAGTCTGCCCGTGCAGGATGCGCTGGTGCTCATTGCAATTTCGGTGCTGCTGACGGTCGTTGCCGGTCTACTGCCTGCCCGCAGCGCATCCAAAAAGGACCCCGTGGAAGCCCTGCGCTCTGAATAATGCGGCAAAGGGACAGTCCCTTTGTCACGTTCGTTGATATGAGAGAAGAGTAGATGATTCTATCGTTGGCCCCTATGGAGGGGATTACCGGGCATGTGTTCCGTCGCGTGCATGCGGAGTGCTTCGGTGCGCTCGATTGCTATTACACGCCGTTTTTGCCGCCACCGCGGGTGGGCAACCGCTTTGGCGGCAAGGCGTTTAAGGAGATCGATCCTGCCAATAACCAGGGGCTCAACGTGGTGCCTCAGCTGATGTCCAAGAACGCGGACGAGTTTGTGTGGGCGGCACAGGTGCTCGCCGACATGGGCTATCGCGAAGTCAACCTTAACCTGGGTTGTCCCTCGGGGACGGTTGTCGCCAAGGGCAAGGGCTCGGGTTTCCTGCGCAATCTCGATGAGCTTGAGGTGTTCTTGAGTGACGTGTGTGAGCGCTCTCCGCTGCCGGTATCGGTCAAGACCAGGTTGGGGTTGGAGAGCGACGACGAATACGAGCGCGTACTCGATCTATATTGCCGCATGCCGCTGGCAGAGCTGATCGTGCATCCGCGCGTGCAGAAGGACCGTTATGCGGGCTCGCCGCGCAAAGAGTTTTATGGTGAGACGCTGGAGCGTGCGCCGTTCCCGGTCGCCTACAACGGCGATATTTTTGATCTTGAGGATATGGACGCGCTGGTGGAGGTCTATCCCGGGACACGCCATGTGATGCTGGGGCGTGGCTTGCTTGCGAATCCCGCTCTCGCTCGCATGGTCAAGGGCGGCCCTGCTGCCACGGCAGCCGAACTGCAGCGTTTCCACGACACGCTGTTTGCGGCCTATGCAGAAGAGATTGGCGGTAACGCGGTCTTTCGTATGAAAGAGTGGTGGTTCTACGCCAAGTGCGCTTTCGTCGACCCCGCCACCGTTCACAAGCTCGTGCGTAAGACCAAAAAGGTCGACGAATACCGCGCTGCCGTCGAGCGCGTCTTTCGCGAGCAGCCACTCGCACCCATAGCCCGCTTCTACGGCTAGTTAGTCGTTGGGGACGTTCTTTAACGACTAGTCATTTATGAACGTCCCCGATGACTACCCGCAAAAACTGTACACCAGCATCCAAAGATGTCGAAAAATGTCGACTTTGGATGTTGGTGTATATGTTTGGGTCGGCGGGGGAGTTGAGTCTAGGCAATCATTGCATCGAGCGTGATGAGCTCCCTGAGTCGCTCCGTGCGTGTTTGCCCATGGCGCTTTGCTTTTGCGTCAAATGCATCAAGAACAGACTCACCCACACGTGCCGATAAAACAATGCTTGGCTCATCGGAGATCGACGGCCTTCCCAGCTTGATGGTGCGACCCTTCGGCCACTCATCTTTTTCGTATGCCTCCGCGGCTTTCTCCAACTCTCCGGGGGCAAACCCCATCATCTTTTCGAGCTGCTTAGCATCCATGGCGCCTCCTATCGATCGACATAATGTCGAGCGCCGGTTCTCGGATTCTCTTTTTGTATACAATTTTGTAGACAAAAATACAAGCAGTTTATCGGGCTAATTAGCTTGTTTTGACCTGCCTGTTCGATAGGAAATGAGCATTGACGGCTTCGATACTCCTTTGCTTTTCAGCTTGGAATTTGGATGCCCATTGAACTTCCGGAGGGGAGCGCTTTATTAAGCTATCGAGATTCTGGGCAGGAGCTCTCACTGGTCTTCGGTAATGGGACCAGCTTAATTCGCGACACAGTGTGTCGTGAATGGGAGTAGTCGTTAGGTGTCCTTCAATGGCTACTCATATAAGAACGTCCAAGTGCCGGATTTTGTCATTTAGTGTCGTTCTCAGCGACTATTCTGGAGGGTCGTGGTCAAAAAAGGGCAAATATGAGTACTGTTGCCATTATGGTTGCATTTATTTTGCTATAAATAGTAGCTCCTGATGAGATTTGTTCCCTTTAAGAGCTACGTTTATTGAACATATGAGGAGAAATAACGTCGTCTGCGGACGAGTGGAACGTTGAATAGTTCCTGAAATGATTAAAATTACTGCTACTAAACAGGTAGCAGTACTCATATTTGCCCTTTTTTGACCATAGCTCCCTCGGAAACTCTTTCCCG
>CAJKZP010000045.1:0-15117 GCA_905204415.1 uncultured Collinsella sp. | reverse complement strand
TGCTCTCCGGCTCGTGCGGAACTCGCGATCGACCTTATATATTTGCCCTCCCCGGGGCTCCCGCACAACGGGACCTCAGTTGGGTTCTATCCCGGTTGCAGTTGCTTCGCTCCTGCACCACTTGGCTGGTGCGGCGGTTTGGCGTTGGAACGGTTCTTTTTCTGATATATGCTGGTTGCGGCTCTTCTTTTGGGAGGAGTCGCTTTTTTGTTGTGAGGGAGATGGCCCGTGGCTGATGATTTGATTCGTTCTGAGCTGCTTTCTGCGGATTGGAATGGCGAATGGATGCGTCTGCAGGCCGCTCGACATCGGACTGATGATTCTTTTGAGTGGGATAAAAGGGCTCGGCATTTTCGGCCTCTTGAGACTGCTCCGTATGCCCGGGATTTTATAAAGCTGTTGGCGTTAAAGCCTGGTGAGTCGGTGCTTGATATGGGATGTGGGGCTGGGTCGATTGCTATTCCGCTTGCTCAGGCTGGGCATCCTGTAATTGCAGCCGACTTCTCCCCCGCTATGTTGGGCACCCTTGATGCCGGCGTTGAGTATTACGGGCTCGAGGATCTGATTACGCCGCTTGAGCTTGCTTGGGATGATGATTGGAATCTGGTTGGGCCGGTTGCCAAGGCTGTTGATGTTGCCTTTGCGAGTCGCTCGGTTACTACGAACGACCTGAAGGGGGCACTTGCCAAGCTTGACCGTACGGCTCGTCGGCGTTGTGCTGTCACGATGGTCGCCAACTCGAGTCCGCGTTATGACCTGCACCTGATGAACGCCATCGGCGCCTCGGTTACCTGTAGCAATGGTTTTGTGTACGCCTTTAACATCCTTATTCAGATGGGTGCACTGCCGCAGGTCACGTATTTTGAATCGCCCCGTCGCGATACCTTCGATAGTCTTGAGGCGGGCGTAGCGGATTTTTCTCGCATGCTCGAGCATGGCAACGAAGACAAGATCGACCGCCTACGCGACTATATCGCCCACCACATGATCGAGAACCCCCATGCCGGCGAGCCGGGATCCAAGGGCGTACCGCAGGGACGCTACATGCTCGACCACATCCGCAAAGTCCGATGGGCGTTTATCGCCTGGGAGCCGGTCTCCGTACCCCGCCCGTAGCCCATCTAAAGCTTGCATCGTCTTCCCGTCCGGCATCCGCATTCTTTGCGAACTGGGCAAACGCGCTCCACACCGCGCCGTTCCTGCGCTATCGTGGGACAGCTCACGTAGATTAAGGCCCCATCGCGGGGCGCCCCATACATAGAAAGCGAGAACCCATGGCACTGACAGGAGCCCAGGTCAAGCAGCTTCGCAGCATGGCCCATCACCTCAACCCCGCCATCATCATCGGTAAGTCCGATGTCAACGAGGGCACCGTCGAGCAGACGGTTGCCTACCTGGAGAAGCACGAGCTCGTTAAGTGCTCCGTGCTGGACGGCTCCAGCCTTTCTGCCCGCGAGGCCGCCGAGGAGCTCGCTGAGCGCTGCCACGCCGACGTCGTTCAGGTTATCGGCCGCAAGTTCTCGCTGTATCGCGAGTCCTCGCGCAAGGATATCGAGAAGATCAAGCTCGTCTAAAACCGACTGGCCATACCGAGTAGCCTGCGGGCGTCCGATTGATTCGGACGCCCGTTTTTTATCGCTCGACGAGCACGCGCTTGAGTCTGCCTTCGACCAGGCGCTCATACAGACGCCTTGTCTCGGGCTCGGGCACCCCTTGAACCTGCTCTCTTAGGTGGTGCATGTGGCCGCTGTACAACTCAACAACATCGCGACGTCGTCCCGCCGCACCGTAAACGCGCATGGCGCAGCGAACCATGTCCTCGCGCGCCGTCTCCTGGCGAAGCCCCGATTCCACGAGCCAAATTGCCGATTGCAGGTCATTTTCCTCGAGAGCGGCATTCGCTCCCCTAATCATGCAGTCGATGTACTTGGATTGCATAATGTGGCGCATACGCGTAAAGAACGTGGGATTGCAACCGGTGGGAACATACAGCGGGCCCGCGTAGAGTTGCTCGACCTTAAGACATAGCTCAACCAGGTGAGGGCCTCTCGCACCCATACGGTTTCCCAGGATCTCACGGCTCAGCTGGTCAAAGAGCCTTACATCGGTCTTAACGTAGTCGCCGTTGAGCCCAATGCACTCGTTTTGGATGACCACGCACGACTTTCCATCTGGCGTTGGGCCCAAAGCCGAGCGCAAGCGCGATACCGTCGAATACAGATTGTTGCGCGCGGCGTTAAACTCGGCATGGGGCCACAACTCCATGGCGATTGTCTCGCGGTCGACCATGGCATCCATACCCAGCGCAAGACGTTCGGCAAGTGTTGCCGCCTTTTTGCGACGCCACATCTTATCCGTGATGGGAAAACCGTCGCGCTCGGCGCGAAACGCGCCAAACATGCGCATCTCAATATGACCGATGGTATCGACAGTCTCAACCTCGCCCGCCTGGAACAGGTGCTCGCTTTCGCCCTCAAAGTCATCGCGTAGTGAATACCGCGACAGCTCGCGCACCGGAAGCTTCTTGCGAATCCTAGCGGCAGGCTCGCCCAGGCAATGCATCGCAAGACGAGCAAAAAGCCGATACGATGGGTCTAAAATCCCCGAGCGATTCATAGACATCCAGGCAGCAAGATCGCTATCGCGGCCCGCAGCGGCCAGGTGCAGCGCCACGATCCAAGCTTCTGAGCCACCGACCTGCGTCTTGCTAATATCGAGCAGCTCCGCCTCTTCGCGAACCGATACCAACGACGTATTGCGCAGATACGCCACGCGCTCCAGCAGCAAAGCGTTTTCGCGCATGTACGTAATCGATTCGTCGGCGAGCTTGAGCACCTGGACCGCGCGGAACTTTGCGTTGACCGGCCGCCCCTCCGCCAGCGATTGCCAGCCCTCCAGCAATAGCCCAAACAGCTGAATTTGATTGTCGCGAACACGCACCGCAAAGCGGTCGAGCTCGCCAAACGCCACATCGTCGGTCACGGGCAAGCCCGCGAGCAGGCGCCGCGCCGCCAGCACCATACGCAGCCAAATGGATGGCGCCTTAAGCCCGCGGATATCGAGCGCCTCGAGCATCTGCGCCATCTTGTCATCGCGCTCGTCGGGTTTAGCAAACGAGCCGTCGAACAGCTCCGCCAGCATAAGGTCGGCCTGCATGAGAATCTCCGCGATGTCGAGCTCGCAATCATAGGCTTTGCACGCTTTGAGCTTCGCGAGAACATCGCCGTCTTCTGCTCGCTCGGTTAGGTGGCGCTTGACCTCGATATGCGCGGACAGCATGTCGAGCACCTCGCAGGATGTCTGTTCTTGCAAAACAGGGTTGGTGGGAAGCCCCAGGTCATTGTCGCCGTAAAAGGCGATAGTGAGCGCCTGGGCTATTTTCCAGGTAGCGGGGTCAAGCTCGCGCGCCGCCTGATCGCCCGCACGTTCGATAACGGACGCCATATACCTTGCGAGCTTTGTATTGCACACGCTGACAGCCGCCAGATACACGCCGAGTGCCTCGGCGGGTGCCGGCTCTTGCTCCTGCTTTTCCGCATTGATCATCGCCGACGCCGCACGGCAAATGTCCCCTCCATGCCCGGTCAGGGCAAGATCGGCCCCATACTGCCCGGCAAGCTCCAACACCACACGGCGGTCCAAGAACGCATCGGCCAGGTCCATGGCCAAATCGCATCGGCCTGCCTTAATCAAAATGCGAGCAGCCCGCGATACAAGTTCGGGACGGATCTCGGCAACAAGCTTTCGCAGTCTCAGACGCGCGTTGTCCTTAGCGCCCAAACACCTAAAGGTGCGATCAGACGGATCCACGCCAAAAATCGGATAATCGCGCACAAAGATGGACTGGTCGACCATCGAAAGCCTCACACCGCACGCCTCTAGCTCCGCAATGCGGCCCTCGCCCATCAGCACCATCAAGCAGGCAACGGTAAACAGCAGGTTGTTCTCGAGCGATGCGAGATCGGCCAGCGCCGCACCGCACACGTTGACGATTTCGTTCTCGAGCAACCCGGCAACATCGCCCTGTCCATACATTCCCGCCTGCAGGGCAGATACCAGCTCTGGCACACCCTGCGTGAGCCGATAAAAATCGAGCGATGTGCTGATCGAGAACGCCGTGGCCCATGACGAATACTCATAGGCGTGCACCTTGAGCATCTGCGCATTGACTTTTACAGAATCGCCCAGCCCGTGGATAAGCAATCGGTTGGAGGGGCGGCAAGTAATAAAGACCCCCGTCCCCGTAGCACGTAAGCTGCGGATTCGATCGATGAGGTCCTCTGTTTCGCGCTGCTCGAGATTGGGCACGTTGTCGATCGCAACGAGCGAGTGCGGCTTGTCCTTGAGCTCATCGGCGACAACCTCGAGCTGCATAAAGAGCTCGCGTCCAATCGCGCGGTCGGCCTCGATTATCCGAACCGGCCCTCGCGTGGGGTCCGATTTAACTTCCTGCACGTATTGCAGCAATACCGACGTCTTACCAAACCCGTCGGGCGCGTAAAGCAGAACGATTCCCGCCTTGCGCCCTTTAACGATGAGCTCGTTCATCAAGCGATCGCGCCGCACCATATAGCCGCCGCCCGTCGGCATCAACTCGAGGTCATTCGTATTGCCCAGATCGTTTACCATGCCTGCTCCTCTACTCGACCATATGGACACCGTAGCTGCAGGACCATATGAGCCACCCCGTGAATAGCGCGACTTAGAGTTTTTGGCTGTCTGCCGGTACGTGTTTGGCAAGTTTTTGTACAGCGAGGCCCGATGGTATTTTATTCCCCAACCAATAGGTCTTTGTGCAGGTCAATGCGCTTGCCAGCATGTCCCATCCAATTTGCAGTGTAGCGCAGTCGGCTGTTTTTATTTGAGTTGCGCAACTCGCCTATTCCTCGCTACCGCCTGCGACTCTATAGTGGCAAATGTGCATAGAATCTGGTATGGAATGAATCTCATAATTTAGAGCCCGCTCGCCAAGCATGTGGCAAGGTTTCCGTCATGCATGTGCCACGGCCTATGTCCACTAAAAAGGCCCCCGCAAAGCGAGGGCCTTTTGGAAAGCTATGTAAGATCGCTTGGTCGCGTTACTCGCAGAGCGAAAGAGCGGCCTCGTCAGCAACGACGACGCAGTTGGTGTGGAGCTGCAGGATCGAAGCCGGGCACTCGGGCGTAACCGGGCCATAGCACATATCGTGCACAGCCTGAGCCTTGGCCTCGCCGTTGGCGACAACCAGAATCATGCGGGCATACATGATGGTCTGGGTGCCCATGGTGTAAGCCTGACGGGGCACATCATCGATGCTGTCGAACAGGCGGCTGTTGGCCTGAATGGTGCTCTCGGTCAGGTCGACGCAGTGCGTACCCTTGGAGAAGTGGTCATCGGGCTCGTTGAAGCCAATATGACCGTTATTACCAATGCCGAGCAGCTGCAGATCCGGGTAACCGGCGGCAGCAACGATCTTGTCGTACTCGGAGCAAGCAGCAGCGGCATCGGGGTTGGAGCCATCGGGCACGTGAGTGTTGTTCAAATCGATATTGATGTGATCGAAGAAGTTCTCGCGCATAAAGTAGTGATAGCTCTGGGGATCGTCGTGCGAAAGACCACGATACTCGTCCAGGTTATAGGTGCTGACCTCGGCGAAGTCGACGTCGCCCTTCTCGTACCAAGCGGCGAGCTGCTTGTAGGCGCCAATCGGAGTGGAGCCGGTGGCAAGACCCAGCACGCAATCGGGCTTGAGGATAACCTGGGCCGAGATGATATTGGCGGCCTTGCGGCTCATATCCTCGTAGTCTTTAGCTTTAATGATTTTCATTACGCGTCCTTTCTCGTACAAGAGAGGCAAGGCTCCCCTTACAAGCACTTGCCCGCGGCCCGCGTCGGCCGCAACCAACGTGTGCGGCCACCAGGGCGAGGTCGCGTAATGTATGTGTCTCGTGTCTAGCCGCGTCGAGGCCCCTGCCCGTCCACGGTGACCCAAAGCTGTTTAGCTTCGGACGTTTCCCATCTTGCCACGGAGGGCGTCCTCTTTCAAGGGCGCCCTCCGTAAACGTGTTTGAATTGTAGGCTAAAGGCCAAAAGCACCAACTAGCGCTCGCGAGCGACGATAAGCTGGTCCATCTCCTCGACATGTTCTCCAACGGAGCCCTTAATGCTCGAGAACTCAACGGAGTTGCACACCAAGATGGGAACCGTCACATCGTAGCCCTCGGCAGCAATTGCCTCGCGATCGAACTCGATGAGTACATCGCCCTTATGGACGATGTCACCCACTTGCGCATGTACGGTAAAGTGCTTGCCCTCGAGCTGAACAGTGTCCAAACCAACGTGAATAAGCACGTCCAAGCCATCGACCGTGTTAAGCGCAACGGCATGACCCGTGGGAAAAATCGCCTCGACCTTAGCATCCGCCGGCGCGATCACACGTGTGCCCGTGGGCTGAATCGCCACGCCCTGACCCAAAAGGCCAGTGGCAAACGTCTGGTCGTTTACCTCGGAAAGCGGAATGACATCGCCCGAGATGGGAGCATCCAGCGTAAGGACTCGACCACGCATACCAAAAGACCTTAGGACTTTAGTGAACATGCTCCCCCTCGGACATACCAATCAATCAAAATAGCCTTAACAGTTTACCACTTGGCACCCGTTATTGACCATTAGGGAAGTTCGCGCTTGACAACCTCGACGATGTCGTCGACAACGCGCTGGGTCAGCTCGTGTGTCTCGGCCTCGGCCATAACGCGAACCAGCGGCTCGGTACCGCTCGGGCGCACCAGGATACGGCCGCGACCATTGAGCTCTTTCTCGGCGGCAGCGACGGCGTCCCAAATGGGCTGACAATCGTCCAGGCCGGCCTTGTTGTCGGAATGCACGTTGACAAGCGCCTGCGGGTACTTCTTCATGATGCCGGCAAGGTCGGTGAGGGTGCGGCCGGTGCGCTTAAGCACGGCCAGAAGCTGCAGGGCCGTCACCAAGCCGTCACCGGTGGTGTTGTGCTCCAGGAAGATGATGTGGCCGGACTGCTCGCCGCCGATGACAGCGCCGTCCGCGAGCATGCGCTCCAAAACGTAGCGGTCGCCCACGGCGGTCTGCACCATCTCAAAGCCCTGCTCCTTCATGGCGATGGAGAAGCCAAGGTTGCACATAACGGTCGAGACGATCTCGGAGTTGGCGAGCTTACCGCGAGCGGCCAGGTCGGAGCCGCAGATGGCCAGGATGTAGTCGCCATCGATCTCGTTGCCCTCGCTGTCCACGAACAGCACGCGATCGGCGTCGCCATCGTGGGCCAGGCCGATGTCGGCATGGGTACGCAGTACGAGCTCACGCAGGGGCTCAAGGTGAGTGGAGCCGCACTCGACGTTAATGTCGGTGCCGCAGTAGTCGGTGTTGATGGCATGGACCGTGGCGCCCAGGCGCTGCAACGCGGCGGGCGTGGTCTGGCAAGAAGCGCCGTGGCCGCAGTCGACGGCAACAACCAGACCGTCGAGTTTAAGGCCGTCGAGGGTGCTGATAGCGTGGTCGACATACGCCTTGCGAGCGTCCTTCATCTTGATGATGTGACCCACACCGGCACCGGTCGGCAGCGTATCGGCAGCCATGGCCTCCTCGGACATGACCCAAGCGCTGATCTCTTCCTCGACAGCATCGGGAAGCTTCATGCCCTTGCGGCTAAAGAACTTGATGCCGTTGAACTCCGGAGGATTGTGCGAAGCAGAGATGACGATGCCGCCGTCGAGCTCGTTTTGGACGGTGAGCAGCGCCACGGCCGGCGTAGGGATAACGCCGCAGCAGTGCGGGCGGCCGCCCTCGGCCATAATGCCGGCGGTCAGAGCACTCTCGAGCATGGTGCCCGAAAGACGCGTGTCACGGCCGATGCAAATGTCCGGACCAAGGAACTTGGTCGCAGCACGGCCAAGGCGAAACGCGAGGTCGCACGAGAGGTCGGCGTTGGCGACGCCACGGACGCCGTCGGTACCGAAGATGTTCTGGGGCATAGGATCGCTCCTTCCCAAGTGGGCAAAACGCAGCCGCCCACCCTAGTCGAAAAAGAAAAGCGGGACCCGCCGAGCAATCGGCAGGCCCCGCTTGTACATTGCATCTCGTAAGGAGATAAAACCTTAGCGCTTGGAGAACTGGGGAGCGCGGCGAGCCTTCTTGAGGCCGTACTTCTTGCGCTCGACCACGCGAGCATCGCGCGTAAGGAAACCGGCCTTCTTGAGGTCAGCACGGTAGTCGCCAGCGTTCAGAAGAGCGCGAGCGATGCCCAGGCGCAGAGCGCCGGACTGACCGGAGATGCCGCCGCCATCGCACAGAGCGATAACGTCGAACTGACCGGCGGTGTCGGTCACCTTGAAGGGAGCAAGGGCGTTCTCAACGAGCTGATGACGGCCGAAATACTGCTCGGCGTCACGCTTGTTGATGGTCACCTTGCCGGTGCCGGGGACGAGACGGACGCGGGCGACGGCGTTCTTACGACGGCCGGTACCCTGGTAGACAACGGTGTTCTCAGCCATCTTTAAGCCTCCAGCTCAATCTTCGTGGGGTTCTGGGCAGCATGCGGATGCTCGGCACCAGCGTAGACCTTAAGCTTGGTCATCTGGGCGCGGCCGAGGGTGGTCTTGGGCAGCATGCCGCGAACGGCGCGCTCGATGACCTTCTCCGGGTGCTTCTCCATAGCCTGGCGGAAGCTCTCAGCCTTGAGGCCGCCGTTGTAGCCGCTGTGGCGATAATAGGTCTTCGTGTCGGCCTTGTTACCGGTAAGCTGGACCTTATCGGCGTTGATGACGACAACGAAGTCGCCGCAGTCGCTGTTGGGCGTGAACTGGGGCTTGTTCTTACCGCGCAGGATCATTGCGATCTGGGTGGCAAGACGGCCCAGGACAGCACCATCGGCGTCGACGAGAACCCAGTTGCGCTGGACCTCGCCCTGCTTGGCGTAGTGAGTCGATTTCGAAATCACTTAGACTCCTCCATGTACAGTACGTGTTGTTACAGAGATTCACGGGGCTCTGCAAGTAACCCGTCCATATTACCCCGCTCGCCGCCCGAGTCAACAGGTATTTTGGCTCCGACCAGAGTTTCTGCACATGTCATCCATGGGTCGTGACGTCGCGACACTAGCGCTCGACAAATGCCTCGATATCTCCCAGCAAGCGCTTTGCCTCCTGGCGGCCCTGAATATACAGGTCGAGGAGCTTTGCCGGATCGTGCTCAACGTGGCCGACCTCGACCGGCTTTTGCGGAGCAATGACCAGCGCGCGGCCCTCGCGCTCATACTTCCACAGATGCATGCGCTGGATGTTATAGCGGTTGTGGCGCGTCTCGATAGCCTCGAGCAGGTAGGGGTAGTCGGCATAGCGGGCGCGCGCGGCAGGCATAAACTCGTAGGGCTTTTTCTCGTACGAGCGGTCCTGCGTGACAATGACAACCGCGCGATCGAAGCCCGCCTCCTCCAGCACGTGCTCGATGGGGACCGAATCGGCTACGCCACCATCGACGTATTTGTGCCCGTCAATCTCGACCGGCGGCGTCACCAGCGGCAGCGACGTCGATGCGCGCACGGCGTCGAGGTCGAGCACGGCGCTTTTGACCGGCAGGTACGCGGCGGTTCCAAAGAGCATGTCCGTCGCGACGGCGTACATCTCGATGAGGCTCGCGTCGAACGCCTCATTGTCAAAGGGATCCAGGCGGTCCTGGACATCGTTGAAGATAAAGTCGTAGCCGACGATGGAGCCCGTGGACGCAAACGATGCGGCGCCCATGAAGCGATTGTCGTTGCAGAAAGCCAGGTTAATGCGGTTGGCACGGCCGATCTGGTGCGACTTGTAGTTCACGCCGTTGAGGGCACCTGCCGATACGCCATATACCGCCGGGATCTCGACGCCGGCCTCCATGAGAACGTCGAGCACGCCTGCGGTAAATTGCCCGCGGAAGCTGCCGCCCTCCAAAACGAGCGCGACTTTGCCGGCGTTCTTTGCCTTATCTTCTGCAGTCATGTTGACCTCCTGCTGTTTCGTTTTGGCCTTCTTCTACCCAGTTTTGGGATAGAGAGCGCATTGGTTTTGAGTTGAGGAGGACGGAGCGGCTGGCGGAAAGCACGTCCCGTTCTGAGGGGCGATTCCGGGATGGACTTTCCGCTTGAACTGCCATTGGGAAAGCGCATCCCACTCTGCGGCTCGATTCTGGGTTGCAGTTTCCGCTTGAGGCGCCATCCGGAAAATGCATCCCATTCCGAGCTTAAATTCCGGGACGCGCTTTCCGCTTGCGGCGTCATCCGGAAACTGCGTCCCAGTCTGAGCGCGGATTCCGGGATGGACTTTCCGCCTGGGCTGCCATTGGGAAAGTACATCCCACTCTGCGTCACTGAGGCGGTTGCTTAACGCTCGCGCCCTGCGTAGAGTTCGATTCTCCGCGGTATCTATATGTAATAAAAAAGCAGGTAGAGACACTTCTCTACCTGCCTGTAACTATTGGTGGAGGCGCGGAGAATCGAACTCCGGTCCACGAAAGCCCCCTGATTGGCATCTCCAAGCTCAGTCGCTGGTTTAGTCTCGGACGCTTTGCGCGCAGCGACACGCTCGCGGCATCCCGACCGGTTCGGTCTTAGCCCGCGCCATACCGATTACGTGCGCGGGAGCATTCCCCTAAAATGACGTCGCGCCGGTGTCGGGGAAATCACCGGGTTGACGCGCCGCTATAAACTAAGCAGCGAGAGCCATAGGCTCAAAAGAAGAGTTGTTGTCAATTCAATTTGACGGTACCCCTGTTTAACGAGGCGAGGAGACCTCGGCTTGCTTCCTCTCTCAGAGCTATCGTGTCGAAACCAGTCGCCCCCGAATGTCGGGAAAGTCTGGATGGCATCGAGCGCGCTGGCACCCGATAGCCGTCGACTTTTCAAGGTACGCGCGAGGTGACCCCCGCTCGTGGATAGCTATCTTACCACGTTCTAAAGGTAGACAGCTGCTCTATGCACGAGCTGTGAAGACCCTAATGTGCACCACACTTCGCACTTTTGCTACCGATCGCGTCACGTATATTTTCGCCAAGCAAAATTGACCCGTCGAAAGGACCGTTATGGATACCAAGCAGCAACTCGTCAATGCCCTCGCAGGCCTGGGCTCAACCATTACCGAAGCTATGGATGTCATCGAAGGCTTTGTCCCCTGCGGACATCCCGCCCTCACGGTATCGAACGCACTCGTCGCGCTGGACGCTGACGGTGATGCAGCTCTCGCCCAGCAGCTTGAGACCGTCGAGGGCTTTATCGACCACGTGAGTGAGAACCGCGGCGTGGCCGCCTACCACGGCATCGAGGTCGAGCTCGCGGGTCCCAAAGCCGATCTGTTCGCAGCAATCCGCGAGGTAGGCACCCTTATGCAGACCGCGGGCGTCAAGAACACCCAGGTCAACGAGTGGGTCTACCGCAGTCTGGCAGCACTAAACGATTCCGACGAAAAGGCAGCCGAGCAGCTCGCAGAAAGTCCCGCCATTAAGGCCGAGCTTTTGTAAATAGCAGACGCGGGCCCCTTGGCGCATCGTCGTCCAAGAGGCCCGCAAACAGTTCGCGTCAACCGATAGCCGCGCCGCCGCGTTCGTTCAAAGCAAGAATCGGCATCATTTGACGAGGTGTCTTTGCTGCAAGATCGGCATGTTCGAGCAGTTTGCGGTCGTTAGTTACCAAGTAATCAACCTGCGCGCGCTTGCATGCGGCGAGCACCAAGTTGTCCTCGTAATCGCGATGGAGCGCTAAGTATTTGTCGGCCAGCCAAAGGTCCGATGCATCAGCGCCCACGGCCATAGCGTTTTCGGTCATATTCCGAACATACGCCAGCGCCGCATCGCCAATCGCGCGGGCAGAAGCCTCGTCGAGTGCTCCCCCGCTGGCAAGAACGCTACGCTTCAGCTCGTGTTGGACAACGTACAGCACGTCCTTAGCGATATGCACCGGAAAGAACAGCAATGCCCCCGCCTCCGTCGCCTGCCCAATAAACGCACGCGCGGCAAACGACTCGGCATGGTCGGCGCAAAACGAATCAACCCATACGTTGGCATCCACCATTATTTTGAGGGGAGCCCCGCTCACAGGATCATCCCCTTTTGGCGATAGCGCTCGTCCATGGCTTCGGAATAGATTGTGTCCCAACCGCGATCGTCGGATACAGGCGACGCAGCGATGCCCAGGTCCGCGTAAAGCTGATCCGCCGCCGCCCATGATGCGGCAAACGGCGAGGTGGCACCAGCACTAGGCAGTTGGTCGTCAACGGCCGACAACACCTCTTCGCACGAACCGCCGCCCTGTGCAACCTTCGCTACGACTTTTTTGATAAGCTCGGGCAGCGAGGCGCCCGAAAGCCGCAACGCTTCCTCCGCATGGTCCTTGACCTGACGATCAACGCGAACGTTCACCTGTGCCATGCCGCCAACAGCACCCATCTCAACCTCACCTTCGACTTCTGCTATCTCTGCTAGCATCACTATATATTGCTGCTAGCACATGGTCAAACGCAAAAGGCCTGCATTCTGGCGGATGCAACACCGTCCGAATGCAGGCCATAAACTCAAGCAAAAACGCTAGCGCAGGTACGCCTTCGCGTTGCTCAGGCTGTAGGCGATCGTCGAGCCGTTGTGCAGCAGCGACGATGCCTGCGGGGTAATCGCGCCGGTAATGCCCAGCGCCAGGAGCGCCGAGTTGGTGAGCATCACCTTGGAATACGAACTCGTCAGACGGTCGATAAGCCCCTGACTCATTCGGCGCAGGCGCACAATCGCGGCGAGATCCGTGTCGGTCAGGATGATATCGGCGACCTCCTTGGCGATGTCGCTTCCGCCACCCATCGCCAGGCCCACGTCGGCCAAACCGAGCGCCGGCGAATCGTTGACGCCGTCGCCCACCATGGCAACATGGCGCCCCTCGCTCTTAATGCGCTCCACATAGGCGTACTTGTCCTCGGGCAGCAGCTCGGCCTTAAACTCGTCAACACCCGCCTCGCGCGCGATGCGCTCGGCCGTGCGCTCGGAATCACCCGTGAGCATAACGACATGCTTGACGCCCAGCGCATGCAGGTCGGCAATGGCCTCACGCACGCCGGGTTTGAGCGGGTCCTCGATGCCGAGCACGCCGACGACCGTGCCGTCGACCGCCAGATACAGCGGCGACAAGCCCTGCATCTGGGACTCGATTTGCTCCTTAATGTCGGCCTCGAGCTGCGCGCCCTCGTCCTCAAACACAAAGTGTGCCGAGCCGATAATCGCGCGACGCCCTTCGATGGACGAAGCGATGCCGTGCGCCACGATGTACTCGACGGCGGCATGGCGCTCGCGGTGCTCGAGCCCACGCTCGCGGGTGGCGTTGACCACGGCACGCGCCACCGGATGCGGGAAATGCTCCTCCAAGCAAGCAGAAAGGCGCAGAACCTCGTCCTCGCTCCAGCCATCGGTGGTGAGCACACAGGCAAGACGCGGTTGCGCCTCGGTGAGCGTGCCAGTCTTGTCAAACACAATGGTGTCGGCCTTGGCAAACGACTCAAAGTACTTCGCGCCCTTGACCATAACACCCATCTTGGCAGCATCGCTCATGGCAGTCATGACGGCGACCGAACCCGTGAGCTTGAGTGCGCATGAGTAGTCGACCATCAGCGCCGCTGAGGTCTTGATGAGGCTGCGGGTGGTAAGCGCAACCAGGCCCGCGAGCAGGAAGTTCCACGGGACGATCTTGTTGGCGAGGTCTTCCATGTGCGACTGGCCCTCGGACTTGAGCGAGTCGGCCGTCTGCACGAGCGAAACGATCGAGCGCAGCTTGGTCTGAGCCGTATTGGCGCGCACGCGCACCAAGATGCCGCCGTCTTCCACGACGGTACCGGCGAACACGTCGTCGCCCACGCTGCGCTCGACGGCCAGCGGCTCGCCGGTCAGGGTCGCCTGGTTTACCATGGCGCTCCCCTGCTCGACCACGCCGTCAATGCAGATGGACATGCCAGTGCGCACGGCGACCAGATCGCCAGGCTCAAGCTCGGTCGCGGCAACGCTTACCTCGGTGTCGCCGACGACCTTTTGCGCCTTGTCGGGCACATCGAGCAGCGAGTTGATAAGCTCGTTTTCGCTCATGGCGCGGGTATAGTCCTCGAGCAGCTCGCCCACGTTGAGCAGGAACATTGTCTGGCCCGCGGTATCGACATCACGCTTGACGAACGAAATGCCGATGGCCGAAGCGTCGAGCACAGAAACGGTCAGGCGCGGCTGCGCCAGCTCATGAAGGGCAGCGCGCAAAAATGCCATGTAACCGGCCACGACAAACACCGCACGCAGAGGCGTCGGCAAGAACCAGCGGCGCGCGCAGTGGGCGCCGATAAGTGTGACAAGATCCATGACGAGCTTGTGCTTGCGTGGCTCAAGCTGCATCACGTAACCCGTCTTTGCGTCGGCAATGGCCTGAGCGTCGAGCGCACCGACGGCGGCCAGCACGGCATCGCGGCGCGGCTCGTCGTACTCGAGCGCCATCTGGCCGATGCGGCCGTAGACGCGCACCTTGCGCACACCATCGATTTCGCCGCTGAGCTTTAGAAGCGCGTCGAGATCGCTCTCTGGCACAGGACCCGCCAACTGGAGGCGGGTCCTGCCGGGGATCTCGCTGATAATCGAGAATCTCATAGTTTGTGCCTGGGAACGCTACTCGGCTGCGTTGTCCGCGGCGGCCTCGCTCTGGGTGATGTAGGCCGCCTCGGCAACCATGTCGTCGACATTAGCCTTGGCCTGCTCGACCATGTCCTGGTAGCCGTTCTTGATGCGCATGCCGCACGCAATGCCCTGCACGCAGGCATTCTTTACCGGAGCGCTGGTGAGCAGCTTGATGCCGGCCGTGCCAAGCAGAAAACCGCCACCAACAAGCAGGGTGTTGAACGTCGACTTCTTCATGTTGCTTCTCCCTTTTGCCGCATTGGACGCGGCACGGTGCCTCAGCAC
Source organism: uncultured Collinsella sp. (assembly GCA_905204415.1). Lineage (GTDB taxonomy): Bacteria > Actinomycetota > Coriobacteriia > Coriobacteriales > Coriobacteriaceae > Collinsella. The sequence continues at coordinate 167 of CAJKZP010000045.1, read as the reverse complement.
TCGAGTTCATTAGTTAGCTCGAGCGCACTTTTGAAAAATAGTTTAGTTTATCTAACTATTGAGGTCAACAAAGGTTAACTTTTTGGAAATCTTGGGGGGGTGCGATGTTGCCAAGGGACCGTACCTGCGCCACATCCACAAAACAATGAGCGTGCCGACGGCACGCC
>CAJKZP010000044.1:0-15154 GCA_905204415.1 uncultured Collinsella sp. | reverse complement strand
CATGCCGCCGAAGTTGAAAGGCAGATTGCCGCTCTGGCGGGTTTGCAGCGTCGACCGGTTACGGCGTTTGGTAAAACGCCGTAACTCTAGAGCTCCGTTACTTCAACGTTGTTGAAGATCTCGTCCCAGCGGTCCATGACCAGGTGGCCGGTCTTGGGATCCATGGCGTTGAGCTTGCCGCAGGTATTGGCGGTCTTGAGCACCGTGACATCGTCGGCACCAGCCGCAATGGCATGCGCAAAGCCGGCGATGGTCGAGTCACCGGAACCCGTTGCGTTCACAGCCGCAATCGCGGGCGTCTTGGCGCGGAACGCGCGGCCCTCATGGAAGCCCACCGAACCGGCAGCGCCCATCGAAACGACAACCCAGGGAATACCGGCAAAGCGGTCATCGGCGGCAAGCGCCTCGCGCAGGGCATCGACATCATCGGTCGTAAAGGACGTACCCAGCAGGCCGTTAATCTCGGTCAGGTTGGGCTTTACGAGCTCAGGCTTAGCGTCAGACTCCAGCGCGGCCTCCAGCGATGCACCCGAGGTGTCAAGCAGCACCTTGGCGCCCGCCTCCTCGGCGATCTTGACGAGCTCGGCATAGTAGCCGGCATCGACCCCACGCGGCAGCGAGCCCGAAAGCGTCACAACGTCCGCCTTCGCTGCAAGCTCGGCAAACTTGGCCGTAAAGGCCTCGAGCTCGGCCGGGGCGATCTGCGGACCGCTCTCCAAAAGCTCGGTCTGATTGCCCTCGTGCAGGATATTCAGGCAAATGCGCGTCTCACCGGCGATGGGCACAAAGTCGTTCTTGACGCCGTCGGCATCCATAAGCTCAGCCATATAGGCACCCATGTGGCCGCCGAGCAGGCCGGTCGCGAGCACGTCGTCGCCCAGCTGCAGCAGCACACGGCTCACGTTGAGGCCCTTACCGCCAGCGGTCTTTTCGGGCGTCACGCGGTTAACGTCGTCGATGATCAGCTTGTCGAGTTGATAGCGCGTATCGATCGACGGGTTCATGGTAACGGTCAGAATCATATTGAACTCCTGTTCCGGGGTGGCATGACCCGCCCCAAACATACGATAACTCGTTAAAGGATCTCGATCTCAAAGCCGCGGGTAACGGTCTCCCCCGGCTTGGCAACCAGGCAGCCACGCTTGTGCTCCAGAATATCGTCCTCGTCGGAGCAGGTGGACAGGCCGCCCCACGGTTCAACAGCCACAAAGTCGCCCTCGGGCTTGCTCCACACAATCAGGTACGGCATATCGGGGAACGTCAGGCGCACGCCCTTGTCCTCAGTTTTCTTGGTCAGCGTAACCACGCGGCTCTCAAGCACGTCAAAGATGGTCTCCGCGAAGTCGAAGAGTTCGTGGGTAAGCGGCAAGTCGTGGCCGACCATCGGGTTCTTGCTGCGATGCTCAACATCAATCAGGCCCGTCGAGGGAACGGCAGTACAGAGCTCGGTGGCCTCACGCTGCTCAAAACGGAGCTCGTAGTCGTCATAGGACTCGCCCTCGTCGAGCGGGCACTTAAAGCCGGGGTGGCCGCCCACAAAGAACGGCATGTCCTCGGTGCCCTCATTGGTCACCTCGTACGACACGGCCACCTTTTCCGAATCGATCGTGTAACGAGCAACGATCTTAAACGGATACGGGTACTGCTCGAGCAACTCGGCATGGTCGGCAGAGCTTAAGCTCAGCGCAACCATGTTGTCGCTCTGTTCCTCGAGTTTCCACTCCTGTTTGCGCGCAAAGCCGTGGCGGGCGAGCTTTACCTCGCGGCCACCCATGGTCATTGCGTGACCGTCACGAAGGCCACCGCAGATCGGGAAGCAAATAGGTGCCTGGCCCGACCACACCGCCGGATCGCCCTGCCACAGATACTCGCGACCGTTGGCCGCAATAGAAGTGAACGACCCGCCCGCCGTGCTCAGTGCCACGCGGATAGAACCGTTATCAAGAACAAACTCCATAGGAGCCTTCCCTTTCTTACGACAGCCCACCAAGTCAATAGGGCTGATAGAAAACTGGCCCGCGCCCCATTACAGAAACGCGAGCCGTCAATTGAAAAGCTGCAGAATGCCGAGTACCGCCAAGAGCGAAGCACACAAGCTCAGCAAGCAAACGTGTTATCGGAGCAACTTGCCGTACCAGAACGCTTCGCAACAACAGCGGTAACCCCACAGGCACCCTCAACGTCAGCGAGCGTCGCGCAGCGTCGACCCGTTACGCGGTTTGGTAAAACCGCGTAACCTCCTTAGTCGTGGTATTCGCCGCGGTCCCACTTCTCGAGGAACTCGTCAAAGAAGTGCGGGTCAGCCTGAGCCTCGGCGTCGGCCTTATTGCAGGCATCGATCTTGGCGATCAGGGCATCGTGCTCGGGGGTCTTCTCGTAGGGCTCCTCCAGGAAGGCAAGCATGATATCGGCCATCAGGAACTCGCCGGTGATCTTGCCGCCAAAGCCCACGATGTTGGCATTGAGCTCGCGACGGGCATACAGGGCAGAGGTCATGTCGCGGACCAGGGCGCAGCGGGCGCCGGGAACCTTGTTGACGGCGTTGGTGATGCCGATGCCGGTACCGCACAGGGCCACGCCAAAGTCGGCCTTGCCGCTGGCAACAGCCTCGCCCACGGCCTTGCCGTAGATGGGATAGTGCGTACGGGTGTGGCTGTAGGTGCCGCAGTCGAGCACCTTGTAGCCAGCCTGCTCCAGGCGGTCGGCCAGATAGATCTTCTCGTCCGTAACGATATGGTCGCAACCGATTGCGATGGTCTTCTTCATCAGAACGTCCTTTCGTCTGAATTCACAAGTTGAGGTAGAAGTTCGAGTTCTCGGTGGCTCTCGTTAGGCCATCTTGTTGAGCATGTCGACACGGATCTGGTGACGGCCGCCGGCGTACTGTGCACGCAGGAACTCGCGGGCGATCTTCTTGGCGACCTCGGTGCCCACAACGCCCGGGCCCATGGTGACCATGCGCGAGCCGTTGTGCTCGCGGGTCATGTAGGCGGAACGCTCGTCGGAAATGTTGGCGACGACCATGCCCTTGATCTTGACGGCGGCCATATAGGAGCCGACGCCGTACTTATCGAATGCGAAGCCCTGGGAATCCTTGTGCTCCAGCAGGTCCTTGGCAACGGCGGTCGCGGAATCGACAAAGTCCGCGGCAGGGGTCTCGGAATAGTCGACGACCTCGTGACCGTCGGCGATGAGCATCTCCTTGATGGACTCCTTCATCGACATACCGTCGGCATCGGAAGCGATTACAACCCTCATGACATCCTCCTTGAGAGATACGCAGGTGCGTAGTTTCTGTTTGGAAGTGTTGAATCGCGTTCAGGTCCGGGCATCTGAATGTGCGGTTCTTCACTGTTCATGTTTATTTGAACACATTCGAACAGTTACTGCAACAACTATTTGTTTATCTTTGTTCTTTTTTGAACAAATACCGTTCAAAGATGATTGCTGACCGTTTGGGCACGGCACGGACGTAGCGACCATGTGCTCAACAAGCAAAAGGGCGGCCGAGAACTCGTCTCGGCCGCCCTTCTCACGGTTGATCTTCCAAGGATCGCTTTGCCGCCTACTCAGACTGCCCGCTCTTCTTGGCATGTCTGGACGGAGTGCTCAAGAAACGACCCGTCAAATAGTTCGCGGGACCGGAGATATCAATCCCCAGCAGGGTGTGCCCCAGCCACAAAAACGCCGCGAGCACCAGCAATGGAATCACGCACGAGGTCACGATCATCACGATGACGCCTTCGATAAGGTCGGTCACCTGCCGCACGATCTCGTCGGTCATCTGCTTGGCACCACTGGTTACCGACGTGACCAGGCTCGAGGCACCGTCGGCAAGCTGCTCAAGCACGTTCTTGGACTCTGTGGACTCGGTCTTTTTCTTGCTTGCTTTGGAGCTGTCGCTATCTGCCGCACCCGCAGCGTCAGCCGCCTTTTGCTCGGCCTGCTCAATGCTGACGCGATAAGTCTCGTCGACCTTCTGCGACACCCATACGCTTGCAGGCACCAACGCCATGCCGATCACGGCAACCACCAGCACGCGCGTCGCCACGCGGCGAAGGACGGTGCTCGTGCTCCAGCGCCCATGAATGCCGAGCGACACCGCAAAGAGTACCAACGCAAACGGGATTAAGATGCCCAAGCCAACCGACCACAGAATTGTGAGCAAATATTTCTCGAGGTAGAGCACGGCAAGCACGATACCAAGGTTGCCTGAAAGCTGCGCGAGCTGCTCGGCAACCGGTGTTCCCGTATCACCCGGCAGCGCGGTAATGCCCGCAGACAGCGCCACGCACGAGGTCGTGAGCGCCAGCACGTTACCTTTCTTTTGATCGATGATCTCGATGGTGGAGTCCCAGGTCTTGGTGTCGGCATAATGCGGACGAGCTACAAAGCCCGACAGCAGCGCCAGTACCACGAGTGCAACGATAAAGCCAATCTGCAGCTTTTTGTTTGCGCACACGATATCGGACAGGCTGGGCTGCAGCTCGGTTACCGTCGTGTGCTCGGTTATCTGGACAGGACGCCCATGAGCCATCACGCGCGCGTCTCTTTTTTGTATTGACCCGTTACCCGGCATTTGGATACCTCCTCAGTCCGGTCTGTATTGCGGATGGAAGTATACCCACCCAGTAAAAAACTGAACGGGAGGACGAACGGAGCGCACCAAGACTGTCCCCAATGACTAGTCGTTTAAGAACGTCCCCAATGACTATCTCGGGATGAGTTGCGGTGGAATAGGGATTGTTTTGTGCCCGCCGGCCCCTATTCAGTCCCTATTCCACCGCAACTTGGAGGAGGACAGAAAAACCCTGCCGCGGGTAGCGGCAGGGTTTTTGGAAGGGGACTTGGTTGTGCGGGCTCGTTAGGCGAGCTTAGCTTCGAGTGCGGCGATGCGCTTATAGGCATCGATGGTAAAGCGGGTCTGCTTCTCCAGGATCATAGTGGTCATGAGAGTGTCCTGAGCGTGAGCCATGATGAAAGTCATCTCCATCTCGCCACCGCCGGCCTCCTGCGAAAGCAGTTTGGTCTGCGTGTCGTGGGCACCGATGAGCGCATCGCTGGCATCCTTGTGCAGCTGTTCGGCCTTCTCAAAGTCACCCTCGCGAGCAGCATCGAGCGCTGCAAGCAGATCGGTCTGGGCGTCACCTGCGTATGCGACGATCTCGAATCCAACCATCGAGATTTCTTCTTTGGTTGCCATATTGCGTTCCTTTCACATATGAACCAATGGAGAGCATCGCGTCCGGGCATACGCGCTGCGTTGTGTATGACAGAAACAATAACATTCAAACAAAAAAGAACAGCTCAAAACGTAATTTCGAACTATGAACGGTCACTTTTTGCCCGTGAACGGTTTTTAAACCAATCTAAACAATATCGAACACAATTAGCGGCAACCCAAACAGGGCCGCACCCTAACGCAAATCGCGCACCGTATCGCCCTCTACGAGCACACCGGGAATCAGCATGTGCTCCACGCCAGACGCACCCCCATCGACGCCGGCAATCTTGTCGACCGCCCACATGCCGACGCGCTTGTTGTCAAAGCGCACCGTGGTCAGGCGACGGTCGGGCACGATATCGCCCAGGCTGTCATCAACACCCACCACGCTCACGTCCTCGGGCACACGCCTTCCGCACGACTCGAGCCCGCGAATGCAGCCGTAGGCCATGGCATCGTTGGAAGCATAAATGGCCGTACAGGTCGGATCTTCCGCCAGAGCCTGACCAGCAGCATATCCGCTCTGTGCCGTCCAATCCCCACGGACGAGTCGCGGCGGTTCAATACCATGCGCGCGCAATGTCTCGCGCCAGCCTTCCTCGCGCCGCATGCCCGAAAGCGAGCGCTCGGGACACGAAATAAAGTGCACGGTTTTGTGCCCCCGCCCCAGCAAGTACTCGACCACCTGGCGCGAGCAATCGAACTGGTCGTTATCGACCGTTGAACAGAGCGGGTGCTCCAGCATCGTAACGAGCACCGTCTGCATGCCGGGCAGCGGCTCGAAGGTGCCAAAGTCCGCCGGCATGCGATTCATGATCACGACCATGCCGTCTACCGGCAGCGCGCTCATACGCGACGATGCGCTCTCGAGGGTATAGGGATGTCCATCTACTTTAGTGAGGGTGATGGCATAGCCATGTTTGTCGGCCGCGGCGGCAAAGCCCTCCATACGGTCGAGGTTGCCGGTACCGGTAATGTTGAACATGGCGACGCCGACGGTCTTAAACTTGCCACGGCGCAGCGATCGACCGGCGAAATTGGGGCGATACCCCAGCTCGCGCATGGCGGCACGCACGCGTTCCTTGGTCTCGGGGCGCACACTGGGCGAATCGTGCACGGTGCGCGAGACCGTCTGCTCCGAGACGCCCGCGAGGCGCGCCACGTCTTTGACGGATACCGATTTTTTAACAGCGGCCATAGGTCGATCTTTCTATGTCAACGATGCCATTGGTGGCACCCTACGCAGTCAAATGAAACGTCTTCAAGTATATCTAACGCCTCCCCCACCATACGCTCACCACCCAAAACCTACCGTTCACCGACATTTTTGCTTCCCCGAACGGCTTTTGTCGCCCAAATGTTAACGTTGCCATTGTGCAAACACAGAGCCACCGGGCGGCTCAAACGTTTACGCGTAAGGAATCGACGGTTCGCAGGCACAGGAACCACCGGTTCGCGTCTTTTTTTGTGTCACAAAATGGCAACGTCAACATTTTGGCAACCGAACGTCAAAAGCTACCATCGTTGCTAACCCACCGACTCTTAGGAGCATTGCATGGAGCAACTCATCGCCATCATCGAAAAGGGCCAGCCCTTTTTCAACGCGATCGCCCGCAACAAGTACCTCAAGGCGATCCGCGACGGCTTTATCTCCGTCATCCCCATCATCATCTTCTCGTCCATCTTCTGCCTGGTAGCCTCGGTCCCCAACATCTGGGGTTTCTACTGGCCCGATGACATCAACAACGCTCTGTGGAAGTGCTACAACTACTCCATGGGCATCCTGGCCATCGCCTGCGCCGCCACCACGGCCAAGCACTTCGCCGACGCTCAGAACCGCGACCTGCCCAAGAATAACCAGATTAACTTTATCTCATGCATGTGCGCGGCCATCATCGGCTTCTTGCTCCTTTCGAGCGACACGATCGCCACGGACGCCGCCAGCGGTTTCAACACCACCTACCTTGGTTCCAAGGGCCTGCTGACCGCCTTTATCGCTGCGTTTGTGACCGGCATCATCTACAAGTTCTTCATTAAGCGCAACATCACCGTCAAGATGCCCGAGCAGGTTCCGCCCAACATCTCGCAGACCTTTAAGGACATCATCCCCTTCTCCGTCTGCATCACCGTCTTTTGGGTTTTTGACATCGTCTTCCGCGCTGCTTTTGGCTTCTGCTTTGCCCAGGGTGTCATCCAGGTGTTCCAGCCCCTGTTCACCGCTGCCGATGGCTACATCGGCCTCGCTGTGATTTACGGCGCCATGAGCCTCTTCTGGTTCGTCGGCGTCCACGGCCCCTCGATCGTCGAGCCCGCCATCGCCGCCGCTCTCGTTGCCAATATGACCGACAACCTGGCTGCGTTCCAGGCTGGCCAGCACGCTTCCGCTGTCCTGACCCAGGGTGCCCAGTACTTCGTCGTCTGCATGGGCGGCACCGGCGCCACGCTCGTCCTGGTCTTTATGTTCTGCTTCCTGGCTAAGTCCCAGGAGATGCGCGCCGTCGGTAAGGCCGCCATCGTCCCCGTCTGCTTTGCCGTCAACGAGCCGCTGCTGTTCGCCGCGCCCATCGTGCTCAACCCCGTCTTCTTTGTCCCGTTTGTCTTTGCCCCGATCGCCAACATCTGGATCCTCAAGATCTTTATCGACTTCTTGGGCATGAACGGCTTTATGTACACCCTGCCCTGGACTGTCCCCGGCCCCATCGGCACCATCATGGGCCTGGGCTTCCAGCCGCTCGCCTTTGTGATGCTCGCCCTTATCCTGGTCGTCGACTTCGTTCTGTACTACCCGTTCTTCCGTGCCTACGACGCCCAGAAGTGCGCCGAGGAGGCCGAGATTTCCCAAGAGGAGCTCGCCGCCAAGAACGCCGAGAAGGCCGCCAAGCTCAACGATGCCTTCCAGGGCAAGGCTGACGCCAAGAGTGTTGCCGCCGGCGCTGCTGCCGAGGCCGTGAAGGCCGACTCCCCCGCCACTTCCGCAGCACCCGCTGCCGAGGCAACGGCCGCCAGCGATCTCAACGGCAAGCGCGTGCTCGTGCTCTGCCAGGGCGGCGGAACCTCGGGCCTGCTCGCCAACGCACTGGCCAAGGCTGCCAAGGAGCGCGGCATCGATCTTGAAACCGCTGCCGAGGCATATGGCAACCACGTGGACATGCTCCCCGACTTTGACCTGGTCGTCCTGGCCCCGCAGGCCGCCAGCTACCTGGCCGACCTGCAGAAAGACTGCGAGCGCGTGGGCAACAAGTGCGTCGCCTGCCGCGGCAAGCAGTACATCGAGCTCTCCCAGAACGGCGATAAGTCTCTCGCCTTCGTCTCCGAACAACTTTCGAAGTAAGTAACGCCCAGGGTCAGCCGACCATCCAAGACCGGCTGGCCCTTCGATTTAGACGATTGGATATTTCATCATGTCCGTTAACCCTGCTAGCGTCACCAACCCGCCCGCGCAGTTTCCCGAAGGCTTCGTCTTTGGCGGCGCCACTGCTGCCTACCAGGTAGAGGGCGAGACTCGCAATCACGGTAAGGGCAAAGTCGCCTGGGACGACTTCCTGGAGGCCCAGGGGCGCTTCTCCCCCGATCCCGCCTCGGACTTCTACAACCAGTACCCTGTCGATCTGGAGCTGTGCGAGGAGTTCGGCATCAACGGCATCCGCCTCTCCATCGCCTGGAGCCGCATCTTCCCCAACGGCACCGGCGAGATCAACCCCGAGGGCGTCCAGTTCTACCACGACCTCTTCGCCGAATGCCATAAGCACCACGTTGAGCCGTTCGTCACGCTGCATCACTTTGACACGCCGCTGCCCCTCTTTGAGAAGGGCGACTTCCTCAACCGCGAGACCATCGACGCCTTTGTGGACTTTGCCACCTTCTGCTTTAAGGAGTACGCCGACCAGGTGACCTATTGGTTCACCTTTAACGAGATCTGGGCGGACGCCTCCAACACCTACATCGAGGGCACTTTCCCCGGTGGCGTCAAGGCACATCTTGCCGAAGCCTTCCAGTGCGAGCACAACATGATGCTCGCCCACGCCAAGGCAGTGCTGGCCTTCCACAACGGCGGCTTTAAGGGCAAGATTGGTGTCATTCAGTCGCTGGAGTTTAAGTATCCGCTCAACGAGAACGACCCCGCCGACATCAAAGCCGCCAACAACGAGCACGTGCTGCAAAACCAGTTCTTGCTCGACGCCACCTTCCGCGGCGACTACGCGCCCGACACCCTCGAGTGCGCCAACCGCCTGGCCGCCGTCTCGGGCGGCACTATCGAGATCTTGGACGAGGATCTGGAAATCATGCGCGAGGCCGCGCTCTACAACGACTACCTGGGCGTTAACAACTATCAGTGCCGCTTCTTGAAGGCTTACGATGGCGAGAACGACCTGCACCACAACGGTACGGGAGAGAAGGGCACCGGCCGCTGGCGCGTTAAGGGCATTGGCGAGCATGTGAACAAGCCTGGCATCCCCACCACCGACTGGGACTGGATCATCTATCCCGAGGGCCTGTTCGATCTGCTCGTCTACATTAAGCAGCGCTACCCCAACTACAAGCAGATCTTCATCACCGAGAACGGCATGGGCTACAAGGACCCCTACAAGGACGGTTTTGTGGACGACCAGCCGCGCATCGACTACATCGAGCAGCACCTGCGCTGGCTGCTCAAGGCCATGGAGGTGGGTGTCAACGTGGGCGGCTACTTCCTGTGGAGCCTGCAGGATCAGTTCTCCTGGACCAATGGCTACAACAAGCGTTACGGCTTCTTCTACGTTGACTTTGAAACCCAGAAGCGCACACCCAAGGCAAGCGCATACTGGTATAAGCACGTGGCGCAGACCCGTCGTCTGGACTAGCGGCTTGCGGGGTTGTCTGCCCACATAACCTGTCCCCATTTCTCAGCCGGGGGCGGCACGTCACACGGCGCGCCGCCCCCGGCCTTTTTGTGCAGGTCGGAAGCCGTTTGTCTCGACCTGTAACATCTAGCTGAGTTTTTTGGTCCCAGCTGCTACAGATTGAGACGAACAGGATTGCTCTTTCCGAAGAATCTAAATCTGTAACACGTAGCCTGCTTTTGACCGTCTACCTGTTACAGATCGAGACAAACGGAGTAGAACCTAACCCCGTATGTCCCTAACAGTCGAGCGTTCGACCAGCGTACTCGGCACATGAATCGCCTCGATAGACGAGTTCTCTCCAATCGCCGCCTCAAACGCAAGCTTACCGACACCGCGCAAATCAAATCGCAGCGTCGTCAGCCGATTGTGAGGAACAAGTCCCTCGAGTGCGTCGTCGATACCAACCACGCTCACGTCGTCGGGCACGGACAGGCCCGCGTTCTCGAGCGCGGCGATAACGCCCAGCGCCATCTGGTCATTTGCCGCAAGCACGGCAGTCGGCGCCTGCGACCCGCCGGCAAGCACCTCGGCCGCAATCCGCTCGCCCATGGCGTACCCACTGTCCGCACTCCAATCGCCACGCAGCATCGGAGCGGCATCGACATGAGCACGACCCAGCGTATCGCGCCAACCGGCCTCACGAAAACGCGAGGAAATCGAGTTTTCCGGACCCGCCACAAACCGCATATTCGAGTGGCCATGTTCCAGCAGATAATTGGTCAACAGCTCGCACGAACCATACTGGTCGGAGTCGATCGTCGTGCAGCGCGGATGCGCATACATGGACAGGATGACCGTTCGCACTCCCGGCTGGGGAACAAACTCCTCAAAATCGGGAGCCATGCGGTTCATGTTGAGAATCATGCCGTCGACGGGTCGCTCGACCATGCGGCGCGAGGCATCGGCAAGTGCATAGGGCTTGTCGCCGCCCATCTCGATCATAGTGACGGCAAAATCGTGCTCGCGCGCCGCTTGCATGATACCCTCGAGCGTCGCCAGGTTACCGACACGTGTGATGTTGTACATGCACAGGCCAATAGAACGATACGACCCGCCGCGCAACGCCGTTCCAGCAAAATTGGGACGAAAGCCCAGCTCTTCCATGGCGGCCAGCACACGCTTGCGCGTCTTTTCCGTCACGTTGGGCATACCGTTGACCACGCGAGACACAGTCTGGCGGCTCACGCCAGCGAGCGCCGCAACCTCTGCCGCGCTCGCCGAACGACCATTCCTTGTCTGCTGAGCCATGCCTTCCACGCCAACCTGCTTCCCAACTATTCCCCGCGCCCATGGCGCATCGTACATACATTGATAACGTGCTCATGATACCCGAGCCATATACCACAACATGAAAACTTCTGTCAATCAAAACCGCTTACCGAACAAATACAACCGTTCGCGGCTGTTTGAAGTTGTTTTGTTTCTATACATCCCAGCCGGATGTTAACGTGCTCATTGTCAAATATTCACGTGCTCATTTTGGTTCTAATCATTTTAAGATAGTGTTTATCGGGCTTTTTCACCGCTGAACGCTAACCAGGGAGCCTCCTGAGCGCAAACGCACAATATCGAACAGCGAGACGAGAGGGTGTATGCATATGTCTTTGCTAAACCGCGTACAGCAGCTGCCGAAGGGCTTTGTTTGGGGCGCCGCAACCGCCGCGTACCAAACGGAAGGTTCCACGAAGGTGGCAGGCAAGGGTAAGACCATGTGGGACGATTACCTTGTCGCCCAGGGTCGCTTTTTGCCCGACCCGGCCAGTGATTTCTACAACCGCTACGAGGAGGATATCCGCCTTTCTGCCGAGCATGGACTCAACGCCATCCGTGTGTCCATCGCCTGGACCCGCATCTTCCCTAACGGCGACGATGCCGAGCCCCTCGCCGAGGGCGTTAAGCACTACCACGAGTTGTTCGCCTGCTGCAAAAAGTATGGCGTCGAGCCCTATGTGTCCCTGCATCACTTTGACTCCCCCGCCGCCCTGTTCAACCAGGGCGACTGGCTCAACCGCAAGACCGTCGACGCCTATGTGCGCTATGCCGAGTTCTGCTTCCGTGAGTTCCGCGAGGTCAAGAATTGGTTCACCATCAACGAGCTCATCAGCCTCTCGCACTCCCAATACATCCAAGGCAACTTCCCGCCCAACCATCACTTTGATGTGACGAGCGGCATCCAGAGCCAGCACAACGAGCTCGTTGCCCACGCCCGCGCCGTCAACCTGTATAAGGATCTGGACGAGACCGAGCACCTGGGCGGCCGCATTGGCATGGTCAACGTCCTGACGCCGGCATATCCCGCCACCGACTCGCCCGCCGACCAGCACGCCGCCGACCTGTACAACGCCTTCTACACCGACTTCATCATGGACGGCGCCTTCCTGGGTCACTACTCCGCGCACACCCTCTCACTCATCAACGAGATTCTGCGCGCCAACAACGCCACACTTACGGTTGAGGACGGCGACATGGAGGAGCTCGCCAAGGCGGCGCCCCGCAACGATATGTTCGGCCTCAACTACTATCAGTCGGCGTTTATCGCCGCCTACGATGGCGAGTCTACCAACAGCTTTAACGGCACCGGCGACAAGGGCACCTCGTGCTTTAAGTTTAAGGGCGTCGGGCAGCAGGTCGATATGCCGGGTATCCCCACCACCGACTGGGATTGGCTCATCTACCCGCAAGGCCTCTACGACACGCTCAAGCACATCAGCGCCACCTATCCCAACCTCCCCGTCATCTATATCACCGAAAACGGCCTGGGCCACAAGGACCCCGAGCCCGACGCAAACGGCATCGTCGCCGATCCCGAGCGCATCGACTTTGTCGACCAGCACATGGAGAAGGTGCTCCAGGCGCGCGCCGAGGGCGTCGACGTCCAGGGCTACTTTATCTGGAGCCTGCAGGACCAGTTCTCGTGGGCCAATGGCTATAACAAGCGCTACGGCCTGTTCTACATCGACTTCGACACGCAAAAACGCTACATCAAGCAGTCGGCACTCTGGTACAAGGAGCTCGCCGACACTATGGCGGACGCGCAGTAGCGCATCGCCTCGCTTTCCCCCGAGAAAGGAGCGGCCCTATGCGATACAAACCCAGCCGCTCCCCTCTCTCTGGGACCGACCCCGCCTGCACCCGGGCTTTTAGCAAGCGGGAGACCATATAGGTTTTCAACGTCCATGCCATTAAGATTTCATGCAAAGAGGAGCGTGAACTATGGAATCGATCGTTAAGTTCTTGGAGAAAGGTCAGCCGTACTTCGACAAGGTCTCTAAGAACATCTACCTTCAGGCCATTAAAGACGGCTTTTTGGCAGCAATGCCCATCATCCTGTCTTCTTCTGTCTTCCTGCTTATTTCGACCCTGCCGGGCGTTGTCGCCACGGTCGGCGGCTTTACGCTGCCCGACTGGTGGAACGTCGACGTCGTGAACTTCTGCAACAAGGTTTACAACTTCACGATGGGCGTCGTGGGCATCATGGTCGCCGGCACCACCGCAAGCGCGCTGACCGGCTCCAAGAACCGCCGCATGCCTGCCGGCAAGGCCATCAACGCCACGAGCACCATGGTCGCCGCCATGTGCGCTATGCTCATCTTGGCCGTTACCCAGACGAGTGCCAAGATCGACGGCGCCGATGTCTCGGTGTTCTTTACCGACAACATGGGCACCAAGGGCCTGCTGAGCTCCTTTGTCGCCGCATTTGCCACGGTCAACATCTATGCCTTCTGCATTAAGCGCGACATCACCATCAAGCTGCCCAAAGAAGTCCCCGGCGCCATCGCCCAGAACTTCCGCGACATCTTCGCCTTCAGCTTCTCCATCCTGTTTGTCGCCGTCATCGACGTTATCTGCCGCACTTGCTTGGCCGTCCCGTTTGCCAACGTCATCTCCACGCTGGTGAGCCCGCTGTTCGCCGCCGCCGATTCCTACGCCGGCCTCGCCCTCATCTGGTTCATGATCCCGCTGTTCTGGTTCATGGGCATCCACGGCCCCTCGGTCGTTAAGCCTGCCCTCAACGCTGCGCTGTTTGGCAACATCACCACCAACCTCGCCACGCTGCAGGCCGGCGGTCACCCCGCCCTCGCCCTGACCGAGAACTTCGGTAACTACATCGGCGAACTCGGCGGCACCGGCGCCACGTTCATTGTCCCGATCATCTTCCTGCTCTTTATGCGCTCCAAGCAGCTCAAGGCCGTCGGCAAAGCCTCTGTCGTACCCGTGATGTTCGCCGTCAACGAGCCGCTGCTGTTCGCCGCGCCCATCATCCTCAACCCGTACTTCCTGATCCCGTTCCTGTTTGCCCCCGTGGCCAACGTCCTCATTGGTAAGTTCTTCATCGACTTTTTGGGCATGAACGGCTTTATCTATGCCATGCCGTGGGCACTCCCCGGACCGATCGGCACCTTCATCGACACCAACTTCCAGCCGATTTCTCTGGTCCTGGTTGTCGTCCTGCTGGTCGTTGACTTCTTGATCTACTACCCGTTCTGCAAGGCCTACGACAACGTCCTGTGCAAGCAGGAGGCCGAGACCCTGGCCGAAGAAGAGGCCGAGGAGACCAAGGCCGTCAAGACCGCTGCCGCCCCCGCCGTTGAGGCTCCCGTTGTCGAGACCGCTTCTGCCACTGAGGCCTCCGCAGCTCCGTCCGCCCTTAAGGGCAAGGATCTGAGGGTTCTGGTTCTGTGCGCTGGCGCCGGCACCTCTGCACTGCTCGCCAACGCGCTTAAGGAAGGCGCCGACGAGCTGGGCATCGACATTACCGCCAACGCCGGTGCCTACGGCAGCCACTACGCCATCATGGACCAGTACAACGTCATCGTCCTGGCTCCGCAGGTTCGCACCTATTACAACGAGATGAAGGCCGACACCGACCGCCTGGGCATCACGCTGCTGTCGCCCAAGGGCAAACAGTACATCGACCTCACTAAGGATCCCAAGGGTGCCGTCGCCTGGATCGAGGAAAACCTCGAGGCATAATACGCTGACGCCACCTGCCGCTCGCAGAAAATAATGGCCCGCGCATCGATGTGTGATGCGCGGGCCATTTTGT
>CAJKZP010000043.1:0-15246 GCA_905204415.1 uncultured Collinsella sp. | reverse complement strand
CGCCGCCCACGACGATTGCGCGCCCGCCGTCATAAGTCTCCTCGACCTTTGCCATGGCATCGCGCGTGAGCTCCGCCTCGATCTCGCGACGCTGGCGATTGATCTCCTCAAGCTCGGCGGCAAGCGCACTCGCTTCGATGGGGTCGTGGGCAAGCAGCAGGTCAAGCGCCAATTTTGGATCGGCCATGCGGCCGGCGGCGTTTAAGCGGGGAATGAGCGAGAACGATAGACCGTCCGCCGTAATGGTAGTCAGATCAGCCTTGGCGAGCGCTGCAAGCGCGATGTAGCCGGGACGAGCCGTCACGCGCATCTGCTGGATACCCTCGGCGACCAGAGCGCGATTCTCGGGCGTCAATGGCATCATGTCGGACACGGTGCCCAGCGCCGCAACCTCAATCAACGAACGCCAATACGACGGCTTGCCCAGGCGCTCACCCAAAACCTGCACCAGCTTGAGCGCCACACCGGCACCGGCAAGCTCGCGCGAGGGGCCCTTATCCTCGAGTTTAGGGTCGGTCAGGGGCACGCCCTGCGGCACCTGGTCGGACGGCTCGTGGTGGTCCGTAACCACCAGATCGATTCCCAGGCTCTCCAGATAGGAGACCTCATCCTTGGCCGCGATACCGTTATCGACGGTCACGATCAGATTGGGTTGGGCGAGCTCGTTAACGCGGTCGAGCGCCGCGCGCGAAAGGCCATATCCCTCGTCAAAGCGGTGCGGGATAAACGGTGTGACATCGGCGCCAAACGTTCGCAGCGCCTCGGTCAACAGGCAGGTCGACGTAATGCCGTCGACGTCAAAATCACCAAAGACGGCGATGCGTTCGCGGTTGCGAATGGCGCGCTCGACACGATCGGCAACAACCGACATGCCCGGAATGACGAGCGGATCGGCCCAATCACGGTCGAGCGAAGGCGTCAGAAATAGCCGTCCTTCCTCAATCGAGGCAATGCCGTGCGCAACCATAATGCGTGCCACCAGCCCGGGTATGCCCAGACCAGCCGAAAGCTCCTTTTCGAGCTCGGGATTTTGCCGAGCGACCGCCCAGCGATGCGTCGTCTTAAGCGATGACATAGGCGCCCACCCCCGATAGGGACAGGTCGCCGCGATACCTCTCACGGTTCATAGCGATGAGTCCTTTGTGTATGCCCGCTTCGGCAGGCAGATCTGTTGAACGGGCTTATTATACCGTGCAGCACGGACACAGAGCCTCGCAGCACGCCGTGGTTTCGGTAAACGATGCCGGTAATAGCCTCGAAATATTCGAGCGTTTCAGCCACACGGACGCATGCGAGCGTCTAGCATATCCATTCAAACGAGTTCGCGGATAAAGGGAGTCACGGGGCATATGAAGCAATGGGTTGGACTGGGAAAGTTCCTCGCGGGGCATATGCAGGTCATCGTTCCGATTTGCGTAACGCTCGGCGTGCTCTTTCCCCAGCAGATCGGCGTACTTAAGCCCATCGTTCCCGCCCTCTTCGCCTTTATGACGTTCCAAGGTGCGCTCAGCAACACCTTCCACCAGGTCGCTGAGGTATTCCGCCGTCCCCTGCACCTGATTTTGGCGCTGCTCGTCTCGGCGGTGCTTATTCCCATAGCAGCCTATGCCATGGGATCGCTGTTCTTTGGCTCCAATCCCAACCTTGTCTGCGGCATCGTGCTCGAGTACAGCGTACCCGTGGCGGTCACTGCCTTTATGTGGATTAGCATGTTCGGCGGCAACGGCCCGCTCGCGCTCACCATCATCCTGACGTCCTCGGTTATCTCGCCTGTGACGATTCCGCTCACGCTGAAGCTTTTGCTGGGTGCCACCGTCTCGATCGATGTGCCGAGCATGATGCAGGACATGGCCTTTATGATCGCCATCCCCGCCGTGCTCGGCATCGTGATCAACGAGCTCACACGTGGATGGGGACACGAGAAGCTCTCCCCCGCGCTCTCCCCCGCCTGCAAGTTCATGATGATGGGCATTATCGCCTCCAACTCCACCGCCATGAGCGAGTACGTCCTGCACATGAACGCGATGCGTCTGGAAGTCGCCCTCTTTATTTTGACCTTCGCCATCAGCGGCTTTGTCGTCGGTTTTCTGGTCGCCCGTGCGCTGCATCTGCCATATAGCGAGACGACTACCATGTGCTTTACCTGCGGCATGCGTAACATCTCTTCGGGCGCCGTCATCGCCACACAGTACTTTCCAGGCGAAGTCGTGTTTCCCGTCATGTGCGGAACGCTGTTTCAGCAGATACTCGCCTCGTTTATCGGGCATCTCTTTGAGCGTCTGACCGGCGAGGAGCGCGCCGCCCAGCGCAAGCGTGTCGAGGCCGGCCGCGACGCCATGGCGCGCTAGACTGTCCACATTACACGGGTGTTAATCTTGCTATACGAGCGTTTCCAGATGCGCACGCAAGCGCTCAGCATCGATATCGAGCGTTGTCTCGGCATTGACCTGGGCCAAACGATAGCCGACAAAGTAGGGCGAAACCACCCAACGCGGCAGCGCCTTGGCAATGGTCCGACCGCCCAGGTGATAGAAGAACAAGTTGTACGACTCTGCGCGACCACCGTGGTGCTCGTTCAGGATATAGCGCAGAGCCACCTGAATCGCATCGGCGAAGAGATCTGCCTCGGCTTGGTCTCTTGTGTCATCGCTGGCGGCTATTCCCTGCGGGGCTGAAACGTTGACCTCAAAGAACCCCATGATCGGTTCGGTTGAGATGTTGGCCGCGATTCTCCCCTGTTGCCAGACATTGATGCCTTCGAAATTGGCGGAAGTCAACGAAGCATAGCCGTCTTCCTGCTCCAAACCCACAATCTGCATGTGCGGATGAACGAGACTACCGCCCGAGAGAGGACCCTTGTTCTTGTACATGAGCACGCTTCGATACTGCTGTGAATCGATCATCTGCTGCCAGCAATCCAGGGCAAACCTCATCACATGGTGGAGTTCATCTGGCTCATAGGTCACCAGGTCGGCATCGTGATCGGCTGACTCGATCAGCACGGTTTGACGGGTGGCGCGCAGGGTTTTGAACTTATTCTCGAGCCAGATGCAGTCGCCGTCGCGCCGGATGATATTGGCGAGTCCCTCGGTATCGCAAAAGGGGCACGCAGTGCCAGGGCGCCGGTTGTCGTCGGGCTTGCCGCTCGCCTGCTGAACGTCAAATACCAGCGCCACGGGTTACGCCTCCAGCGGCACGATCTTGGTGCCATGGAGCTCGGAGACGCCCAATGCCGCCGCCACGGTATCGCGGTTGGCCGTGGAAATGCCGCCGCCGGGAAGGATGGTCAGGCGGTCGCCCGCATACTCGACAAGACGCGATAGGTGCTCCAGATTGTCCTCGATCGGCGTTCCGGCAGCACCACCATGCGTCAGGATACGCGTGATGCCGCAGTCGGAGAGTGTGTCGACGGCATCGAGCTGAGCCTCGGGCGAGAGCTGGTCAAACGCCATGTGGAAGGTGATGTCAAGGGACTCGCGCTTGCACTCCTCGGTCGCGCAGCCCGCGGCCATCACGAGGGCGCCCAACGTAAGCTCGTCGAGCGCCCAGCCGCCGGCACAAGGCTTGCAGCAGCCAAAGACCAAGCCATCGGCGCCGGCGCTCACGGCAAGACCCAAGTCCATCTCCATCATGCGCAGCTCGTCCTGGTTGTAGTGAAAGTCACCGCCACGCGGGCGAATCATGCACATCACTCGTGCGTCATGCTCGTGAGCATAGCTGACCGTAGCGCTGATAACACCAGCCGAGGGCGTAGTGCCACCGACGGCAAGGTTGTCGCACAGCTCGATGCGCCTTGCACCGGCATCGATAGCCGCCGGCACCCGCTCAAAGTTCTCGGCACAAAACTCGTACAGCATAGATAGACCCCCAGATGACAAACGTTTTCCGATGGGCATTGTCGCACGCCCCCATGAAGTTGCGGTGGAATAGGGACTGTTTTGGCCTCTGAGGCTCCCATTTAGTCCCTATTCCACCGCAACATAAAGGGGGCAGAACCAAAGTAACGCCGCAGGCAGAGGACGGACAGCGAGCGGGCACCAGAGCGAACAAATTGGCATGAAAAGAGGGTGGCATAGACCTTCTGGTCATGCCGTCCTCTTTGAATGACAAGTTGTCGCTCTGGTGCCCGCGCAGCGTCGACTGGTCCGCCGTTCGGTAGAACGGCGGAACCGCCTAACCGCCCAGGTAGGCTTTACGCACGTTATCGTCGTGCAGCAGTTCTTGGCCGGTGCCGGTCATGGTGATCTTGCCGGTCTCGAGCACGTAGCCGCGTGTGGCGATGGAAAGAGCCATCTGTGCGTTTTGCTCGACCAGGAGCACCGTGGTGCCGGCCTTGTGCAGGTCCTCGACAATTTGGAAGATCTGTTCGATCAGAATCGGCGCCAGACCCATGGAGGGTTCGTCGAGCATGAGCAGCTTAGGGTTACTCATAAGGGCGCGGCCCATAACGAGCATCTGCTGCTCGCCGCCCGAAAGGGTACCGGCGACCTGGCGACGGCGTTCCTTCAGGCGCGGGAACTGCTCGTAAACGCGCTCAAGGCCCGGAGCCACCGTGGACTTGGGCTGCGTATAGGCACCCATTTCCAGGTTCTCCTCGACCGTCATCTGCAAAAAAGCGCGACGACCCTCGGGAACCTGAGCCAGACCCTTACCAACCAGCTTGTCGGCGGGCGTATGGGTGATATCCTCGCCCATAAACTTGATGGAGCCGGTCTTAGAGCGCAGCAGGCCCGAGACGGTCTTGAGCGTCGTGGACTTACCGGCACCGTTCGCACCGATCAGAGCCACGATCTCGCCCTCGTTGACGTTAAAGGAGATGTCCTTGATGGCGTGGATAGCGCCGTACCAGACGTTGATGTTGTAGACGGAAAGCATCGGCTCTGCCATTTAGTTCTCCCCCTTATCCTGCTTGCCCAGATACGCCTCGATAACGGCGTCGTTGTTCTGGATCTCCTCGGCCGTGCCCTTGGCGATGACCTTACCAAAGTTGAGCACGCAGATGCCCTCGCAGATGTTCATAACGAGCGACATATCGTGCTCGATAAGCATGATGGCGATGCCAAAGGTGTCGCGAATCTTGACGATGTTCTCCATGAGCTCCGCGGTCTCGGACGGGTTCATACCGGCGGCAGGCTCGTCGAGCAGCAGTAGCTTGGGGTTGGTGGCAAGCGCGCGAACGATCTCCAGACGACGCTGGGCGCCGTAAGGCAGCGATCCGGCCTGCTCGTTTGCCAGGTGCTCCATGTCAAAAATGGACAGCAGTTCCATGGCGCGCTCGTGGGCGGCCTTCTCGTGCTTCCAATACGTCGGCAGGCGCAGCACGCCCTCAAAGCCGGAGTAGCGCTCCTGGTTGTGCAGGCCGACCTTAACGTTATCCTCCACCGTCATGGTATTGAACAGGCGGATGTTCTGGAAGGTACGGGCAATACCCATGCGGTTGACCTGATAGACCGACTTGCCCGAGGTGTCCTCGCCGTCGAGCAGGATGGTACCGTGCGTGGGCTGGTACACCTTGGTGAGCAGGTTGAAGACCGTGGTCTTGCCGGCACCGTTGGGGCCGATGAGACCGGCGATCTCAGTCTTGCCGATGGTTAAACTAAAGTCGTCGACTGCCTTAAGGCCGCCGAATTCAATGCCCAGGTGGATGCACTCGAGCGCCGGGCGCTGACCCAGGTCGCGGTCGGGAACGATGGCACCAGAAGGATACGGGACCATCTTGCCCTTGTTGAACTCAAACTTACTGGGCATCGGCTGCCGCCTCCTTCTTGGGAGCAAAGCGATCCTTAATGCGTGCGAAGAACGCCTTGAGCTGCGGGTTGTTGGTAAAGATCATGACCAGGATCAGCACGATGGCGTAGATGAGCATGCGGTAGTCCGAGAACTGACGGAGCAGCTCGGGGAGCACTGTGAGCAACGCCGCCGCGATGACGGAGCCGCGCATATTGCCCAGACCGCCCAGGACCACGAACACCAGGATGAGGATGGACGTGTTGAAGTCGAACTTGGTGGCGGAGAGCTGCGAGAAGTTACCACCGAAGAGGGCTCCGGCAGCACCGGCGAGGGCGGCGGAAACCACGAAGGCAATCATGCGGTACTGGGTGACGGAAATGCCCACGGACTCGGCAGCGATCTTGTTGTCGCGCACAGCCATAATGGCACGGCCGGTACGGCTGCGAACCAGGTTGAGTACAATCACGAGCGCAACCATGACCAGGATGGCACCGGCGAGGAAGGTCGAATAGGTCGACACGCCCGAAGCGCCCTGCGCGCCCTTGATGATGGCGGTGCCGTCCTCGAGCAGGTGCAGGTCGTTAATCGTGGAGTTGCCCGTGATGTTAAAGATCACGTGCAGGCCGCGCGAGTCGACGCCCACAATGAGGCAGGTGACAATCTCTTTGATGATCTCGCCAAAAGCCAAGGTCACGATGGCCAGATAGTCGCCGCTCAGGCGCAGGACCGGGATACCGATCAAGAAGCCCAAGATGGCAGCGGCGATGGCGCCGACCACGATGCTGATGATAAGGCGCACCGGATCGGAGGGAACGGCACTCTCGAGGGCGACCGCGGTGACGATGCCCGTGTAGGCACCGACGCTCATAAAGCCCGCGTGGCCCAGCGACAAGTCGCCCGCGATGCCGACGACGAGGTTGAGGGAAATGGCCATGACGATATAGGCCGTGATGGGAACCAGCTGACCGGCGATCATGCGCGGAATCATGTGGTTAGACTGCATAAAGAACACGATGGCGAACGCCACAAGGCACATGGCGTACGTAACAAAGTCGTGACGCGTCTGCTTGTCTTTAAGAAACTTCATAACGCTCACCTACACCTTCTCGGGGACGTACTTGCCCAAGAGGCCGGCAGGCTTGACGAGCAGGACGATGATCAAAACACCAAAGACGATGGAGTTGGCAAGGCTCGTGGAAATGTAGGCCTGCGCCATCGCCTCGATGATGCCGATGAGAATGCCACCGACAAAGGCACCGGGGATGGATCCGATGCCGCCGAAAACAGCGGCATCGAAGGCCTTGATGCCGGGCATGGCGCCCGTGGTGGGCTGCAGTACCGGCGAGTAGGAGCACAGGAGCACGCCGGCGATGGCGGCAAGGGCGGAGCCGATGGCAAACGTCATCGAAATAGTGCGGTTGACGTTGATGCCCATGAGTTGAGCGGCGGCCTTGTCCTCGGACACGGCGCGCATGGCTTTGCCCATCTTGGTCTTACCTGTAAAGAACATCAGACCGGCCATGATAACCAGGCAGGCGACGATGGTGACGAGCGAGACGGCGCTTACGTTAAATTTGGCCAAGAACTCCGGCACCTGGAAGGTGACGAGCGAAGTGAAGTTCTTGGGCGTGGCGCCCCACAGAAGCTGCGCGGCGTTCTGCAGGAAGTAAGACACGCCGATGGCCGTGATCAGAACGGCCAGCGGGCCTGCTTGGCGCAGCGGCTTATAGGCCAGACCCTCAATGAGAACACCGAGAACCGTGCAGACCACACAAGAGAGAACTACAGATGCCCAGCCCGGGAGGCCGAGATACGACGTGGCGCAGAACGAGACATAGGCACCGACCATGATGACGTCGCCGTGAGCGAAGTTGAGCATCTTGGCGATACCGTAGACCATGGTGTAGCCCAACGCGATGATGGCGTAGACACTGCCCATGGACAGGCCGTTGACCAGGTATTGGATAAAGACCGTCATGTTCCACATCCCCCTTTCGAATAGGTTTCCAGTTGATGTATGAAACAGGGACGTTACATCGTCCCTAGATACCAAGCAAGCAGGGAAGGCCAAAACCTCCCCTGCTTGGGATCAAAACCGCTCTATGTAAGGCGGCCTATTAGGCCTGTACGTACTTGCCGTCGGTGATGACGTACGCCGTGGGCTCCTTCTGGACCTGGCCCTTATCGTTCCAGGTGAGCTTGCCGGTCAGACCGTCAACGGTAATCTTGAGCATAGCCTTGGACAGCTTCTCGGCGACCTCGGTCGGGTCGGCGTCGACACCAAGACCGGCCTCCTTGACGGCCTCGGCCACCGCGTGCACGCCGTCGTAGGCGTCGGCGGCAAACTGGTCGGGGGTATCGCCGTACTTATCCTTGTAAGCGTTGACGAAGTCGGCGTTCTTCTCGTCGTCGGCGGAGAACGGAGTCATGAGCAGCAGACCCTCGGCAAGAGAGGTATCGAAGCCCTCAACGCCCAGGATACCGTCCATGCCGTCGCAGCCCATCATCTTGACGTCGTAGCCCATGTCCTTGGCGTTCTTGAGCAGGACGGACGCCGGCGTGTAGTAGATCGGCGCAAAGATCATGGTGGCGCCGGCCTGTTTGGCCTTGGTCAGCTGGTTGGTAAAGCTCGTGGCGGAGTCGTCCTTAAAGGTCTCCTCGTCAACAATCTCGAGCTTGGACTCAGCGGCCTGGGCCTTAAAGGAATCTGCGATGCCCGAAGAATAGGCGTCGCCGGAGTTATAGAACAGCACGAACTTCTCGTCCGCATACTTCTGCGCCAGGAACTTGGCAGCGTTGACACCCTGGTTGGGGTCGGTGAAGCAAACCTGGAAGACGCAATCCTTGCCGTCGGTGACGTCCTCGGAGGACGCGGACGGGGTGATCATGAACGTCTTAGGGTCGTTACCGCACTCGGCGGCAACGGCAACCGACGCACCCGTGGTGGTCGGGCCGACAAGGGCCTGCATGCCCCAGTCGAGCAGGGTGTTGAAGGCGTTGACGGCCTTCTCGCCATCGGCCTGGTCATCCTCGGCCTTGCTGGCAAGCGGCAGCTCCTTGGTCGAGAAATCCTTGCAGCCAAGCTCGACGCCCTGGGTAACGGACTTGCCGTAGGACGCGTTGGCGCCGGTCAGCGGTCCGATGGTGCCGATCTTAAAGGAACCGTCGGCCGACGCGGAACCGCTGTCGCCGCCGTTGGAGGAGCAGCCAGCTAGAATGGACATCGCCCCCAGACCTGCTGCGCTCGCGATAACGCTCCTGCGATTCATAACAGGGTTCAATGACTTACCGGTGAGGCTCGACATGCGGCTCTCCTCTCAAATCTCGTCGGGTTTCGGTTACCCGACAGGCCATCCTTCGCCGTATTCGGCGTTCGCAAAATAGTAGACGCTTTAGTTGAGAAAAGTGACGATTATTTCGACTTTTCTTTGGATTTGTTCATTTATCCATAATTCTGCGTATTTCTATCAGTTTATGCAGTTTAGCCACTTTATTGTGTGAAAGTAATGTTTCCGTTCTGTTACAGGCGTCCTTGCCCTGAATAAAACGGCCCCACCGGTGTCGTTATATGCACTTAGGCGGCGATGTACTTGCCATCCTGAATCACATAGGCCGTAGCGGGCTTTTCGACTTGGCCCTCGTCGTTCCACGCCGACGAGCGCCTGCATGCCCCAGTCGCACAGGGCAAACCTTATGGTGCAAACGTTGACAGTTTGTTACGGAGTTCCGTTTGTAGCGAGCATGTTTCCAATGTTTCCGCAGCGTTTCGGGGGTGCCGTTTTGTGCGACTCCTGTTGCCTGGCGAGCACGCGCCCTCGGTTCACGCTAGAATGCACTCAACATTACTTGACCAATCAATCTATAAGATGCACGAAGGAGCTATCTATGAGCGAACCCCTGCGCACCGTGAACGTCGGCCTCATCGGTCTGGGAACCGTCGGCGGCGGCGTGGCCCGTCTGATTAAGAGCCACCACGATGAGTACCTGGCCGCCTACGGCATCGACCTTAAGCTAACCCGCGCCTGCGCGCTTGCCTGGGAGCAGGCCGAGGCAGCCGGTATTGAGCGTGAGGCCTTTACGAGTGACTGGCACGACGTCGTCACCGACCCCGCCGTCGACATCGTCGTCGAGCTGATCGGCGGCGAGCACCCCGCGACCGAGATCTTCACCACCGCCTTCGAGAACGGCAAGCACGTCGTCTCTGCCAACAAGGCCCTGTTGGGCCGTCATGTCGAGACGCTCGCCGAGAAGGCACGCGCGTGCGGCGTGCAGATTAAGTGCGAGGCCAGCTGCGGCGGTGGCATCCCCATTGTCAGCACGCTCGAGCACGACCTGGTGGGCAACAAGATCCTGACCATCGCAGGCATTCTCAACGGTACCACCAACTATATCCTGTCGCGCATGGACGCCGAGGGCGCCGATTACGCCGACGTGCTCGCCGACGCCCAGGCCAAGGGCTACGCCGAGGCCGACCCGTCCGCCGACGTCGACGGCTTCGACGCCGCCAGCAAGACGGCGATTCTCGCCTCCATCGGCTTTGGCACCCGCGTGACCACCGATGATGTGTACCAGCAGGGTATCCGTACCATCGGCGCCGAGGACATCGCCCAGGCCCGCGAGCTCGGCTACACCATTAAGCTGCTCGGCATCGCCCGCAATACCGACGCCGGCGTCGACGTCCGCGTGCATCCCACGCTGATCCCCGCCGACCACATGCTTGCCAAGGTCAACGGCGCCATGAACGCTGTCTACGTGGTAGGCGACGCCGTGGGCGAGACCATGTTCTACGGTGCCGGCGCAGGCTCCTTCCCCACCGCGAGCGCCGTCGTGGGCGATATCCTGTCGCTCTCCGAGCAGATCAGCCGCGGCGTGGCTCCGCTGCCCGAGATTGAGCCCTATGGTCACAACCTCGCCTTTAAGCCCATGGACGAGCTCCAGACCAAGTACTATGTGCGCCTGAAGGTCGCCGACCGCGTGGGCGCCCTGTCCGAGACGGTCGATATCTTTGCCAAGCACAACATCTCGATCTCGCTCATCAACCAGGTCGAGGACGGCAAATCGGGCGTCAGCGATGCCTGCTCGGTCATCTTCCTAACGCACCGCGCGCTCGAGAAGGACGTCCAGGCTGCCGCCGCCGAGCTTGCCAGCGTCGACTGCGTAGCCGAGGTCGCCAACGTCCTGCGCATCGAGGACGTCGAGGCCTGGACCGAAGGTGTTATGGCCAACTAATCCAACGCTTGCCTAGCAATACACGCTTTGAGGGCTCCCGTCCGATGTGGGACGGGAGCCCTTTTGTCTCCTGCCCCAAGCACAACGGCAGAGTACATTTGCGCGAACCGCTCATCGGTAACGCGGGCTACCGTTCACCGATATGCAGACGCGGCCGATTCCGGCTACCGCTACGCTGTGCTGCGAATGTCCGCCCGCGATGAGAGGAAGCACCATGTTGCTCGAGGGCAAGAAAGCGATCATCACCGGAGGCACGCGCGGTATCGGCTATGCCATCGCCTGCCGTTTTATCGAGGAGGGCGCCGCCGTCACCGTCTTTGGCTCGCGTCAGGAGACCGCCGGTGCGGCCGTTGAGAAGCTGACAGCCGCCTATCCCGACGCCAAGGTCTGGGGCCGCTCCTGCGACCTCACCTCACTCGAAGCCGTGACCGAGGCCTTTACCCAGGCTGCAGCCGACATGGGCGGCTTGGACACGGTCGTCAACAACGCCGGAATCTCCCAGCGCTCGCCGCTGCTCAACTACACGGCCGAGGAGTTCGCCAAAGTTATGGACCTCAACGTCGTCGCCGTCTTTAATGGCCACCAGGCCGCCGCCAAGATCATGACCGAGGCCGGCCACGGCGGCACCATCACCACTACGAGCTCGATGGTCGCCAAGTACGGCCAGCCCTCTGGCGTCGGCTATCCAACGTCCAAGTTTGCCGTCAACGGCATGGTCCAGTCGCTCTCGCGCGAACTCGCCCCCATGGGCATCCGCGTCAACGCCGTAGCACCTGGTGTAACCAAGACCGACATGGTCGCCAACCTGCCCGAAGAGGTCATCAAGCCCATCATCGCCACCATTCCTCTGGGTCGCATGGGCGAACCCGAGGATGTCGCCAACGCCTTTGTTTTCCTAGCGAGCGACATGTCCTCCTATGTCACGGGCGCCGTGCTCCCCGTCGACGGAGCCGCCCGCTCCTAAAGGTCGCAAGCCACGACTTCGAACCTCAACGCAAAAGGCGCGCTGCCTGCATCAACCGCAGGCAGCGCGCCTTCTATTATTTGGACGGAACCCGTATCCCGACATTCCTTGCTACTTGCCGTCGTCGTCCTCGGCTTCTTCTCTTGCATAGAGCTCCAGCATGCGGCGGCGGTATTCGCGCACGGCGAGCTTGGCGCGCTCCAGGCGGCGGCGCTCACGCGGAGTCAGCTCGGACGTGTCAACCTCATCGCCATAGGTCTTGTCGGCAAGCAGGCGCGCCGCGTCCACGATGCGGGCATCGATGTGGCCGCTCGCCGCCTCGGCAGAAAGACGCTCGGCAATCGTATCGAGCGTAGGCAGGCCCTCGAATACGCGACCATGGCCATGCGAGGTCAGCAGCTCGTGCTCGCGTGCGAGCAGGCTCGCCAAATCGTGATGGGCGCGCAGAATATCGAGCGCATCGGATGGATGCTCGGCAACCTCTGCCACGGCAGCGACCGGTGCGGCGTCGACCACGCGGTAGAAGAGCTGCGCGAGCAGCGGCATCAAGAACACCGTGATGGCACCGGCGGCAACCATGACCGACGCAATATCTTGCGACAGCGCGCCCGCGTTGACGGCAACGCTCGTCACGGCAACGATGATCGGAAGCGCCGTGGTGCAGTACAGGGCCACGGTAATGCGACCATACGCCGACACATCGCGCGTCGCAGGACAAATGCCCATAGAGATGAGGATGGGCACGGCACGAATAATCAACAACGCCACGATAAAGCCCACGAGCAGACCCGGGCGCGACGCCACGGCCGTCAGATCGATCTTTGCGCCCGATACGGTAAAGAATACCGGAATCAAAAAGCCGTAGGCCAGGCCATCGAGCTTGGTCTCGAGCGTATGGTTGCCCTCGGGGATGATATAGCGCAAGACAAAGCCGGCGGCAAAAGAACCCAACACGATGTCGAGATCAAAGACGGCCGAGAACGCCACGAGCGTGACCAGGATGAGCACCGTCAGGCGCACGAAGGTCTGCGACGTGGTATCGGCGCGTTCCTCGACAAACGCAAAGAAGCGGCTGCCGACACGCTTGGAGCGGCTTGGGACCACAGCCAGCAACACGCAAACCACCGCAAACAAGCCAAGGATTACGAGCGTTTGGATGCCAGTGCGGGCAGACAGCAGCACCGACATGGCGAGCACAGGGCCGAGCTCACCCCAGGTGCCATACGCGAGAATCGAGTCGCCCACACGCGTGCCAGTGAGCGAGCGCTCACGCATGATGGGCACGAGCGTGCCGAGCGCCGTCGAAGTGAGGGCAAGCGTCACGGCGATACCGTCGAAATGACTGACCGAGAACCACGGGGTAAAGCGCACGGCAAGCCAGGCGATACCAAACGTGACGACCCACGTCGCCAAGCCGTAGCGCCCCTCGACGCCCGTGATGCTCTTGGGGTCGATCTCAAAGCCGGCAAGCAGGAACAAGAAGGCCAGGCCCAGCTCGGACACAAGCGAGACCTCAGCATCTACATGGATGACGCCGAGCATATGGGGTCCCAGCACCGCGCCGAGCACGAGCAAAAAGACCGTCTCGGGAACGGGTTTTCCGGGAATCGCCGAGGCGATAAAAGGACTCGCAAAGGCCACGAGTGCGATGATGGCGAGCGAAACGAATGCCATGTGATGCCTTTCTCTTGTTTGCGCTTCACTGTAGCACCCTCGCCGTCCTCAACGCGCCGCGAGCTGTCGTATCATAGTGAGGTTTACAAACATGTGGCTCAAGGCGACCGCAGGGCAGACCCCGCAAACCGACCGCTGCCGCATACCGTACCGTACGCCCAACCGATCAGGAAGGCAGGAACCAATGGTCTCTCGTATCTACGTGGAGAAGAAACCCGGGTTCGACGTCGAGGCTCAGCAGCTCAAGGGCGAGCTGACCGAAATTCTCGGCATCAAGGGCATCGAGGCCCTGAGGATCATCAACCGCTACGACGTCGAGGGCATCGACGAGGAGCTTTTCCGCTCCTGCGTGCCGACCGTCTTTAGCGAGCCCCAGGTCGATGTGACCTACGACGAGCTCCCCGCAAGCGATGGCGCCGTCTTTGCCGTCGAATTCCTGCCTGGCCAGTTTGACCAGCGCGCCGACTCCGCCAGCGAGTGCGTGCAGCTCATCAGCCAGGGCGAGCGCCCCGCCGTGCGCTCCGCCAAGGTCTATATGATCTCGGGCGCTCTGGACGAGGCCGCCATCGATGCCATCAAGCACTACGTGGTGAACCCCGTCGAGGCGCGCATCGCCTCGCTCGACCTGCCCGAGACGCTGTACATGGAGACCCCCGAGCCCCAGCCCGTCGAGGTGCTCGACGGTTTCCGCGAGCTCGACGAGGCCGGCCTTGCCGCCTTTATTTCCGAGCGCGGCCTTGCCATGGACGAGGCGGACATCGCCTTCTGCCAGCAGTACTTCCGCGATGAGGACCGCGACCCCACCATCACCGAGATCCGCGTGATCGACACCTATTGGTCCGACCACTGCCGCCACACCACCTTCGGCACCGTCCTGGATGACGTGACGATCGACGACGCCGTGGTGCAGCAGGCCTTCGACCGCTACATGGAGATGCGCCACGAACTCGGCCGCGACGCCAAGCCCGTCTGCCTCATGGACATGGGCACCATCGGCGCCAAGTACCTCAAGAAGACCGGCGTCATGACCGATGTTGACGAGTCCGAGGAGATCAACGCCTGCACCGTCAAGGTGAAGGTCGATGTCGATGGCGAGGACCAGGACTGGCTGTTCCTGTTTAAGAACGAGACCCACAACCACCCGACCGAGATCGAGCCCTTCGGCGGTGCCGCCACCTGCGTGGGCGGTGCCATCCGCGACCCGCTGTCGGGCCGCAGCTACGTGTACCAGGCCATGCGTGTCACCGGCGCCGGCGATCCCACCGTCCCCGTGTCCGAGACGCTCGAGGGCAAGCTGCCGCAGCGCAAGCTGGCCACCACCGCCGCCGCCGGCTACTCCAGCTACGGCAACCAGATCGGACTTGCCACTGGCCAGGTCAACGAGCTCTATCACCCCGGCTACGTGGCCAAGCGCATGGAGGTCGGCGCCGTCGTGGGCGCTACCCCGGCAAACCACGTTCGTCGCGAGTGCCCCGCCCCCACCGACAAGATCATCCTGCTGGGCGGCCGCACCGGCCGCGATGGCATCGGTGGCGCCACCGGCTCCTCCAAGACCCAGAACACCGAGTCCATCGAGACCTCGGGTGCCGAGGTCCAGAAGGGCAACGCCCCGGTCGAGCGCAAGCTGCAGCGTCTGTTCCGCCGCGGCG
>CAJKZP010000042.1:0-15408 GCA_905204415.1 uncultured Collinsella sp. | reverse complement strand
TTCATGCACTGGCCCACCAAAAAGCCGATGACCTTCTGGTTACCGTCACGATACTGCTGCGCCTGATCGGCACAGTTTGCCAGCACCTCGTCCACGATCGGCTGCAGCGCGCCGGCATCGCTTACCTGACGCATACCGCGCTCGTCGACGATCTTGTTGGGGTCGTCGCCGGTCTGGGCCATGGCCTCAAAGACCTCGTGCGCCTGGTTGGAGCTGATGGCATCGGTCGCGAGCAACTTGGCAAGAGCTGCCACCTGAGCCGGCGCGATGCCGGACTCGGCCAGCGAGACGCCCGCGCCCTTAAGGTAGGCGATCATCTCGTTCACCAGCAGGTTTGCGACCGTCTGAGCCTCCTTGCCGGCCATGCCGGCAGCGGCGGCCTCAAAGAACTCGGCAAACTCGGGGTCGCCGGCAATCTGCTCGGCATCGGCCGTCTTAATGCCAAAGTCGACCTCAAAACGGGCGCGCTTGGCATCGGGCAGCTCGGGGATCTCGCCACGGCAGCGGTCGATGAACTCTTCGTCCAGATCGAACGGCGCCAGGTCGGGATCGGGGAACAGGCGATAGTCGTCGGCCGTCTCCTTCACACGCATGACCACGGTGCGCTTGCGACTGGGCTCCCAGTGGCGGGTCTCCTGATAGATGATGCCGCCCTCCTCGAGCACCTCGGCCTGACGGCAGATCTCGTAGGCAAGGCCATCGTGCAGGCTCTTAAACGAGTTGAGGTTCTTAAGCTCGGTCTTGGTGCCCAGCTTGGTCTCGCCACGGCGGCGCAGCGACACGTTGCCGTCGCAGCGCATGGAACCCTTCTCCATGGAGCAGTCCGAAATGCCCAGCGTCACAAAGATGCGACGGAGCTTTTCCATAAACAGGCGCGCTTCCTCGGGCGTACGCAAGTCGGGCTCGGTGACAAGCTCGATAAGCGGCGTGCCGCAGCGGTTGTAGTCGACGAGCGACTCGGCCGCGGCGGTAATGCGGCCCTCGGCGCCACCCACGTGAACCATCTTGGCGGCGTCCTCCTCCATGTGGATACGCAGGATGCGGATGGGCACCGTGTAGGAACCGTCCTCGCGACGCTCGGGCATCTGCAGGTTGGACGCGTCGTAGCTGGCCAGATGGCCGGCACGCTGATTGCCCTCGCGCATGGTAGAGGACATGGACGTGGACAGGCCCTCAGCGTTGGCCGAAGCGCTCGCCAGGCTCTGAGCCTCGGCCTCGCCAAATGCGCAGTCGGGGCGCTCGGCGGCACCGCGACCGGTCACGTCCAGGTCCAGGTGACCGTACATGGCAAAGGCGACCGGACCCTGCGTGGTCTGGAAGTTCTTGGCCATGTCGGGATAGAAGTAGTGCTTGCGGTAGAACATCGAGTGGCGCTGAATCTCGCAGTTGGTGGCGAGACCGGCCTTGACGATACTTTCGATGGCGCGCTTGTTGGGCACCGGCAGGGCGCCGGGCAGGCCCAGGCACACCGGGCACACGTTGGCGTTGGGCTCGTCATCGTGGCTGAGCTTGCAGTTGCAGAACATCTTGGTATCGAGTGCGGTGAGCTCGGTATGGATCTCCAGGCCGATCACGGCCTCCCAATCCTGCAGGACCTCGGAAAGCTCCTTCATTGCAGCTCGCCTCCCTTCCCGGCAAAATCGGGCGCGACGGAAAGCGCGGGCGCACCCGTGGCGGCATCGGCAAAGCCGCGCTCCAGGGCGCGGGCAAACGTGAGCAGCTGACGGTCCTTAAACGCCGGACCAACCAGCTGGGCAGAAACGGGCAGCTGAGTATCCTCGCCCAAGCCCAGCGGCACCGAGATGCCACCGTTACCGCAAATGTTGAGCGAGATGGTGTACAGGTCGGAGAGGTACATCTGCGTGGGGTCGCTGATCTCGCCAAACTTAAAGGCCGTGCGCGGCGAGGCGGGCATAAGGATGGTGTCCACCTTGGCATACGCGGCGTCGTAGTCCTGCGTGATGAGCGTGCGGGCCTTTTGCGCAGCGTAGTAGTACTTGTCGTACACGCCCGAGCTCAGCAGGTAGGCGCCGAGCATCTGACGGCGCTTGGCCTCGGCACCAAAGCCGTGGGCACGCGACAGCGAGCTCTGATCGGACAGGTTGGCGCAGCCCTCCTCCTGATAGCCGTAGCGAATGCCGTCGAAGCGGGCCAGGTTGGAGAACGCCTCGGCCGGGCCGATGACGTAGTAGGCGGCGATGGCGGCGTCCAAGTGCGGCAGGTCGACCTCGACCAGCTCGGCGCCCTGGTTCTGCAGCTCCTGAGCGGCGCGCTGAACAGCGGCCTTGACCTCGGGCGTCAGGCCCTCGGCCTCCATAAACGCAGGGATGATGCCCACGCGCTTGCCCTCGATGCTGTCGTTGAGATGCTCGGTAAAGTCGACGGCGCAATCCTGGCTGGTGCAGTCGTATGGATCGTGGCCCGCGCCGGTAAGCGCGTTCATGGCCAGCGCAACGTCCTCGACCGTGCGGCCAAAGGGGCCCACCTGGTCGAGCGACGAGCCAAAGGCAACCACGCCGTAACGGCTCACGGCGCCATACGTGGGCTTAAAGCCCACCACGCCGCACAGCGACGCCGGCTGGCGAATGGAACCGCCGGTATCCGAGCCCAGCGAGAGCGCGACTTCGCCTGCGGCGACGGCTGCAGCGGAGCCACCCGAGGAGCCGCCGGGCACGCGCTCGGTATCCCAGGGGTTGTTAGTGCGGTGGAACGCCGAGCTCTCGGTGGAGCTGCCAAAGGCAAACTCGTCCATGTTGGCCTTGCCCATGGGCAGGCAGCCGGCATCGAGCATGCGCTGGACGCAGGCAGCGGTGTAGACGCTCTGGGAGTCCTCGAGCACGCGGGAAGCGCAGGTGGTGCGCGTGCCTACGAGGTTCATGTTGTCCTTAATGGCCAGCGGCACGCCCGCGAGCGGGGGCAGCGGCTTGCCTGCGGCACGGTCGGCATCCACGCGCGCAGCGGCCTCGAGCGCCAGCTCGGGCGCCACCTGCAGGAATGCCTGGACCCCGCCCTCGCGCGCCTCGATGGCGGCAAGGGAGGCCTGGGCCACCTCGGTAGCGGTAAAGTCGCCGGCGGCAACACCCGCGGCAATCTGGGCGGCGGTAAGGGAATCGAAGCTTAGCGCCATTACTCGCTCTCCCCCTCTCCCAAAATGGACGGCACGCGGAAGTAGCGGTCGCGCGCGCTGCCGGCGTTCTCGAGCGCAACGTCGAGCGGCAGGTCGCGCTCGGGCTCGCGCAGGTCATCGCCCATCACGTTGGACAGGCTTCCGATGGGATGGAACGTGGGCTCCACGTCGGGCAAGTCATATTGCAAGACGGGCTCGAGCATCTGGACGGCGTCGTTCATGTAGGACGTCATCTGGGTGAGCTCGTCATCGGTCAGTGCGATCTTTGCGTACTCGGCGATGCCGCGCACGTCTTTCTCGCTGAGTGCCATAGGCGCTCCCTTCCGCATAACAGATAAACCGCTCTAGTATACAAGGCAACGCCGCTTGGAGCAGATGCTTTACCCAAATGCAGCGAAAACGTAACGAGGGCGGCGGGCTGGCGGGCGGCAGGCTGGCGGTTCTGCAGCGAAACCGCACCGTCCATAGCGAAAACCATCCCGCCCACAACGAAAACCATCACAACATTCGACGCTTTTCGCCAAAATCGAGATTTTTATCGAATGTTGTGATGGTTTGGAAGTCCCGACCACCACAAAGGTGCCTGTCCCCATTGTGGTGATTCTGGAGAATGTCTTATGCCGAGGCCTTGGCCTTGCGGCGCTTGCGGACCGTGTGGATCACGATGTCCAGCAGCAACAGCACAATGGCCACGACCACGATGAGCACGGCAAACTCGCGCTTGCCCCAGTGGCGGCCGGCCAGCGACTTTTGCTTGTCGACGTCCTTCTTGTTGTACTTGGTGCGCACGCAATGCACCAGCAGGCGATGGTCGTTCACGCCGTAGGGCGTGCAGGTGACGAGTGTCACCTTGTCGGCGCCGGGCTCGATAGTCAGCGACTCCATCTCCTCGGGCAGCACCACCTCGGAGTCCACCATCTTGTAGGCGAGCGTCTTGTTCATGGTGTGCAGCAGCACCAGGTCGCCGGGCTCCAGCGAATGGATGTCGTCGAACATGCTCAGGTTGCGCATGCCCGAGTGCGCAGTGAGCACGCAATGCGTCGAGGTGCCGCCCACCGGCAGGCTCGTGCCCTCCAGGTGGCCGACGCCCGCCCTAAGGACCTCCTCGCTCGTGCCGTGGTAAATGGGCATGCTCACGTCGATGGAGGGGATCTCGACCCAGCTCATCATGGGGTCGCGGTCAAAGATGAGCTGCTGGTCGTAGGGCTCGATCTGGTCGGCGGGGAGCTCGGTAGCCTCGCCCGCCAGCTGCTCGTTAAAGGAGCGCGCCTGTAGCAGGATGCGCTCGCGCTCCTCGGCAGACAGCGCGTCCACGGTGCTGGACACGGTGCTGATCTGATTGAACACGCCCGAGGCCTCGAGCCGGTCCAAGATCCACGGCCAGGTCATAAGGCCCACGCCAATAAGGATGATGACGATGGTGATAAGCCGGTCGGCCCAGCGCGGCAGTCGCTTGCGACGGCGCTTGGGCTGGGGTTTGGGCTGAGGGCTTGAGCCGCCGTTGTCCGCGGCGTTATTGCTCTTCATATGTTTGGCGCCCTGCACCATCGCCGGTCACTCCTCTACAACTCAAGTTGTCTAAACAAATAATAGCCGATTAACGAGCTTCCGCGCCGGACAACGCAGCTAGACAGCATTGCGCAGCGCGAGCATAGGCCAGCATTTGAGTTTTCAAAATGTCCCGAATCAGCGGGGCGATTCGGGATACAATAGCTACAGGAAACGACGCACCCCGCGTAAGTACTTAGGAGCGCGGGCGACCAGTTTCCGACGTTGTTAAATGCCCGGGCCTCTAACCCCGGGCATTCTTATTTGCGCTTGTTGCGGCGCAAATGCCTTCTACTGTCCGCACCGCGCGTGCGCCTACGGACCTTAAACCGAACCTCATACGAGTCAAGAAACGCGATGACGAACGTGCCCACCGTCGCGAGGGCGGCGAGCGCGTTAAGGAATTTCAGCATTTGGGGACCTCCGATCGAGTCGTCGGCCGCCCGCGCACGGGATGCGTCGCAAGGCAATTTTACCGCGAGCGCATGCGCTTGCGCCTGGTGAACGCAATATTTGCAAACATTTGTTCGATAGTCATACGCCCGATCCTCCGGACAATGAAGCCCGGCTGCTATGTCCAAAAAGAACGGGGCAGACTCCAGCGCGGAGTCTGCCCCGAAAAGAGAATGGCAAAGCAAGAACGTGGATGGACGAGAAAAGTGTCCGCAAGTCTCATGGCCATTACATCCCACCTGCCAAAGGGATGGGTAAGCGAGCGTTACTCCTGCTCGGACTCCTCAGCCTGCTTACGGCTGCGGATGAGGTGCGCCACGCCGATGCACAGCACCGCGCCACCAGCGATCCAAGTGAAGGTCACGCCATTGAGGCCGGTCAGCGGGAGGCCGGAGCCCTTCTTGTTCCTGACGGTGAGGGTGACAGTACCGCCATTGATGCTCGGAGTATCAACAAGGTTCGAACCGTTCTTACCTGTAGTGACGCTCAACGTGTTGTCACCCTCCGCCTTATCGAGGCCCGCGGCGGTAATGGTGAAGGTAAAGTCATCCAGCGTGTTGTAGCCAGGGTTACTGCCCTCAACCTCGTGCACCGTGTAGGTGCCAGCATCGAGGCCCTTGACGGAAATCTCACCCTGATCGTTCGTTGTGAACTCATACTTACTGTCCCCGAGGGAGCCGTTCTTCTGGACGTACTGGGCAGTCGTTCCCTGAGCTACGTCCTCGTCGGGCGCAGTCGCCTGGATGGTGAACTTTACGCCCTTGAGCTTCTGGTCCGTATCCACAGAGTCTTCCTTGACGAGCTTGAGAGCATAGGTGTAGTCGCGCACGGTGTCGGGCACGGACTCGCCCTTGGAGTCGTGGCCGGGGTTGTTGGAGTAGATGAGCTTGACGCTGTTGTCGTTGCCCTCGCCACCGACAACGACGTTTTCGGCCTTGTCGGGATCGAGCTTGGCGGTGTAGGTGACAACGACCTTAGAATTCGGTTTGATGGTTACGACCGAACTCTTAAGATCGTTGAACGTGACCGTCAGGAGGTTATTGCCGTTCGCCTGATCATAGTCAACAATGTACTTGTCGCTAGCAATCTTAGTCCCGTCGACCTTGACCTCAACGGAAGTCTTATCGGCGGTCAGGCCGGCGGACAGCTCGTCGTGGAACTGGTAGTAATACGTTTTGAACGTATCGACGTTCTTGGCGACGGTACCGGTAAGCTGATAGTTGACCGGCTGGCCCATCTGCGAGTCGCCCTTGTCGGCCCAATTGCTGACGGACTTGTCGTCCTTAATTTTCTTCTCGACCGTGGGAATATCCGTCTTCTCGACAACCGCCACGGCCTTGCCGCCCACGACGGCGAAGATCGGCGAGGTGCCGGTCTGCTTCTTATCGGCGTAATCGTCCTTGGTTCCAATCGAAGAGGTATCGGTCAGGAAGAGGTAGTAGCCCTTGCTCGTGGCAGTAAAGGAGGTGCCAGCATCAAAAACCACGCCAGTCGCGGGTACGTCCTTCTCGACAGCCAGGGCAATCTTATTGAGAAGATCGTCCTTCTTCACGACCGTGGTAGGAGTGGTATCCATGATCGCCTCAGAAAGGTAGTCGGCGACCTCCTGCGCGGTCGACGAATTGGTGATGCCTGGCGCGTTTTCAGACGTAAGGACGCCGCGAACGGCATCCCTCGCTTGGTCGCTCGCCCAGTCGACGTTGGACGCGACCTTCTGCCCGTCCTTGTCCACGACATCGGCCTTAAAGATCTGATATGCCTTGAACTTGGTGGCTCCATTGTTCTCGTTCTGCGTGATCGTGATCGTATCGTCGCCCTCCGCAGCAAACGCCATGGTCACCGGGGCCATCACGCCGCCGAAGCTCAGCGCCGCCGTGAGGCCTGCCGTTACTGCCAGGCGTGCGATGTTCTTGTTCATGCTCATCTTCTTTTCCTCCGTTTTCCGGTTGGTTCTCATTCGATCGATCATCATCTGTCTGTGTCTTAGCATCTGCTTCGCTACGTCTCGCCCCGCTCTCTGTGGGGCTGCCAGCTACTCTTTATGGCTGCCACCTCCCCGCTTGATCAGGAGCGCGACCACGATCAGTGCAGCTCCGGCGACCGCTGCGGCGGCCACGGCGTACATTGCCATATCGCCAGTCAAGGGCATAAAGCCTCCGGTGAAGATGCTAGGGGGCGTGCCGGCGGGCGTGTTGATGAGCGACGCCTCCAGGCTGCCCGTCGACCCGTCCGCGTTGTCGGCGCGCAGGGGCGACTCGGCGGTGATGGTGAGCTTGGGCTTGGCGGCGGCCACCTGGTCGACGTCCAGGCCCTCGGCCTTGACTGTCACGGAGCGCGTGCCCTCAAAGGCGGTGTAGCCCTTGGGTGCCTTGAGCTCGCGGACCTCCAGCTTGCCCGAGTCCACGCCCGAGACGGTCACGCGGCCGTCCTCGCCCGTGGTGACGGTGGCCTTGCCCTCTGCATCCCACGTGCCGTCGGCCGCCAGCGTACGACAACGGTCGTCGGCGATGCTCAGGCCCGCCCCGGACAGCGGCTTGTCGCCGTCGCTGCCGCGCTTGGTGAGCGCGAGATCCCAGGTGTAGGCGCACGCATCGTCGCTCGGCGTGCGGGTGAAGCCGGCGTCGCCGGACTGGTCGGCAAAGGGAGAGCGCGGGTAGCGCAGGTAGACCTCGTTGGGATTGCCCTTCGCGATGCCGTGGTTGCATGCGCTGTTGAGCGGTGCGTTGTACACGGCGACCACGCGGGCGCCCGCGGTAAAGGCGTCGGCCCCGCCGAGCGCGGCGATGAGGTCGCCGGTGCGCGCGGTGAAGGTCTTACCGTCGACTGAGACCCTGCACTGGGCCGTGATGTCGGTCCAGCCCTTCGCGGGCTCGGTGCCGGCGCGGCCATCCTTGTCGCCCGAAACGGCGTCGAAGCCGCCGTCCGCGCCCGCCGCCACGTACACGCGCATGCTCACGGCGACCTTGGAGGGGTCGAGCCCCGCGCTCATGGTGTCGACGAACTGCACCGTATAGGTGTCGTAGGCCGTGAGCCCCGCCGGGACCGTGGCCGAGAGGCGCCAGTACAGGTCGTCGGTGACCGTGGCGTCGGCGGCCTTCTGCCAGGCGGCGGTGCTGTCCTCCAGCACATGCTTGGACACCTTGGGCGTCGCGGCCTTGGGTTTGACGGTGACGGCGCTGCCGCCCACCAGGGCCATGATCGGCGCAGTGCCGGCCTCGTTCTGGGCGATGGCCTCGTCGTCGGCGACGATGAGCCAGTAGCCACAGGGCAGCTCGGCCGTCTTGCCCGCATTAAGGGCCACGGACACGGCACCAGAGCTCTGGAGGGAACGAGCGAGCTGTGCGCTCAACGCGCTCGTAAGGTGGGAATCGGCGTTGAGCCACTCGGCAGCTTCCTGCGCGGTAGTCTGGGATTTGGGCATGCCGGCGCTGTGCAGCACGGGCAGGACGGCGTCGCGCGCGGCGTCGCTTGCCCAGGCGAGGTCGGTGGCGATTTTAGCGTCGTTGTCGCCATCGATGACGTTGGCGTCAAAGATCTGGTAGGCGTCGTAGCTGCTCGCCACGGTGCCGCTCACCGTGATGGAACCGGTCGAGGTCGGCGCGGCCTGCGCGGATGCGGGGAACACAACCGCGCAGGTGCCGATCACGAGGGCAAGCAGCGCAAACAAGATCGGGAAGGAGCAAACTTTCTTATTCACGCCGCTCACCTCCCTTCGCATTCGCCTTGCGACGAATGTGCATCCAGGCCGCAGCAGCGCAAAGCACCGCCGCACCGGCAAGGTACGTCAGCGTGACGCCCGACATACCAGAAAGGGGCAAAGAGGTGGAGTAGGTGTTGGTGAAGGTGGGGATGGACTTGGGCTTGGTAGTATCGGATCCATCGTTGTAATCCACGGTAGTCTGCTTGCCTTCGTCGATGGCATTACCGTCAGCATCCTTGATCTGGGTGTAGGTCACCTTCGTGGCAGTGATTGTGCCATCTTTCTGATCCGTCATCGTGACGTCAAGCTTATAGACCGACTGATCGAACTTATAATGCGAGAAAATTGAACCCTCATTCTTCTCGCACACGTAGTACGTGAAGGTCTTGGAAGCGCCACGGCCCGTAGGATCACCGGCAGTGAAGGGATTCTTCGTGATATCAGAGAGCGAGTACTTAATCCCCTCGCCAGACGCATTTAAGAACGAAAGCGTCTGGGACTTGTCGCCATCGACCCGAGTCTTAACCGTCTTAGCGTCCGCGAAGTCCGGGTTATCCGCAAGCTCGAGCGTAAACTCCTTCATCTCGCCACCCTTAACGACCTTAGTCGCCTCAGGAGTCCAGGAGCCAGTGGAGGTGTACGGAGTGTATTTGTTGGTGAAGGTCGTAGAGCCTTCGACACCGCCAATACAATAATAGCCTCCGTCCTGTTTTACGTCGCCCCACTGCTTTACGTTGATCCACGCACCGGACGACTTATCGAATTCACGCTTGGTGACACTGACGTTTTCAATCGTGTAGTTATGGATGACGAGCTGCTTTTCCTCATTTGGATTGCCTTTTTTCGGAACAGACATGAGCGAGGTCTGGGTATCTTTAGCCTTTACCACAATCTCATACACAGCAGAGTCGTATGTGATGTCGGAGTCCTCGCCGGCATCTTCGACCAAGTAGTATGTGATTTTGTCAGCCGTACCGCTCGCTGCGAACTGTTCACCAAGGTTAAACGCAATGTTGCCGCTTTCATCATTATTTGCAGTTCCAACCTCGGTACAAGCGTCACGATTGAATACCCCATTTGTGAAAGGATCATTCGAGTCCTTACGGTAGACCGTAAAGGAGAACTCCCCATCTTTGAGGCCACGGCCGTCCAACACCTTGGTTGCCTTCAGCTTAAGGCTCGGGTAGACATACGTATCCGCTGGCTGGCCCAAGTACAGGTCGCCGTTCGACATGATGCCGCCGCCATGGTTCCAGGAATAGTTGCCAGTAATGAAGGTTGTGGCAAGACCCTGCGCGGCCGTCGCAGCATCATCTCCGGCATTAACACCCGAAGACAAGCCGATACTATTCTTGACCTGAACACCACCATTAGCCGGAATACTAATCTTCTTTTCAAGTTCAATGCTTCCCGAAAACTTGGCGTCACCGCCACCAAGCATCTTGCCGATTACCGCTGCGATTGGATCGCTGTGGCCCGTTGCAGCAAGGAAGAAATCCGCATGACCGTTTTCGCGGAAGATCGCAGGATTTTTATTATACGCAGTGAAATCTTGATTTTTATCGTGGCCACCTTCGGAAAGATGGGGCTTACCTTCATTACCGGTATTGTCCTGTGCGTTGTAATCATCATGATAGTCGTAATCAGCGCCAGCAGACGAATTGCCAAAGATTGCCGTGCCCTCAGTGTTCGTTACCAACGTCTTGCCCGTGGGGCAGACTGCTACGCCGCCGCCATAGCCGCCAGCGATATTGGCGCTAATGTACGAGTTGTACACAAAGAGCCTGCCAGCATTAGATGCGGTATTCGAATCGCCCTGGACGAAGACGCCGCCTCCGCCCCAGTCAAAGCGAGACATGCAGTGGTTATTAGTGATGTAGACTGGGCTATCTTTTGACGATCCATTTACCATCGCGTCAACCATCTGGCCCACTCGGATGCCGGCACCCTCAGATCGGAAGCTCACATTAGAGGCAATAGTTCCCCCCGTAATTGTGAGCCATGCCGTATCCTTGCGAGACCACCCTTGTCGACCAACATCGGTAACATAAACGCCACCGCCAGCTTCCTCGGAGTAGTTGCCGGTAATCTGGCCACCGGAAATGGTGACATGGGCGCCGTTATTGGCAGCAAGCCCCGCGCCGCCATGACAACCATCGCCTTCGTTACCGCAGAATTTAGCCATTCTATTATTCGTGACATAGCCACCAGAGACGGTCACGATGCCGCCCTCGGCCATAATGCCGCCACCGAGTCCCGCGCCGAATGTGCTATTACCGGAGATTACGCCACTGGTCACCTTGACTGCAGACCCCTTGGCATATACACCGCCGCCACTCGAAGCGCAGTTGCCAGCAATTACGCCACCGATCAGATTAAGGGTCGAAGCGCTGCCCCCTTCATTAGACACCATGACACCTGCACCGTTGGCCCAAGTGTTCGTAGAAGCACCGCATACGTAGCCACCGCTCATATTGACGGTAGAACCGTTCTCGGCATAGATGAGGTTACCGACATTGCAGTCCTTTTTCTGCGTAAGCGTACCACTCTGGAGGTTAAACGTGCCGCCCTGGTAAACGTTAATGAGCCTCATCGTGGAGTTCTTGGTGCCTCCAACAATTGCGCCCTGAATTGTCGCCGTGTGCTCATAGATCTTCTCGGTGGTACCTGCACCACTTGCAGTCGATTCGGTTACGTAATAGGTAAGGTCAGTCGGAATGCCATTATCGTCATAAGACATCTTTGCCGTCTTGCCATAATTGTCAGGTGTCAGATACTCGTCCTTATCTTGCAGCTGCTGGCCGTCGGCAACATTCTCCTGAATGTGCCCAGAGTCCACGTCGTCCACGACCGTAAGCGTCGCGCCCTTAGCAATATCAAACAGAGGCTTGCCAGCACTATCCTGCTTTATCTTGTGACCATTTAAGTTCAAGGTGATATTGATGGGATTGTCGCTGGACTGTTCGAGCCTAATCTCATCGTTATAGTCGATATCGGCCGTAAGCTTAAAAGTAGCAACGCCGTCTCCATCACGCAGTTCCTTGTTAAGGAGCTTTGAGCTCAGCTCTGCCGCGTTGCGAATTTCATAATCTGATTCATTCTCTGTAGCAGGCGCGATTGCGTCTTCATCATTAGTGTCGTCTTCGGCAGGCTGCTCGGCACTTTTGGCTCCCGCGTCATCGGACGACAGGCCCGTCGCGACAACGCCACCAGAGGTTTCGCCGTTCTCGGTCTCGTCACTATTCTGGTTTTCGGTATCCCCGTTGTTGGTGTTGCCTACAACAGTAGACTCACTTGAGGAACCCCCCCCCATCACAGTTTCCTCGGTAGAAACCGCCTGACCATCGTTGGCAATGGCCTGCGAGATCGGAGGCATGACGAGCGACAGCACCAGGCTCA
The DNA here is from genome assembly GCA_905204415.1 of uncultured Collinsella sp. Classification (GTDB taxonomy): domain Bacteria; phylum Actinomycetota; class Coriobacteriia; order Coriobacteriales; family Coriobacteriaceae; genus Collinsella. The sequence continues at coordinate 3,181 of CAJKZP010000042.1, read as the reverse complement.
ACACGGAAGCTCCGCACAAAGCGCCTGCCAGTACACGGCGCGTCGCTTTATTACTCTGCTTAGATTTGTCTGAATTTGCTTTCATCGATGTCTCCTCCCCAAGAGACCGCGATCTTGCTCTTTCACTATCAAACGTATCTGCGCAATCTGTAATTGCGCACGTTTAGTGTACATATTGTAACGATTGTTTAGACATCTGAGCAACAAAACCGACATTTTTGTAGCGGATTCTCAATTCTCTTGACATTTGCTCAGATTTACCTTCGTTTATTCGCTATCTATTATTTGTTTCTACTGGTAATTTAGCTGCACATCATTTTTTAATGGCATTAGATTTATTTGCACAAATTTTTGCTCAAGAGCAGACATCCCGCTCACGGTCGAAAATCGACCGTGAGCAGTAGGTCATTAACCGGAAGGAATATCCTTCCAAACTGATGAGAATATCTTTAACCCATCGGTGGTTAGAGCGCGATGTTCGGACAAAGTTATTTGTATTTTCGCGCAGATTTTCGGTATCAATTCACCTAAATCGCCTGAGCGTCTAATTGCAATCAAGCGGTCACCACAAAGGTACCTGCCCCCTTTGTGGTGGCTCTCCCCCGGCGCTACAGCAGATGCTCCTCGATAAAGATCGCGATGCCGTCTTCGTCGTTGCTCGCGGTTACATAATCGGCGGCGGAGCGAGTGGCGTCGCTGCCGTTTGCCATGGCCACGCCCACGCCGGCGTCAGCCACCATGCTGGTGTCGTTGTCGGCATCGCCAAATACGCAGATGTCCTGGAGCTCCATGTCGTTGAGCTCCGCCACGCGCACAAGGCCGCGCGTCTTGGACACGCGCGGATCCATGAACTCGTAGAGCCGCTGCGTGGTTTGCAGAGCCGCCGCCTTAACAGTGTTATCGGCAAACGTCGATGCTCGCTCGATGACCTGCGGCATCACCTCGGGCGCCATGGTAAACATCACCTTGGGCTGCGGCTCGCGCAAGAACTCGGCAAAATCGACCACCTGGTAGGGCACGCCGTCGACGCGCGACAGGTGCTCGACGCACTCATTGCTCTCGGGCACATAGAGCACGCCGTCCCGAGGGCAAACGGGCGTTGCCGGCAGGCCTGCCATGTGCTCGCAGATGTGCGCGATGGTCTCGCCCGGTAGCGGGTAGCTCAGCTCGTTGATGCCGTGCGCACGGTCGATGACTTCGGCGCCGCCGCAGCCCACGAGCACGTCCACCAGGCCTTCGATGCCCCAGAGCTCGTACATGGCCTCGGTCGCTTGGGCGTCGCGCCCGGTGCACAGGCCAAAGAGCACGCCGCGCTCGCGCAGGGCGTGGATCGCCGCCACGGTGCGCGGGGACACCGTGTGCTGGCTCGTGAGCAGCGTGCCGTCGATATCGCAGAACACGGCTTTGATGTGGCTGAAGGTGGTGTCCATGGGAGGCCTTTCTGGGTTGTGCGGCGGTGCTGAATGTGGTCGGAAATGGTGTCCATGGTATACCAAGGCACAGGCGCGGCCCCTCAAAGCAAAAACCACCACAAAGGTGCCCCTTTGTGGTGGCCGGACCCGCAGGATGGCCTGGCTCGGGACGCAAATCATCACAACATTCGACGCTATTCGGCAAAATCGCGATTTTCATCGAATGTTGTGATGGTTTTACTGCCTTGCGGCACGATCAAAATGCCAGTGGCCAAACAGCAGCAGCACCGCGGGAACCGCCGTCACGACCATGCCCGCACCAACGAGCGTCTGCTGCACACCAAACGTCGCCGCCAGCCAAGGGGCAATCGCCAGCGGGGCCACGCCGGCGAACATGTTGCCAAAGCCCATGACCGAGTTGACGCGACCGAGCTGCTCGAGCGGAGCCGTCGTTTGCACGATAGTGTTGTGGAGCGGGTTGACGACGCCCCAGGCCACGCCCAGGACAATCTGGCCGATAAGGGCCACGCCCACGTACGGTGTCCCCACATAAATCAGACTTCCCACACCCACGGACATGAGTGCCACGAGCAGCGTTTTGAGGCTGACCAAGCGCGGCGGCAAGCGGAGCGCGACCACGGCGCCCAGCACCGCGCCCACACCGCTGGCCGACGAGAGCCAGCCCATCCATTCGACACCGACGTGCAGGACATCGCGGTAGAAGAACGACTCCAGCGGATCGAAGGCACCGTAGCCAAAGTTCGAGAGGAAGATGATGCAGAACAGCAAGGCGAGGATACTGTTGGTGAAGACTGTCTTGATGCTGGTCGCAAAGGTGACGCGGGCGAACGTGCTGGGGTTGGAGCTTTGGCTGGCAGTACCTGCCGTTGTGCTGCTGTCCGCAGGAGTACTTTCGCGCGCGGCGACGCGACCTCCTTGCGGCCTAAAGCCCCAACCGGCGACGAGCGCCAGTACGGTAAAGATCATCATGAGCACGAACACCGCGCGTGACGATGCAGCCGCCGCAACAAAGCCGCCCAGCGTGGGGCCGACGATAATGCTCACGTTGGAGAACATGGTTATGGCGGAGTTGATGTCTTTGAGCTCGACAGGATCGTCGGTGAGGTAAGCCGGATAGGATGTGGCGATGGGCTGGGCGAACCCCATCACAAAGCCCAGGAGCACCGCGCCGGCAAGGACTGTTCCGGTCGCTCTGCCAAAGGCGATGATTGCCGCACCCGTCGCCAGCGTGCCGACGATGCTCAACAAGAAATGGCGACGTGGGCCCCAGGCATCGAGCGCCGCACCGCCCGCAAGGGATCCCAAGATCACGAATACGTTCATAAAGAGGACAGCTAGTGATGTCGCCACGACCGAGGCATCGTCTGCATAGGTGAGCGTTCCGATGACGCCGATAAAGTAGCTGGTCTGAAAACCGGTGTAGATGAGAAAGCGCATCGCCACCAGGCGCTTGGCCTGCACGGACAGCGATGATTGAGGCTTTGAGAAAAGAGAGGCGAGCATGGAGACTCCTTGTTTCATACGAATGCGGACGGCGGGCATTCGCCACCGTCTGTCAAATCAATCTATTCGCACGAAACATTAAGGACGCATCGAGCCCCTTCTCTCCGTTTTTCGCCCGTCATGAACTACTTGGTAGATTGTAAGGCATGCCCTACACATCTACCAAAGCAAAAACCACCACAAAGGTGCCTGGCCCCTTTGTGGTGGAAGTGACGTTTGCCCAGGTAAAACCTGCCAAAATAACC
>CAJKZP010000041.1:0-15504 GCA_905204415.1 uncultured Collinsella sp. | reverse complement strand
GCAGGAAGCTTGGATACGCCTAGGCGCGGTCCAAGAAATCGTCCGCACCCCCTTTCGCACTCTTTAGAGCTGCGTTAAAAACCCGATGCAGCCGCACGACCATACCCACCAAAACAAACCAGTCCCTTTTTGGCAGGTTTTGACGATGTCCGGATGAGCGGGTATTATCGAACATGTATTCGATAAGAACATGTGTTTGATGGGAGGACGCGTGGGGCACGAGCGTCACACCTATATCTGCATCGACCTTAAGACGTTCTATGCCAGCGTCGAGTGCGTCGACCGCGGACTCGACCCCCTCACTACGTGCCTGGTCGTTGCCGACGAATCGCGCGGGCGCACGACCATCTGCCTCGCCATCACACAGGCCATGAAGGACCTCGGGATACACAACCGATGCCGTCTGTTCGAGATTCCCGACGGCATCGACTACATCAAGGCCGTACCGCGCATGCAGCACTACATGGAAGTGTCGGCGAAAATCTACGGCATCTATCTGGAATACGTGAGCCCGCAAGACATTCACGTCTACTCAATTGATGAGTGCTTTATCGACGTGACACCCTATCTGGACCTCTACCACACTAATGCCAAAGACTTTGCCTGCATGTTGCGCGATGAGGTCCTCGCGCGCACCGGCATCACGGCAACGGTTGGCATCGGCCCCAATCTATTCCAGGCCAAGGTGGCACTCGACATTACCGCCAAGCACGTACCCAGCCGCATCGGCATACTCGACGACGAGACGTTCCGCAAGGAAATCTGGCCTCACCGCCCCATCACCGACATCTGGGGCATCGGGCCCGGCGTGGCAGCGCGACTCGAAAAATACGGCGTCTACGATTTGATGGGCGTCGCGGCGCTCGACGAAAACCTGCTCTACGACGAGCTCGGCGTCAATGCCGAGTATCTTATCGACCACGCCTTTGGGCGCGAGCCGACAACTATCGCCGATATTCAGGCCTATCGCCCGCAGGTAACCTCAACAACCACGGGGCAAGTGCTATCGAAAGGCTATGCCTACGAGCAGGCCTACACCGTCTTGCGCGAGATGGTCGACAACGCCGTGTTGGACTTAGTCGATAAGCACGTGGTGTGCGACAGCATCTCGCTCTTTGTAGGCTACGCGAGCGAGCGCGCCGGCATACGCCGCCTCGACGCCAGCGGCACAGCGCAATATGTAGACGGATGCGGGCATTTGCGTTCAAGCACGTCGAGCATCGAACCCGCCGCAACCGCCGGCCCCGAGCTCGCACCCCGTGCGCCCAGGCCCGTCCAACGCGATGACGAACGGCACCGCCTGGTGCGCGAAGCACAGGCAATCGACGGCATCTTTGTGGGAGAGCACGGCGGCAAACCGCGTGGTGGCTATGCTGCGCTGTTCGCACATTCCAATGCATCCCGCAAGCTGCCCGAGCGCACCAATTCGTTTAAGAAGATCATGGGCTATTTCGATGAGCTCTGGGCGCAGACTGTCGATCCCAAACGACCGGTCAAGCGCATCAACCTGGGATTTGGCAACCTCATGCCCGAGGAATTTGCCACCATCGATCTGTTTAGCGATATTAAGGCCGATGAGCGCGAGCGCGACCTGGCGCGCGCCGTCCTGGCCGTGAAGGGCAAGTACGGCAAGAACGCGCTCGTCAAGGGATTAAGCTTCACCACCGGCGCCACCGCACGCGAACGCAACGATCAGGTAGGAGGACATCGTGCCTAAGTCCCAACAACAGCCGATGCGGCCACCGACGCCTTTTGAACGTCTAGCGGACCCCGAGGGAAGACGTCGATCCGCCGACCCCAAGCTCACCGCCAACGGCGCCGTCCGTGCCGGCCGTGCCGCGCAGTTTATGCCCTTTGCCGCCCTCACGGGATACTACGAGCTCGTACGCAAGCAGGAAATCACCGTCGAACCCAAATGCGAACTCACGGAAGAAAAAGCCCTCGAGCTTTCGAAAAAGCTCGAGGGCCTCAAACGTGGCGACTTGGTGCGTGTCACCTATTACGATATGTACGGCTATCGTAGCCGCACGGGCATTCTCGACGAAGTGCTACCCGCGTTCAAGCTGCTCAAACTCAGGGATATCGCCATCGACTTCGACGATATCCAAGGCATCGAGCTGCGTGGTCGAGCCTAGCGACGAGAACGCTTGCGCAAGACGAGAGCAATGCCAAGCACTGCGGCAGCTGCAACCAGCAATCACAAGACCAGCGTGAGGGTCGAGTCGCCAGCGCGAGGCAGCGAGCCGTCCTTCGGAGTCTTCTTAGCGGTCGTCGTGACGGTGGTCGTGGTGCTGCTCGACTGGTCGTTGCCGCCCGTCTGGCTGCCACCAGGCTGATCGCCGCCACCCGGCTGCGAAGGATCGGTGGGTTCCGTCGGATCCGGAGTACCGGGATCAACCGGATTCTCCGAATTCTCCTTGCGCTGGATCCAGACCTGGCAACCATAGAACGGGTTGGCGGTACCAAGGCACAGACCCTGGTTGGTCACCGCAAAGGTGCGCAGACCATGGTTATACGGATCGTTAAAGCCATTGGTCGTCAGCGTCGTAAAGTTCACGCCGTCCTCGGTCACATACATATCAAAGCCGCGCTCGGCATCGCGCAGGTAGCACATGCACGTAAGGACACTCTGCAACTTCTTGAGGTTCTCCGCACTCAGCAGCTTATCGAGCGCATCCTGAATATCACCCGGCAGCTCGGTGCCATAGGCATCCTCGTACTGCTGCTTCAGGCTCTCATAGCTATCGAGCATGTCCTGATACTGGTCGGCAAAGGACTTGAAGTACGCGATCTCGCCATCGATCTTCTGGACATAAGCTGCGTCGTCCTCAAAGTCCCGGGACATCGTCGCGGCCTGATCGCAAAGATCGCCCGTGGCATCCTCCAGCGCATCGCTTAGATCGCCAAAGCCCTTAGCAACCTCGGTCTTCTCGTCATCGACCTCGACGGCCTCGTTCGAATCATCGTCCGTAAGCGTGTCCACAGGAACGATGGGGTCGTCAGGCGATTTCTTGTCAAGCAGGTGATCAAGCAGGTCCTTAAGGCGCTGAACCTGAGATTCCCACTCCTCGGGCGTCATATCGATAATGTCGCCATTGGAGAACTGGCCGATCGGCTCAAGCAGGCTCGCAGTATCAAAGGTACCGATATACAGCTTGCCGTCGAACTTCTGCATGCGCCAAATGTACTGGTTCTCGTTTCGGCCAAAGCCCGAAGTCAGGCCGGAAATACCGCCCTCGGGGAACATGTCGGTGCGATCGCCAACGACGAGCTCCATGTTCTCGTCCTTGTCCATGCGATAGATGTTGACCGACTGCTCAAGATTGGCATTCACAAACGAGCAGTCAACGCCGCCCATGCTGCTCTTGCCGCCCTCTTCGGTGCTGGACTTGTTGAACAGGATGCGCTCGAGAGCAATCTCCTCGTCGTTGTATTCACCGATATAGAGGTAGTCGTTGTAGACGACGAGGTTGGCAGCGCCAGAACGGGTACGGGCAGGATCGATGCCAAAGCAGTACTTTGCACAGTCCGTCTCCTGATCGCCAACAATGGGAGTCCACGAATAGCTGCCGTCGGCGTTCTTGTCGCCACGAACCATGGCAAACGACTGCATGGAATTATCATCGGGAGCATTCTCGGGCGTACCGGTGCAGATGGTCGCATAGAGATGGCCATTGTACGAGACCATATCCCAAATGGCACCGCCGTAGATGCTGTCCTGATAGCGAATCGCCGGATAGTTAAACAACGTGTCCGAGTTGGCAATCTCGGTGAAGCTGTCCTGGCCCTTTGACGGGTCAGGCGACGTCAGGATTGTCGACACAAACTTACCGGCCGCGTCTTTGCCCACATTACTGATGACGAGCTGGCCATCATGAACACACATGCCGCGGATACCGGTAGAAATGCCCTGCTTGTAGGCGGCACCGTAATCCTGCATGCTCGAAAGGCCCTGATAGACAACTTTGTACTCATCCGTCTTAGGATCAATCTCATATACAGCAGGCAGGCCACTTTTGCCGCCATTGGCCCTGACGCTGCCGCAGAAATAGAGCTTGCCCTTATAGCTCACGGCATTGCGGAACAAAGGGGCGACGCCGTTGAGCGATTCAGAGAGTAGCAGCTTGGTCTCACCGGTCTTGGTATTGATCTTGACCAAGATGCCGCCGCTGTCCTTGTCGGCCGTGCCGTCCTCCTTCTGCTGTCCATAGAAGAACGTGCCGTTAAACATGGCCTCCAGCGTCAGGCGCATGGTCTCGACATCAAAGGAATCGCCCAGCGTACTGTTCATGAGCGTAAGCGTGTTGCCCATCGCCGCATAGCAGGTGCCCACATAAAGCCAGTCACCATAGCTCGCAGCCGCCCAAGTGTAGCTCTGGCCGCGATCGCCTTCGTTATTGGCCGTGTTACCGTCGGTGCCCGGGACGGCAACGACACCGTCACCCTGGTAGTCGACGATGCCATCAGGCTGCGACGTTCCTACCGAAGGATGCGAGAGTTTCTCAAAGGAATACCCATTTCCCGCATTGTAGGTAACGGCACCCGAAGTGTCTTCGGCATTCGCCGGCAACGGTGATGCCAAGATAGCGGCAAGCGCTGCCACCAAGCCAAGTGTTCCCACTCGTCTCATAAGGCTATAGCCTCCCCTGTCCTTAAGCCCAGTTTTAGCATTCATCATCTCTGTCCACGTTTAATTGCAATCTGGGCACAGCAATAATCAGCATATAAATATACACCTGTATTTTTTCTTACGGGATAGTGGATGCTCGATTGGTCACGAATTCCGCGCGAACCGTCACCAAACTCCACTTTCGCCGCATCCGCGAGTTGTTTTTTGCGCAAATTTTAGGACATCGATAGCCCCAATGGGGAGGAGGCCGGTACTCATTGGAGAGGGCAGCATCTACATTTTCATAACGAAATAGCCCGCGTCTCTCACCGCCGTCTCGAGTGCCTCGCGGTCAATCGGGCGCTTCGAACGCACGCGTGCCGTGTGGTCCGCATACGTCACCGTTGCCCACACGCCATCCAGCGCATTGAGAGCATTGACTACGTTCTGAGCGCACCCGTCGCAGCTCATGCCGCCGATAAGCAACTCCTCACGATAGGGGTAGTGGGACTCGTCGGTGTCTGCCACCACAACCCTCTTGGCTTTCTTTCCGCTTGCGCCATCACTGCAGCAACTCTTCCCATGCGTCGACGCCGCAATACGGCGCAGCCCAAAGAACATACCAATAGCAATCACGCCCAGCACGATGATATTTGCTGGGTTGAGCAAGTCGCTCATACGCTCCCCTTCCTTACGGTCCATTTCAGAGATACCCCCGTAGGGTGTCCCATCTTACTCCAAACTCATGTCAGTTCAGTCAATTAGTTTCCCTCTTCAAACTTTTTAGTTGACCTAGGCTTACTTTCGTGTATAAGTTTTCCTAGGCTAACAGGAAAGGACGGCAATGGCGTCATGACTCGAACTATAGACATTCCAACGTTTCAGGCGGCGGTCGTTCGCAACTGCTCTCCCACGCTTGCGGGCATCAAGCCGGCATCGCTCTTTACCTATCCCGGCGTCTACGCCCATCAGGATGGTTCGGACGCGACCGCGTCAATCGCAGAACGCCGAGCACGCCTGCTCAACGTTATCGCCCAGTGCAACCGCGAGCTTAACTCGCTCGGCATCCATCTGAGCGTTTTGGTCTGGCGCCCCTGCGGGGCGCTCGTATACGCATATCGGCCCAATAGCCTCGCCACTTACCTTGCTGACCCGCGCGCCAAAACGGCACTCGCCAAGGAGGGCTACGACACCGGCAACCTCTCGGCATGTCTTGTCCACCTGGCATCGCGCATCACGCTCGCAAGCAATAACGCCGCGGAATGCGCATGCGGCCAAACCCGATGCGCATTGGACCATCAAGCACGCTACGACAACGGCTGCACCTGCGAGTTTCCACACGAAATTGGCTACTTCCTGGGATATCCCTACGACGACGTGCACGAGTTCATCGCCCAACGTGGCGAGAACTACAAGATCTTTGGAGCCTGGAAGGTCTATACGAATGCCGAGCAGGCGCTTGCGACGTTTGATGCGTACCGTGCCTGCACCCAACACCTCACCTTTATCTATCAGCAGGGCTGCAGCTTGGCGCAACTTGCCCAGGCGACCCGATAGAACGTACAAACCGCGGCCGCACGCCGCACAACCGAAAGGACTCAATATGAGCAAGATCGCAGTCGTCTACTGGAGCGGCACAGGCAACACCGAGGCCATGGCAAACCTCGTCGCCGAGGGCGCGACGTCAGCCGGAGCCGAGGCCGCAGTCATCCCCTGCGCCGACTTCTCTGCCGACAAGGCCACCAACTATGATGCCATCGCCTTCGGCTGCCCCGCCATGGGCTCCGAGGAGCTTGAATACGATGAGTTCCAGCCCATGTGGGATGAGGTCAAGGAAGCCCTCGGCGACAAGAAGGTCATCCTCTTTGGTTCCTATTCGTGGGCCGAGGGCGAGTGGATGGACAACTGGAAGGCGGACGCCGACGAGGCGGGCGTCAACGTCGTCGATTCCGTCATCTGCTACGATGCGCCCGACGATGAGGGCGAGGCGGCCTGCAAAGCCCTGGGAGCGGAGCTGGCCTAACGAAGCCGTCAGAAAGTCGCAAAGCAACTGACAGCCGAGCGCCGCACAACAACAGTCGTTCACGCCCAAACAAAAACGGGGGCCGGATACTATCCGGTCCCCGTTTGTCATATCGACAACTTCGACGCGCCGCTACGAGATATTGCCCAAGAACGCCTTGGTGCGCTCGCTCTTTGGATGATCGAAGACCTCGCTCGGCGTACCCTCTTCCACGATAACGCCGCCGTCCATAAAGACGACGCGGTCGGCAACGTCGCGAGCGAAGCCCATCTCGTGCGTCACCACGATCATGGTCATGCCGTCACGTGCCAGGTCGCGCATGACCCCCAACACGTCGCGGACAAGCTCGGGATCGAGCGCCGACGTGGCCTCATCAAAGAGCATCACGTGCGGATTCATCGACAGGGCGCGGGCGATGGCCACGCGCTGCTGCTGGCCGCCCGAGAGCTGACTCGGCATAAAATCGATGCGCTCGGCCAGACCGACCTTCGTCAGCTCCTCAATGGCAATCTTCTCGGCCTCTTCCTTGCTGCGCTTGAGCACCTTTTGCTGCGCAAGCATGACGTTCTTTTTGACCGACAGGTGCGGAAACAGATTGAACTGCTGAAACACCATGCCCAAGTGTGTACGCACCTTATTGAGGTCAACGCCCTTAGCACACACATCCACGCCCTCAACGACAATCGAGCCGCTCGTGGGATGCTCCAGACGATTGATGCAACGAAGCATCGTCGACTTGCCCGAGCCCGAAGGACCCAGGACTACGACTACCTCGCCCTTGTGCACATCCAGATCGATATCGCGCAGGACCACGTTATCGCCAAAGGCCTTCTGGAGATTCTTGATGCTGACGACGACCTCGTTCGAGTTGTTGGTTTCGCTCATAATAGAACCTCCTTACAGACCAGCGATATGGTCGGCGGGCGTCGCGACAACCTGTCCGGCGCTCTTGGTGGGACGCTTCTTTTTGGTTTCGGCCGTACCCAGCAGCCTCGCCTCAAGACCGCTCACCAAGCGCGCAAGCGGTAGGGTAATGACCAGATAGAACAGGGCGGCAACCACATACGGCGTAATGGAACCCGTCGTGGCCACGATGGTGCGGGCGTTCATGACGATCTCGACCACGCCCACGGCAGCGAGCAGCGACGTATCCTTGTAGAGCAGGATAAACTCGCTGGTCAGCGTAGGCAGGACATTGCGGAACGTCTGCGGAATCATAACGTAGAGCAGCGTCTGGAAGGCATTCATGCCCAGCGAGCGCGCGGCCTCGTTTTGGCCTTTGGGGATCGATTGAATACCGGCGCGGAAGATCTCGCACAGGTACGCAGACGAGTTCATGGCCATGACGATAACGCCCAAGACATAGTCGTCCACCTTGACGCCGGCGAGCGGCAGGCCAAAGAATGCAATGTAAATCTGCAGGAACGCCGGCGTACCGCGGATGATATTCACATAGATGCCGGCAAGACAACGAAGGATGCGCGACTTGGAAATGCGCATGAGCGACAGCGCAAAGCCAAAGGGAATGGCCAACGGAAATGCCACGAGCACGATCGAGAGCGACATAAGGAAGCCCTTGAAGACGATCGGCAGGCTCTGAACCAAAATGACCGGGTTCAAGAACAGGCGCAGGAACATATTGGAGTTCCAGGCCTCGACCCACGGCTGCCCCTTAAGATCGGCCAGGAAGTTATCGAAGGCCGTCACGCCCTTAATCTCGACGGAAGGAATCTTGGAAATCTTCTTGGTCGAACCGTCGGCGAGCGTATAGGTGCCGCTAAAGGCCTCATCGCCGCCCTCGACGGGAAACGTCACGCCGTAAACCTCGACACGGAAAAAGCCACCGGTAGGCGCCGTCTCGCCAAAGTCGATCTTGAGCGTCTGGCCGTCAGCCTTGCACGTGGGCTTCATGGGCGTACGATCCATGAGGTCCTCGCCCGAGAGCATCGTCAATCGCGTGTCATCGGTGTCAAACGTCGTGCCGTCGACAAACGTCAGCGAAAGACCGCTCAGCTCCTCGTCGGCATCGGCCTGAACTTCCCAGGTAATGCGCGTCTCGGTACCGCCGACCACATCGCTGCCCGAACCGGTGTTGGGTCGGGCGGTAATCTTTGCGGTCTCAAGCGCCTGGGCGGTCGTAGGCGCATATGTCCCCGCGCACACCAGCGCGAGCGCCACGGCCATGACGCAGGCTAGCTTTTGGAGCAAGGCGGGCAGTGGAAAACGCTGCTCCGCGGCCCCTTTGTTCAGTCGAGACAAGGTGGCTCCTATCGTAGAAGTTGCCGGCAAAACGAGACGGAAATGCTCTCCGTCAAGAGAAGCGCAAAGGCCCTCTCCGCCAAAACGGAAAGGGCCCGCGTACAATCAAGTAGCTATTTTACTTGATATTGTACTTAGCCATGAGGGCGTCGACGGTACCGTCGTCGGTCAGGTCCTTGATGGCCTGGTTGATGTCGTCCTTGAGCTTGGTGTTGCCCTGGTTGATGGCGATGGCGTACTCCTCGCCGGTGCTGATCTGCTTGATGGTCTGGCAGGTGTTGAACTGCTCGGCGGTCAGCTGGCTGGCGACGGAGCGGTTGGTCACCACGGCGTCGCCCTTATCGGACTGCAGGGCGCTGAAGCACTCGGTAGCGTCCTTGTAGGGGACGATCTTGGCCTTGGGGAAGTTCTCCTGGGCAAAGGCCTCGGCGGTCGAACCGGACTGGACGATGATCGTGGCGTCAGCATTGTTGAGCTTCTCGCTGTAGTTATCGGCCGTGATGTCGGTGTTATCGACCTTGGTCACGATGGCCTGATCGTCCATGTAGTAGGAATCGGAGAAAGTGACTTCCTTCTCACGCTCGGGCGTGTCGGTGATAGCCGCGATGGAAACGTCATACTTGGCGCCCGAAGCAACGCCCGGAACCAGCGTGTCAAAGTCATTGTTGACGTACTCGACATCCAGGCCCAGCTTGTCGCCGATAGCCTTGATGAGCTCAAGGTCAAAGCCCTGATAATCGCCGTTGTCATCCTTGTACTCAAACGGAGCGTACTCGGCAGAGGTGCCGACGGTGAGTGTACCGTCCTTGACGAGCGCGTACTCCTTGGAGCCGTCGACCTTCTCGACCTTAGCGTCGTCAGAGCTGTTGGAACCGGCATCAGAACCAGAGGTGGCGTTGGACGAGCCGCAGCCCGTCAGTGCGAGGGCGAGCGCCATAGCGCCCGTGACGGCAAATGCGCCAAGCTTCTTGAGCTTCATAATCAGTCTCCTTCCAATGACCCCACGTGATTCAGGGGCCTGCAAAAACTGAGGGTTATTATGCACCCACTTGGAAGAATCCGCAATTAGAAAACTGATTGAAACAAACCCATGACGTGAATGGAGCACTCCACTTTATGACAGTCATTACTGCTGCAACGACCTTAGCAGTTTGATTTCAGCCGCATAACCTGCAAGTTCGTTCGGTGTCTCCAAAATGAATGGCAATGCGCGCATACGGCCATTCGATACAATATTCTGCATAACCTGCATACCGCCGCCAAACTCTTCACTACCCAGGTAGCCCTTGCCGATGCACTCGTGGCGATCCTTATGGGCGCCGCAGGGGTTCTTGGAGTCATTGATATGCACGGCGCGCAGGCGCTCGATACCCACCACACGATTGAACTCGTCAAGCACACCGTCAAGATCGTGGACGATGTCATAGCCGGCATCATTCACATGGCAGGTGTCCAGGCAAACGCCCAACTTGACCGACAGCTCGGGGCGTTTGTCGGCAACGCCCTCGATGATGAGCGCCAGCTCCTCGAAGCTGCGGCCCACCTCGGTGCCCTTGCCGGCCATAGTCTCGAGCAGCACCGTCGTCTGCTGACCCTCAAACATCACCTGACACAGGGTGTCGACGATCATCTGAATGCCGGCGTCGGAGCCCTGCCCCACATGCGCACCGGGATGGAAGTTGTAGCAGTTGCCGGGCAGCGCTTCCATGCGACGCAGGTCCTCTGCCATGGCCTCCAGGGCAAACTCGCGCGCCCGCTCTTTGGCCGAGCAGGGGTTATAGGTATACGGGGCATGAGCCACGAGCGGGCCAAAGTCGTTTTGCTCCATAAGCTCGCGCAGGGCCGCCACGTCATCCATGTCAAGGTCTTTCGCCTTGCCGCCGCGCGGGTTGCGCGTAAAGAATGCAAAGGTATTGGCGCCAATGGACAGCGCCGTCTCCCCCATTGCCCGATAGCCCTTCGTCGTCGAAAGATGACACCCGATCGTCAGCATCTCCAGCTCCCCCTCATCAGTTGCGGTGAAATAGTTCCTGTCGATGCCCTATTCTGCCGCAAACAGGAACTATTCCACCACAAGTTATAAAAGGGGCATCAGAGATGCGGGCCACCAAGCACTACGGCTACGGGCGCGGGCGTCATGATCCCTCACGCGTCAGCGCCAGGTCCTAGAGGGCTAGACGGATTGCATCGATGATGCGCGCACAGCGCTGTGTGGCGGCTAGGGGCATGACGGGACTCTTGAGTTTCCCCGCCCGGATGAGCTGGGTCGCATGCCGGATTTCGCCGTAGAAATCATCGACCTCAAACGGGGCATTTATTTCGAGCATTCGTCCGTCGGAGTACTTCACATGGGCGAGCTCGGGGCGATGGAGGCGCTCGATTTCCAACGAACCCCGCTCGCAGGCAATCGTTAAGCGGCTTTCATATGCTGCTTTGCCGTCGCACACCATATGAATGGGTATGCCGCCGACACTCATATGGATCTCATCGGCCCAATCCACGCGGCCGCCCGATACGTCACGCCAGCGAACTTCACGAGACGAAACATCGCACGCGCCCGTAAGCAGATCCTCAAACCACCCGACTGCATAGCAGCCCATGTCATATAGACAGCCGCCCTGCAACGGATCGAGCAGATAGCCCGAAGGAGACTCGTCGTAATCGAGCTTTTGCACGCTTTCAATCGAGACAATACGGCCAAGCTCACCCGACGCAAGCAAGTCCTTCACGCGAGTGCGCATCGGGCAAAACCGATTCTTCATCGCCTCCATAAACAGCACGCCGCGCTCGCGAGAGGTGGAGGCAATCGAGAAAGCCTCTTCCTCGCTCAAAACGGCCGGCTTTTCGCACAGCACGGCCTTTCCAGCGCGCAGCGCGCGACAGGCCCAACGCGTATGCATGCCATGCGGAAGAGCCAAGTAGATTGCGTCGACATCGGGGTCGGCAATCAGCGCATCATAAGCCGCATCGCCGCTATCGTCAGCCGTGGCATAACTGCGCGCGGCGTCAATCGAAAACGCCCTGCAAAACTCCTCAACATGCGAAGGAGTGCGACCGGCGGCAGCCACAAGCCGTGCCCCGTCCACCTCCTTGAGCGACGATGCGAATCGATGCGAAATGTGTCCAGCGCCCAAAACGCCCCAGCGAACATCACGCAAACCATCACATGAATCCCGATAGCCCACGACAGCCCCCTTCAGCTGCGGTGGAATAGTTCCTGCTTGGCCCCTATTCTGCCGCAAACAGGAACTATTCCACCGCAAGTTATAAAAGGGGCATCAGGAGCGCGTTTTGCAAAAGGCTTTAAGCGCGGCCGTTACGGGACCAGGCTGGAAACGTCGGCGCACATCGTCGAGACGCTCGGGAATATCAATGTGCTGCGGGCAGTGACGTGCGCATTTGCCGCACTTGACGCAATTGCTCACCAGCTTGGGCTCGTTCGTCCGCACCGCGCTCGCCGTAAAGTATTGAGACAGCCCCGTAAACCAACTATGCGCATAGCTCGCGTTGTAGGCGCCAAAGCAGCCGGGAATATTGATACCCTTGGGGCACGGCATGCAGTAGCCGCACCCCGTACAGGGCACGCGATTCGATTTCTCAAACTCTCCCAGCACGCGTGCGATGGTATCGAGCTGCTCTGTCGTCATCGAATCCGGCAGTGCGCGATCCGCCAATGCCGCGTTCTCGTCCACCTGCGCGGTATCGGTCATGCCCGAAAGCAGCATCGTGACTTGAGGATGGTTCCACACCCACGAAAGGCCCCAAGCAGCCGGCGTCTTCAGGTGCGGATCGCGTACGTCATCGAGCACGGCGCGGGCCCGCGGAGGCAGCTTGCCCGCCAGGCGTCCACCCAAAAGCGGTTCCATCACAAACACCGCGAGCCCGCGCTCGGCGGCTGCCATGAGTCCCGCCGTTCCCGCTTGGTAGCGCTCTCCGGCATAGTTGTACTGGATCTGGCAAAAATCCCAGTCATACGCGTCAAGCATCATGAGGAAATCCGCCGCACCGCCGTGGTACGAAAAACCTATCTGGCGAATACGCCCCGCAGCCTTTTGGTGCGCAATCCAGTCCTCGATACCCAAAGCTGCCACGCGCTCCCACTGCGCGGGCGAGGTGATGTTGTGCATGAGGTAGTAGTCGATATGGTCAGTCCGCAAACGGCGCAGCTGCTCGTCAAAAAAGCGGTCGAAATCCTCCGCACATTTGCACGAAGCGTGCGGCAACTTGGTCGCAAGCAAAATCTGGTCGCGCAGACCCAGGCGCTCAAGCGAAGCTCCCACACAAGCTTCGTTACCGGGGTAGAGATAGGCCGTGTCCAGATAGGTTATCCCTTGCTCCACCGCACGGGAAATGATGGCATCGGCCGTCTTCGCATCGGGATGTCCCGGCGCACCGGGAAACCTCATGCAGCCCAGACCCAGAGCGGATATTCGGTTACCACTTTTGGGGTCAACACGGTATTGCACGGCCCCTCCCTTCGCCATCAGCGCCCCGGCAAGGCGAAACACAATGGTCACGCAGCCGAAACATCGTGGAATCGCAATCGAGAATGTATCGTAACGTAGCAGAAATCGAGCCGTCACGACACCGCTTTAACATCAGCAAAAAGCCCGATGAAAGGAAGCGACCGTGACCACACGTGAGGACGCCTACCCCTACCCCGGCGAGCAGTACATCCTCTCGGTCGACCGCTATCAGATCGAGGTCATGGACCATCTGGACGAGCTTCCCGCCACAGGCGCCGTCATCTTCTGCACCTTCCCCAAGGTGCGCGATGGCGTTGGATATCCCGCACGCGTTTTCGCGGTCTGCCCCGCAGCGTAAGCTCCACGCGTCCATTCATTTAAAAATCGCCACCCTGCATGCACAAGGTGCGCTGGCGGCATACAATCCATCAGGCGCCCCTTACGCGGGCACCTTTTATATGGGGAGATAATTCACATGCAGATCAACAAGGTCACCTTTATCGGCAAGGGCGGCGTCGGGCTACTCTACGGCAGTATGATCGCCCAGGCACTCGGTAACGACGCCGTCGAATACGTTATGGATGACGCCCGTTTTGAGCGTCACGCGGGCGATGCGCTCACCGTCAATGGCAAGCCCTGTGCGCTCAAGTCCGTCCGCGCCAGCGAGGCAACGCCCGCCGATCTGGTCATTCTCACGGTCAAGACGACTGGACTCAACCAAGCACTCAAGACTATGGAGCGCGTCGTGGGACCCAATACGCTCATCGCCTCGCTGTGTAACGGCATTACGAGCGAGCAGAAGATTGCCGAGCGCTTTGGCTGGGAGCATACCGTTCTTGGTATTTGCCAGGGCATGGACGCCGTGTTCCTCAACGGAGAGCTCACCTTTACCAATGCGGGCGAAATCCGCTTTGGCGCGGCGGCCGGCACTGAGCTCGCAACCGTCACCGCCATCGACGAGCTCTACACGCGCTGCGGCATCGCCCATACCGTCGAGAGCGACGTTACGCACCGCATGTGGGCCAAACTCATGCTCAACGACGGCATCAACCAGACGTGCATGGCCTACGGCGGGACCTACGGAAGCGCCACGGAGCCGGGCTCCGAGCAGCGTCGCTGCTTTGTTTCTGCCATGCGCGAAACGCTTGCGGTCGCCAACGCCGAGGGCATTGAGCTGACCGAGGCAGACCTGACGCAGATGGTGCACCTCATCGAGGGAATCGACCCCGCCGGTATGCCCTCAATGGCGCAGGACCGCATCGCACAACGAAAAACCGAAGTCGAGGAGTTCGCGGGCACCATTTGCCGCCTGGCCGTCAAACACGATATCCAAGTGCCACAAAACGATTGGCTCTATCAGCGCATCCGCGATATCGAGAAAAGCTGGTAGCGCCCGGCTCACCACGTCAACAGGCTCAACAGCAAAGCCGCCACAAGGAGCACTCCCCTTACGGCGGCTTTCATCTTCATCTATAACCAGTAGTCGATGTCCCGACGGTTAGAGCTGCGACTCCGACGCCTGGTCCTCATCGTCGCGACAAAGGACTACACCCGCACTTCCCAGCAGTGCGGCCGCGATCAACGCACTGACCACGATAGAGGCAGCCCCACAAAACCCCCGCATGCCCACAACGAGCGCGGCCGTAGGACCAAGGCAGCCAAGCACCAATGCGACGGCGGCAATAGCAATATCTCGAGCGTTCACAAGACCACTTCCTCCACGAGAAAGACCTTATTTCTCATGAACTAGTGTGCCCCGCGCCCATATGCGCGGCGTACTGCCACGGTAAGCGCTCTGTTAACTCAAACGCATACATAGAACGGGCGTCCTTACGTTGCCCTAAAGCTCGGTAAAGACGCCCGTCCGTCAAATATCCGTGATGCAGAAAAATTACCAGCCAGTGTAGTAATCGGTGGTTCCGGCAGCGCAGCCGGAGTCATAGACCTTGCACTCGCCCTTGGACCCGGTAAACGTGGAGCCCTGGGCCTTATCGCCCGCGGCAACGACGTAGTAGCCATCGGAATCGCGCCAAAAGCCCTCGGCGTCCTGCGTCCATTCGCCCGTGCGGTGGTGATACAACACGTTGCTGCTGTAATAAGTCTCGCGGCGGCCGTTATAGTTATTGACGCCGCTCGAGCGCGTCAGG
>CAJKZP010000040.1:0-15561 GCA_905204415.1 uncultured Collinsella sp. | reverse complement strand
CGGAAGCCATAAGCTCCTCGCGCTCTTTGAGGATACGGCGGGACTTCTGCCACTCCTCGGGATAGCTCATGCGGATCTCATCGAGGATGTTAAAGAAGACGTCGGCGTCGATAACCTTCATCTGGGCGTTCTTGCCGAACGGCGTCTTAGCCTCTTCGATGAGCCCCTCGAGCTCGTCGACAAGACTCACGATCCTGTCGCCAGGAAAATTCTCGCCCGGCATCCGGTCTCCTTTCATAGGTAACATATCATCGTGTTAGTTTACCACATGCCACCAGGCATTAAAAAACGTCACGAAAAGCGATGTTTAAGCGCCTTGACCACATTGGGCGGAACAAAATTAGAGACGTCGCTACCAAGCGAGGCAATCTGGCGAACCACCGAGCTCGAGATATAACCGTACTGCGGCGCACTCATGACAAAGATGGACTCCAACTCGTTATCCAGGCGGTAGTTGAGGTCGGCCTGCTGCAGCTCGTACTCAAAGTCGGTCATGGCACGCAGGCCCTTGACCACGGCTCCTGCTCCCTGTTCGCGGGCAAAATCGACCAAGAGCCCAGTGAGGGGCAGCACCTCGACGCCGTCAATATCACCGAGCGCTTCACGGGCCAGCGCCACGCGCTCGTCAAGCATAAAGGTGGTACCCACGCCGTTTTTACCCTGCGATTCGGCCACGGCGACAATCACGCTGGGAAAGATGCGGCGGGCACGGCGAATCACATCTATGTGGCCAAAGGTGATGGGATCGAAGGTGCCTGGGACGATCACGCGGTTGATGGTGTCATTCATGGGCGTCCTCCGAAGGCGCATCCTCGTCATTTTCGTTCTCGTCAGCATGGCCGTTCTCGCCCTCGGCCGCCCAGCGCAGCAAGTCAACCGAGGTAATGCCGTAACGCTTCTCCCGCACGGTCTCAAAACCAGCTGGATGAGCGCCCGCATCGGTTGCGGCATGCTCAAACAGGGCAAAGGCCCCGGGCGTCAGCAGCTCCTGCTGGGAAAGATTTTGCAGCAGCTCCTCGACCGGCTCAGCGCCAAAAGCATAGGGCGGATCGAGCAGGACCAGGTCAAAGGGACCGCCCGGCACGCGGCCGCGCGAGGCGCTCGCCAGCACGTCACCCGTCACCACGCGCCAACGCGCACGGTCACGGCACAGCGACTCGATATTCTTGGTAATCAGACGAGCAGCGTTGCGATCGATCTCAAACGTCGTGAGCGAGCGGGCACCGCGCGAGAGCATCTCAATGCCCAATGCACCGGAGCCGCCAAAGGCATCCAGCACGCGGACCTCGTCCAGATCGAAGTCGAATGCCGACATGACCATAGATGCGCACGCCTCGCGCACGCGATCGGTCGTGGGGCGGGTGACATCGCGCCCGCGCGGCTCTTCGATCTTACGACCGCGCCATTCGCCGCCGATGATTCTCATCCTCCGCTGACCTCCTTAAAGATGTGTCGATACCGCATGGCGACCGCATCGCGCAAGGGGCGCGTCGCCACGGAGTCAAGGTTGCAAGCATACCGCAAGAGATCGACCGCGTCCAAATGGGCCCACTCGATCAATTTCTCGTCGGCATCGAGGTCAACAAAGCGCAAGGTCACGCCGCCATGCTGGCGGTAACCCAGGATTTCGCCCTCGTGGCGCAGACGCAGGTCCATCTGGGCGAGCGTAAAGCCATCCGAGGTCTTCTCGAGCGACTGGAGGCGGTCTTGAGCCGCCGACGCGCCGCCATTGCCCTTGGAGTGCGTCATGACCAGGCACGTGCCCGACACGCTGCCGCGGCCTACGCGCCCGCGCAGCTGGTGCAAGGCCGCCAAACCAAAGCGCTCGCCGTTCTCGATGACCATGACGGTGGCGTTGGGCACGTCAACGCCCACCTCGACCACCGTGGTCGAGACGAGCACATCGATCTCGCCACGCTTAAAGGCGTCGATGACCCGGTCCTTCTCCCCCGCCGGCATACGGCCATGAAGACGCTCGATGGTGAGCCCCGGTAATGCCAGACGAAGGCGATCGAGCTCGGTCGCCGTGTCATGCAACGGCACGGGCACGGTCACGCGGCCCTCATCGTCGCGGGCGATACCGGGGACATCCTCAAGCTCATCGGCCGAGTCGCTCGGCTCCACAAGCGGGCAGATCACGTAGGCCTGCTGGCCCTTTTCATGCGCCTCGCGAATGGCGCCGTAGGCCAGGTCGCGGCTCGACTCGGTGAGCACACGCGTCGTAACGCCCGCCCCCGGAACAGGCCGATGGCGGATGATGCTCGTGTCAAGGTCGCCGTAGACCGAGAGCGCCAGCGTGCGCGGAATCGGCGTCGCCGTCATAACGAGCAGGTCGGCACCCGGGCCCTTGGCGCGCAGAGCATTGCGCTGGCCCACACCAAAGCGGTGCTGCTCGTCGATGACGACAAGCGACAGATGCTTAAACGCCACGTTATCCGAAAGGACCGCGTGGGTTCCAAAGAGGACGTCGAGCTCGCCCGATTCCAGCTGCGCATGGATCTGCTCACGCTCTGCCGCCGGCGTGGCACCCGTCAGGAGCGCCCAGGACATGCCGGCCTGCGAGAGCAAGGGGCCGGTCTTATCGGCATATTGGCGCGCTAGCACGCCCGTTGGCGCCATAACGCAGGACTGGGTGCCGCTATCGGCCGCAACGGCCAGCGCGCAGGCGGCGACGGCGGTCTTGCCGGTTCCGACGTCGCCCAGCAGCAGGCGGTTCATCACGCGCCCGCCATCGCACATGTCGTGCAGGATGTCTTGGAACGCGGCCTCCTGCTCGTCGCTCAGCGAAAACGGGAGGGCCTGCTTAAGCGCGGCCAGATGCTCGCCCGCGGTGTGGGCGTAGGGAACGACCTCGACCATGCCACCGTCGTTGCGCAGACGCAGCGCCAGCTGAAGGTAGAGGCACTCCTCGTAGGCAAGCCGTGCGCGCGCGATATCGCGCTCGGCCATGCTCGATGGAAAGTGAATTGAGCGCAGCGCACGAGCATTGCTCATCAGGTGGCGCTTGACGCGTAAGCGTGCGGGAATCGGGTCGAAGGGATTGCCGACAACCTCGAGCGCGCCGCTTACGATGCGGCGCATCCACGCCTGGCTCACGCCATCGCTCACATAATGGACCGGCAGTATGGTGCCCGCGGCACGCCCATCCTCGAGCTTTTCGAAATGCGGCGAGGCCATCTGCTTAAAGCCGTAGGCAAACTCGACCTTACCCATCACGGCCAGGCGGTCGCCCTGCTTAAACTGCTGGGCAATCCAGGGCTGACGGAAAAAGGCGACCTGCAGCACGCCCGTCTCGTCCACCAGCGAGACCTCGGTCACCTGCATACGCGGGCGGGGCTGCTTTTGAACGATACGATCGACCGTGGCGACAATCGTGCACACGGTACCGATGGGCGCCATCTCGATGGACCAGGAGCGCGTAAAGTCGAGATATCGGTGAGGGATATGGAGGAGGAGGTCCCCCACCGTCCGAATTCCCAGACGGCGAAGGGCCTCCTCACGTTTACCCGAAACATATTTGAGTCGCGCGATATCCTCGTCGAGCGCATTGCTCTGGGCAAAGCGCTCCGAGGCGCGCGGCACGGAGCACAGCTCGGACATGGGTAGATGCCTACTCGATCGAGAAGATCACGGGATAGAGCGGCTGCTCGCCACGATGAGCATCGATCTCCAGGTCGGGCTGAGCCTCCTCGATGGCGTCGACGATCTCCTGGAAGGCCTCATCGGACAGCTCCTCGCCGGCCAGAATCGTCAGTGCGTCGCCCTCCTCTTCCTCCTGCATGCGGTTGATGCAATCGAGCGTGACCTGCTTCACATCGGAGCCGACTACGTCGATGGAGCCGGCAATGATACCCATGACATCACCGGAGTGAATCGGAGAGCCGTCAGAGGCGCTGGAATCGCGCACGGCACGGGTGACCTCGCCATCGCGAACCTCGCTGATGGCGTCGACCATGGCGGCGACGGCGTCCTCGAGCTCGGAATCGGGCAGGACCGCGAACAGCGCGGAGAACGCCTGCGGGACGGTCTTGGTGGGAACGACGGCGACCTTCTTGTCGGTGCAGGCAGAGGCAGCGGCCTCGGCAGCCATGCGGATGTTGCCGTTATTGGGCAGGATGATGACCGAGGTCGCGTTGACCTGGTCGACGGCGCCCAGCAGGTCGGCGGTCGAGGGGTTCATGGTCTGACCACCCGAGACGATCACGTCAACGCCGAGGGACTTGAGGATGTCGGCCTCGCCGGAACCGGCGGCAACGGCGACAAAACCCAAAGCCTTGACAGGTTCGGCAGCCTTTTCCTGGTCCTCATGAATCTTGGCGGTACGGTCGTGGGCCTCCATCTCCATGTTGTGGATAAAGACCTCGTAGATCTGACCAAGCTGCAGCATGTGCTCGAGCACCAGGTTGGGGGTATTGGAGTGCACGTGAATCTTGTAGTCGGGGTAGGCACCCACGAGCAGCTCGCAGTCGCCCATGGAGCCCAGGAACTTAAGGCACTCGTCCTCGTCAAACGGGGCGTCGGCCTTAAAGAGGAACTCGTTGCAGTAGCGGAACTCCGAGCCCTCCCAGTCGTCGTTGGCCTCGATCTCAACGCGACCAAGGGCCGCGTCGCGGGCAGAGCCAGCGGAATCAAACGTGGCGGAGAAATCCTCGACAACGGTGCTGCGGCCAAGCGCGGCGGCAACAAAGTTCTCCAGGAAGATGGCAAAGCCAAAGGCGCCAGAGTCGACCACGCCGTTCTCCTTCAGAACGGGCAGCAGGTCGGGCGTGCGGGCGACGGACTGATAGGCCTCGACGACGATGGCATCGAGCGCATCCTCGGCCGAGAACTTCTTCTTTTCGCACTCGTCGGCCTTGGTCGAAACATCTCGCAGGACCGTGAGAATCGTGCCCTCGATGGGTTTACGGACAGCCTGGAAGGCGACCTTGACGGCGCGGCGGAAGGCGAAGGCGATGTTGGCGGACGTGATAGGCTCATCGGCGGAGACGAGACCCTCGGCCACGCCGCGCAGAATCTGCGAGGTGATGACGCCGGAGTTGCCGCGAGCGCCCATCAGGGAGCCGTGGGTGATGGCGCCGGCGATGGCCTCCATATCGGCATCGGCGGGAAGGGCGGAAAGCTCCTTGGTCACCGAGGCGAGCGTGAGTGACATGTTGGTACCGGTGTCGCCGTCGGGCACGGGGAAGACGTTGAGCTTGTTGATCTCCTCGGCCTTGTCGGAAACGGCAGCCGCAGCGATCGGAAAACAGGTGCGAATGGTCTTTGCAATCATGGGTATTTGAATCTCCGTTTTCGGATGCTAGTTCAGACGGCTCTTGAGCGCGTCGATGTGGATGCCGATCTTAAGGCTGGCGGGATCGATCTGGGCGATCTCCTGCAGGGTGAAGGCAACGGAGCTCGAAAGATTGTGGCAGACGGACTTCATGTTGACGCCGTTCTCGAGCACGACGTGAAGATCGACCGTAAGGCCGTTCTCGTCGGCGGAGACAAGCACGCCCTTGCGGAGGCGCTGACCGGCAAGCAGGCGCACGCTCTCGGCGCCCTGGAGCTGCTCAGCCATGCCGACGACGCCATAGCACGTCATCGCGGCATAACCGGCAATATCGGCAATAACGTCGTTCGAGACGCTCAGGCTGCCGTTAATGGTCTCAGACACAAGAATCTCCTTATCTGGTGCTCGCGGCACCATGTCGTGGGAGCAATCATTGCAATATTCTACAACGACCGCGCCATGTTGAGGTGGCGGGTCACGGGATTACATCCTCGACACGAAATGTTGATACGGTAACGTTCGCGCCAGGCGATCGCGGCATGAAAAAACCCGCCACATAAGCGACGGGTTTTACAACCTGGCTCCCCGGGTAGGACTCGAACCTACAACAGCGCGGTTAACAGCCGCGTGCTCTACCATTGAGCTACCGAGGAATAGGTGCGTGCTCTCAAGCAACGAAGTTTATTATACGGACGAATCAGCTTAGGGCAAGAACTTTTTTGAGAATTTTTCCGACCTAGTCATTGGGGACGTCCCCAATGACTACCCAACGACTACATGAAAGCGCCCCCAAGCGGATGTGCTTGAGGGCGCTTCTTGCTTGCGAGGTTAAGACTCAATATAGTCTTTGAGCTTGCTGGAGCGGCTGGGGTGACGGAGCTTGGCCAGGGTCTTGGACTCGATCTGACGGATGCGCTCACGCGTGACGCCAAACTCGCGGCCGACTTCCTCGAGCGTACGGGGATGTCCGTCAACAAGGCCAAAGCGCAGCTCGATAACCTTGCGCTCACGATCGGCAAGCGAGTCGAGCACCTGGGTGAGCTGCTCCTGCAGCATGGAGAAGCTGGCGGCATCGGGCGGAACGATAGCCTGGGAGTCCTCGATAAAGTCGCCCAGCTGGGAATCCTCTTCCTCGCCGATAGGGGTCTCGAGCGACACGGGCTCCTGCGAAATCTTCTGGATCTCGCGGACGCGGTCGGCACTCATGTCCATCTCGGCACCGATCTCCTCGGGGGTCGGATCGCGACCCAGGTCCTGGAGAAGCTGGCGCTGCACGCGAACAAGTTTGTTGATGGTCTCGACCATGTGCACGGGAATACGGATGGTACGGGCCTGGTCGGCGATAGCGCGCGTGATGGCCTGACGGATCCACCACGTGGCGTACGTGGAGAACTTAAAGCCCTTCTGGTAGTCGAACTTCTCGACGGCGCGGATCAGACCGAGGTTGCCCTCCTGGATCAGGTCCAAGAACAGCATGCCGCGACCGACGTAGCGCTTGGCGATGGAGACGACCAGACGCAGGTTGGCGCTGATGAGCGCCTGCTTGGCCTCGAGGCCCACGTTCTCGATACGGGTCAGGCGACGCATCTCGGCGCGGGTAAGCTCGATCTCGCCCGCCTCGGCGGCCTCGAGCTTCTCGGTGGCATCGAGACCGGCCTCGATCTTCATGGCCAGATCGACCTCTTCAGATGCGGTCAGCAGGTCGACCTTACCGATCTCCTTAAGGTACATACGAACCGGGTCGCCGGTCAGCATCACCGTGGAGGCATCGATGCCGCGCACGCGCGAGCGCGAACGGGACGTACGCACGGTGCGCTTCTTCTTGCTCTTGGAAGAACCCATCTCGGCGTCGGCCTGACGGGCCATCTTAAGCTCGTGATCGTCGAGTGAACCGGAATCGTGCTCGTCGTCATCGAAATCATCGGTATCGCTATCGTTATCGTCATCTTCGACGCCCATGGGAGCGTCGTCGTTTCCGCTCGCGGAGATAATCTGGATGCCGCTGTTGCGCAGCGCGGAATACACCGCGTTGAGTTGCTCGTCAGATACATCGATATCCTTCAGGGCGACCTGAATCTCGTCCTCGGTTACCGAAGTCCTGTTTGAGCCGTTGCCCATGAGCTTTGCAACGTAGGATTCCAGCCCAGTACCCGTGCTCTCACTCTTATTTGGCACAGATTCTCCCTTCATAGTCCACAGGACTCATTACTTTAGCACACACCTACACGTCTATACCCAAAATTCAGACTGGATATAGGCGCAAATACGCTGGTTGACCACAACATCTAGGCCTGCTCGGCGCCCGCAGTCTCCAAACCGATCAAACGGAACGGATCCGCCACGCCGCCGATCGACTTTTGGAGCTCACGCTGGCGCTGAGAATCTTGCATCGCCTGCATAGTCAGCACACGGCGTGCCTCATCGTCGAGCGACCGGTCCTGGCGAAGCTTGGCCTGTGCGGCGCGCATGCGGCGCTTGATGGTGTAGAGCTCGAGGGTGTCGAGCATAAACACGATGTTCGTCTCGGTGGGGTGCTTACTCGTCGACGAAATGCGCCCGGCACTAACAAGCGACGCTGCCTCGGGACACACGGCGCGCGCCGCATCCATGCACGCCGTGGGGTCGGTGCCCGGCGGCGTCGCGAGCACGGCCCACGCGATGGACTCGTGACGCGGATCCACCCACTCGATCGAGCAGATGCGATCGGCATACGTGCGGAACAGGTCGGGGTAGCTCGTGAGCATCGTCAGCAGCTCGCGCTCCCCCGCCAAAGACTTTCGCTCTAGGTCGGTCAGCACGATCGGCATCGTCGGCGACGCGGGCGCGCCCATTATATCGGCGAAACCAACCGGCACATCAATCGGCGGCATATCGTCGACAGCCTCGACCGGCGCGGCCCCGTAGGCCTCGAGCGGCACATAGTCGTACGGTTCTTCCTCGACCGGTGCGGACACCGGCGGCGTCGCCCCCGACGCCCAAGCGCCGCGAGGCGCCCCCTGCGAACCAGACGCCCGACCGCCCGCGCTGCCTGCACGCTCGGCCTGCGCCCGCTGGCGCTCGTAGTTCTGCTCGCGACGACGCTCGGCGTCCTCGCGCTTGGCAACATCGCGAAACACACGGCCCGAGCTCGAGCGCACCGTCTCCAGATCCAAACCCAGCAGGTCGGCAATCTGGATAAAGTACGTATCGATCATGTAGCTATCGCGCAGCGGATAGATGAGCGTCAGTGCATCCTCGAGCGCCTTGGCACGACCGCCCGGCGTGGTAATGTCGCTCGACTCCTGCAGTGAGCGGTACACAAAGTCCATGAGGGGCTCGGCGGCATCGATGCGCGCCTGCAGAGCCTCGCCACCATGCGCGGTGATGAACTCCATGGGGTCGTTGCCGTCGGGAAGCACCACGCAGCGCAGGTCCATCGAATCCTGCTCGATAAACTGAATCGCGCGGCGTGCGGCCTTTTGACCGGCGGCGTCGCCATCGAACATATATACAATGCGCTTGGCAAAGCGGGTGAGCGTCTTTACATGATGTTCCGTCAGCGCCGTGCCCAGCGTGGCGACGACGTTTTTAATCCCCGCCTCCCAGCAGGCGATACAGTCGGTATATCCCTCCACCACGATGGCGGTATCCTGCGCGACGATAAACTCCTTGGCCCAGTTAAAGCCATAGAGGTTTCGCTTTTTATGGAACACGCTCGTCTCGGCGGTGTTGAGGTACTTAGGCTGGCCGTCGCCCATAATGCGCCCGCCAAAGGCGATGTTATGACCCTGCTCGTCAAAAATGGGAAACATCACGCGGTCGTAAAAACGGTCGGCAAGCTGCCCGCGACCACGGCTCACGGCCACATTGGCGTCGATCATCTCCTGCGGGGTAAAGCCCGCCTGCGACAGATGCGACACCAGCGCATTGTGCAAAGCCCGGGCAGTAGCGGCGGCAGACATCGCCGCCCATACCGCGACTGGCGAAGTACTCGCGCGGACGGCTGTCCTTACCGCGCATAAGCATGGTGTGATAGAACTGGGCGGTTTCCGCACATAGGTCGTAGATTCGGGCGCGCTTGGTGCCGCGCTCGCGATAAGCGCCGGTATCGTGCAGCTCAATGCCGGCACGGTCGGCCAGGTAGCGAATCGACTCGGGAAAGCTCAGGTTCTCGCGCTTCATGATGTAGGTGAAGACGTCGCCGCCCTCGCCACAGCCAAAGCAGTGCCACACCTGCGTGGCAGGGATAATGTGAAACGACGGGGTCTTTTCGCCATGGAAGGGGCAGCAACCCCAAAACTCATGGCCGCGGGGCTTGAGCTCAACCGTTTCCTGCACGATGGCAACCAGATCGGACGCAGCGCGTACCTGGTCTTTTTCCTCATCGCTAATCACGGATGCTCACCCCCTGCTCGCCCAAATGATGACGGATATCGTCAATGTTACCCTCGACGGTCGCGATAAGCTCGTCCAACGAATCGAACACGCGCGACGGGCGCAGCCAGCGCGTAAACGCCAGCGAAACCGAGGCGCCGTACAGGTCGCCCGCATACCCGATTAAGTTGGCCTCGAGATGAGCCGAGGCGGCATCGTCGGCATACGTCGGCGGCAAGCCCACATTGACGGCAGCAGGCCACACGGTATCGTCGACCAGCACCAGGCCCTCGTAGACACCATCGGCAGGAACCTGGATGCCCTCGGGCACCTGGATGTTTGCCGTGGGAAAACCCATGTCGGAGCCCTGGTGACGACCTCCGGCAACAACACCTCGCAGCATGTACGGGCGGCCGAGCAGCTCGACGGCAAGCTCAACATGTCCCTGGCGAAGCTCCTGGCGAATACGGGTGGCGCAGACCGTCTGTCCATCGACGCACAGCAACTCGTGGCCATAGACGTCAACGCCGCGCTCGGCTCCCCATTCTTTCATCTCGGCAACGCCCGAGGCACCGCCGCGGCCCAGCCTAAAGTCGCTGCCCACGCGAATCGAGCGGATATCGACCACATGCGACAGCAGTTTAAGAAAGCCCGCGTGGTCGAGTGCCGCCACCGAAGGCGTAAAGGGAACAGCCACGACCGCATCGACCCCGGTGAGAGCCAAGGCATGCAGACGGTCGGCCGTCGTCATCAGTTTTTGAGCAGGCGAGGGGCTCACCACCACGTCCGGGTCGGGATCAAAGGTGACCACGACCGCCTTGCAGTCATGGTCACGCGCATCGCGAACGACCGCGTCGATCAGTTCGCGATGCCCCCGATGCACGCCATCGAACACGCCGATGGCGATCGACGCAGCGCCCAGGCAAGCGCAATCATCAAACGCATCGGCGGCGACGATGCGGGCCTCATCCGACTCGCCCGCGAAAAAAATACGCGCGAGCTCGTGGGAGGTCAGCATCATCGAACACCGCCGATCGCCTGCGGAAAGACGTGCTCCATAACAAAGCGACCGCCCTCGATACGGGCGAGCGCCTTGAGCCCGCCATCGAGCACAAGCGCAAACGGCGCCTTCGACGCATCGAAGTGCCCATGTGCACGCTCAATAGGGATACGGCGTCCGCACAGCAGATCGTCGGCAAGATCACCCGGTAAGTCGACGCGCGTGGCGCTCAGTGCCGCAATGGGATCCAGGGCAAAGCCGGCAGCGGACTCGGCAGAAAGTTCCTCGACCGCATGGCAGGCACCGATGGAAACAACACCGGAGGCCGTACGGCGCAGCGCGGAAATATGTGCCGCGTTGTCGCAGGCACGACCCAAGTCGCGAGCGAGCGCGCGGATATAGGTGCCCTTGCTCACCGAAAACGCCACAGTCCAAACGCAAGCGTCGCCATCGCCGCTCACGGCAATCAGGTCGGCGGAATATACCTCAACCGGACGCGGGGGCAACTCAACGGCATTGCCCTCGCGCGCAGACTTATAGGCGCGCACGCCGTTGACCGAAATGGCCGAAAACGCCGGCGGTACCTGCATCTGAGGGCCCAACATGGCGCACAGGCGCTCGCGAGCATAGGCCGGATCGCGCAGGTCGGCGGCAACGGGCACCGTGCGGACGGCCTCGCCCTCCGCATCATCGGTATTGGTCTCGACACCAAACGAGATGTCGGCGACGTAGCTTTTGGTATCGAGCGTAAGCATGCCCAGCAGACGCGTTGCCTGCCCCACGCCCACCACCATGACACCCGATGCCATGGGGTCGAGCGTTCCGGCATGACCGACGCGCCGCTCATGGAGGGCGCGCCGACATTGCGAAACCACGTCGTGGGACGTGCAGCCCACCGGCTTATCGACGGCGAGCAGCATATTAAGTTGAGAAGGTGTACGACGAGCCATGTACCATCCAAAAAGTTAGAGCTCGACGGTCACCGAAGCGGGATCCTCCCCTACCAGCTCGGCCAGCATGGGAAGTGCCGCGGTGAGCGTCTCGGAAATCGTTCCGGCGTTGGTAAAGCCGGCGGCAGCGTGGTGCCCACCTCCGCCAAAATTGGCCGCAATCTCGGAAACATCAAGATCGCCCTTGGAGCGCAGGTTACCGCGCACCTTGGTATCGCACTCGATGCCCTTAAGGAACAGGCAGACCTCGACGCCCATCAGCGAGCGCACCACATCGACCAGGCCGTCGCACTCATCCGAGGTGACGCCACATTCCTTAAGGTCACTTTCGTACGCATAGCTATACGCCACGCGCCCGTGCGCGACCGTCTTGATGCGACCCATGACGATGGACTTAAGGTGCAAGAACTCGACACGCATGCTCTGGTATACCTCGAGCGCGACGCGCGCCGGATCGGCACCGTGCGCCACCAGACGCGAGGCGGCATGAAACGCTGCAGCGTCGGCGTTCTGATACTGAAAACGACCGGTGTCGGTGACCAGGCCGCACAGCAGGCAGGTAGCGATGCTATCGCTTGCGGTAATACCGCAATCGGCCAAAAAGCGGTCGATGATCATGGCGCAAGCAGCGGCATTGACGCACCTAAGGCTGACCTCGGCAAACTCCTCGCGCGCCGGGTGATGGTCAAAGCACGCCACGTGGGCCGAACGGCGCAGCACCTCGGCGGAGTTATTGAGGCGCTCGACGACCGGCACGTCTACCGAAATGAACAGGTCCGGGTTGCCGCTGTAGGCAGATGCCGGCACCAGCAGGTCGGCGCCCTCCATAAAACGGTAGATGCGCGGAACAGGATCGTCGTCTGCCAGCAGCAGGGCGATGTCCTTGTCGGGGAACACCTTCATAAGCGAAAGGCCCAGGCCCAACACGGAGCCCAGGGCATCGCCGTCGGGAGAGGTGTGACCCGAGATCGCAATGGAGGACGCATCCTCGATGAGCTCGAGGATGCGTCGTTTAATATCTGCAGACTCGCACGAGGCGAGGTCGGCGGAATTAGTCATCTAAAGCTGCCTCCTGGGCGGCATCCGCTATGGGGTAGCCGTCCTCGTCCTTTTCGATCGCAAGCGTGGCCGGAACGTTTTCCAGCGCACGCGTGATGCGCTCGGCCTCATCGGTCGAGCGATCGATGCGAAAATCGAGCTCGGGCGTGACGCGCCAATCGAGCGAGCGAGCCAACAAGCTGCGAATACGGCCCTTGGCGCTGGCGAGTGCCTCCATGACCTCATCGTAGCGGCTCGCATCGCACGACACGTACACGCGCGCGAACGAACGGTCCACCGCGACCTCGACCGCGGTCAGGGTGACCAGGTCGAGACGCGGATCGGAAACCTCAAAGAGCAGGATATAACCAAGCTTCTCGCGAAGCTGCTCGCCCAGACGGCGGGTTGCCTGCGTTTGCTTCATTGCGCTACCCCCTACTCGGTACGGGCAACCTGGTCGATGCGGTAACCCTCGATCTGGTCGCCGGGCTTGATGTCCTGGAAGTTCTCCAGGCCAATGCCGCCCTCGGAACCGCCCTTGAGGCTCTTGGCCTCGTCCTTGTAGTGGCGCATCGAGGCAATCTTGCCGTTGAAGACCACGATGCCGTCGCGCACCAGGCGCACGGAATCGGTCGCGGCGATCTCGCCCTCCTCGACGCGGACACCGGCGGCGATGCCGACTTTGGGCACCTTGAAGGTGTCCAGGACGGTCGCGGTACCCGTGGAGACCTCGACCTCGGTGGGCTTGAGCATGCCGATGCGGGCAGCGTCGAGCTCCTCGAGGCACTTGTAGATAACGTCGTAGCAACGGATCTCGACGCCCTCGCGCTCGGCGGCGGAGCGGGCCTTGCCGTCGGGACGCACGCCAAAGCCGATGATGATGGCGTTGGAGGCGTCGGCCAGGACGACGTCGGTCTCGTTGATGGCACCGACAGCGGAGTGGATCGTGTTGATGCGGACCTCGGACTGATCCATCTTGTCGAGCGAGTCCTGAAGGGCCTCGATGGAACCCTGGACGTCGGCCTTGATGATCAGGTTGAGCTCCTTGACCTCGGCGTCGGCGATGGTCTCGAAGAGGTTCTCGAGCGTGACGTGCTTCACGCGGCTCTGCTCCTCGATACGTGCCTTGAGCGAACGCTCATCGGCCAGGGCGCGAGCCTCGCGCTCGTCCTCGAACACACGGAACTCGTCGCCGGCGTTGGGCACGGACTGCAGGCCCAGGATCTCGACGGCGTCGGAGGGGCCGGCCTCGGTGACGGCGTTGCCCTTGGGATCGAGCATGGCGCGGACGCGGCCGTAGGTAAGACCGGCGACCAGCGTATCGCCCACGTGCAGGGTACCGCGGGTCACGAGCACCGTGGCAACCGAGCCGCGGCCCTTGTCGAGCTTGGCCTCGAGGACGTTACCGGAGGCAAAGGTGTCGGGGTTGGCCTTGAGTTCGAGAACGTCGGCCTGGAGCAGCACGGTCTCGAGCAGGTCGTCGATACCGATCTTCTGCTTGGCCGAGATGTTGACGAACATGTTCTGTCCGCCCCACTCCTCGGGGATGATGCCGTACTCGGTGAGCTCCTGGCGCACGCGGTCGGGATTGGCGCCCGGCTTATCAATCTTATTGACGGCGACGACGATGGGTACGCCTGCGGCCTTGGCGTGGTTGATCGACTCGATGGTCTGAGGCATGACGCCGTCGTCGGCAGCCACGATCAGGATGACAATGTCGGTCACCTTGGCGCCGCGGGCACGCATGGCCGTAAAGGTGGCGTGGCCCGGGGTATCGATGAAGGTGATCTTGCGGTCGTTGATCATGACCTGCGAAGCACCGATGGCCTGGGTAATGCCGCCCGCCTCGCCGGCAGCGACGCCGGTGTGACGAATGGCGTCGAGCAGGCTCGTCTTGCCGTGGTCGACGTGACCCATGACGGTGACGACCGGGGCACGGGGCTTAAGGTCGGCGGGATCGTCGTAGAACGAGAAGGTGTTCTCCTCCTCGGGGGTGATGATCTTGATCTGACGGCCCAGGTCGTCGGCAACGAGCTCGACGAGGTCGTCGGACATGGACTGCGTCATGGTGAGCGGCGTGCCCAGCAGGAACAGGCGCTTGATGATGTCGTTGGCCGGAACGTCGAGCGCCTCGGCGAGCTCCTGGACGGTAACGCCCTGGGAGACCTTGATGGCGTCTAGCTCCTCGGGGTTCACGCCCTGGGCCAGCGCCTCCTCAATCTTGCGCTCCTCCTGAGCCTTAGCAGCCTCGCGCTCGCGCTTCTCCTTGCGCTTCTTGCGGCGACCGGTGGACTCGCGAGAGGCCTCCTCGACGGCAGCGCGAGCCTCCTCGAGCACCTTCTCGCGGCTGTACTCCTCGGCCTCACGAGCCATGCGGCTGTAGTGGTCCTCATCGTTGCCGTGACCGCCCTTGCGCTTCTTGCCCTTGCCCTGCTTATCGGGGTTGGGGAAGTCCATGCCGGCAGCGACGTTGTTGCTGGCGTTGGTGCGATGGCTGTGCGGACGGCTCTCGGAGGCGTTGCGATCGGAGTTGTTGTCGGAGGCGTTGCGATCGTTACGACGGCCACCGCGACGGTCGTTGTTGCCGCTACGACGGTTGCCGCGCTCGGAGGCGCGCTCGGCCTTGGCCTTCTCCTCGGCGTCCTTCTTCTCCTTGAGCACGGTCTCCTGTGCGGCGATCTGGTCGAGCAGCGAACGGAAGCGCGAACCGGAGTCGGAAGCGGGAACGGCGCGGCGCTGGGCCTCGCGGGCAGCCTCCTCCTTCTCGCGGGCAAGGCGCTCCTGCTCGGCCTTCTTCTTGGCCTCGGCCTCGGCGCGGGCGGCCTCCTCGGCAGCCTGGGCGGCGGCGAACTGGCGGCGCTCCTCCTCGCGTGCCTTCTCGGCGGCGATGCGCTCACGCTCGGCCTCGGCAGCGCGCGCTGCCTCCTCGGCGGCGGCTGCCTCCTCCT
>CAJKZP010000039.1:0-15905 GCA_905204415.1 uncultured Collinsella sp. | reverse complement strand
TCTTTGCATGTCCGAGGACGTTTTGGGAGGTAGCCCAAACAGCCCCGGCAATCCTGCAGGAGTTAAACCCCTTTAGAACTTGTCGTGGAAGGTACGGGAGATGACCTCGTCCTGCTGCTCCTTGGTGAGCGTGTGGAAGTTCACGGCATAGCCGGAAACGCGGATGGTCAGCTGCGGGTACTTCTCGGGGTGAGCCTGAGCGTCGAGCAGCGTCTCACGGTTGAAGACGTTGATGTTCAGGTGGTGGCCACCCTTCTCGGCGTAAGCGTCGAGCATGTGGACCAGGTTATCGGCCTGAGTCTCGGAAACTTCAGAAACCTTCATAATGTGTCTCCTTCGATTGATAGGCGCCGGCCGAAACCGGCGCGCTAATCAGTAATCGTTATTGTTAGTATAGCACTAACAATAGTTACTCGCCCAGCTGATCAAGGTCGATATCGCCAAAGAACACCTGGTCCTCCTTGCCGAGCGCACTCGGGATGATGGAGAAGGTGTTGGAGATGCCGTCCTGAGCATCGCGGAACGGGAGCTTGGAAACCGAAGACAGCGAAGCGATGGCGCCGTGGCTATCGCGCTTGTGCATGGGGTTAGCACCCGGGGCGACCGGCTGGCCAGCCTTGCGGCCGTCGGGCGTGGAGCCGGTCTTCTTACCGTACACGACGTTGGAGGTAATGGTCAGAACCGAGGTCGTGGGCACGGAGTTGCGGTAGGTGTCGTTCATGCGGATGTACTCCATGAACTGGTGCACAACGTCGTGAGCGATCTGGTCGACGCGGTCGTCGTCGTTACCGTACTTGGGGAACTCACCCTCGGTCTCGAAGTCGACGATGATGCCGTTCTCATCACGGACGGGGTGGACCTTGGCGTACTTGATGGCGGACAGGGAGTCAGCCACGACGGAAAGGCCAGCGATGCCCGTAGCGAACCAGCGGTGCACGTGCTTGTCGTGCAGAGCCATCTGGATGCGCTCGTAGCAGTACTTGTCGTGCATGTAGTGAATGATGTTCAGCGAGTTGACGTACACGCCAGCGAGCCACTTCATCATGTCGTTGTACTTGGCCACAACGTCGTCGTAATCGAGCGTATCGCCCTCGACGGCGCGATACTTGGGACCGACCTGCTTCTTGGAGACCTCGTCAACACCGCCGTTGAGTGCGTACAGCAGGCACTTGGCCAGGTTGGCGCGGGCGCCGAAGAACTGCATCTCCTTGCCGATGCGCATGGAGGACACGCAGCAGGCAATACCGTAGTCGTCGCCATGATAGACACGCATGAGGTCGTCGTTCTCGTACTGAATCGAGGAGCTGGCGACAGAAGTCTTGGCGCAGAACTTCTTGAAGTTCTCGGGCAGACGGGTCGACCACAGAACGGTCATGTTGGGCTCGGGGCTGGTGCCCATGTTCTCGAGCGTGTGCAGGTAGCGGTAGCTCATCTTGGTAACGAGCGTACGGCCGTCAACACCCATGCCGCCGATGGACTCGGTGACCCACTGCGGATCGCCGGTGAACAGGGCCTGGTACTCGGGGGTACGGGCAAACTTGACCATGCGGAGCTTCATGATGAAGTGATCCACGAACTCCTGGATCTGCTCCTCGGTGAAGGTACCGTTGGCAAGGTCGCGCTCAGCGTAGATGTCGATGAACGTAGAGGTACGGCCGATGGACATAGCGGCGCCGTTCTGCTCCTTGACGGCAGCAAGGTAGGCGAAGTACATCCACTGGATGGCCTCCTGCGTGTTGGTGGCAGGGTTGGAAATATCGAAACCATAGGTCTCGGCCATCATCTTGAGCTCGCCGAGGGCGCGGATCTGCTCCTGCAGCTCCTCGCGGTCGCGGATGTTGTCGGCGGTCATGACCGTCGGGGTGGAAGCCTTCTGGGCCTCCTTGTCCTTGATCAGGTAGTCGACGCCGTACAGGGCAACACGACGGTAGTCGCCGATGATACGGCCGCGGCCATAGCCATCGGGCAGACCGGTGATGATGTGAGCCGAGCGGCAAGCACGCATCTCGGGGGTGTAAACATCGAAGACGCCAGCGTTGTGGGTCTTACGCTCGAAGGTGTAGCGCTCGACAACGTTCTCGTCGACCTTATAGCCGTGCTGGCTGGCAGCCTGGCAAGCGATGCGGATACCGCCGTTGACGTGCAGCGCGCGCTTGAGCGGCTTGTCGGTCTGGAGACCGACGATGGTCTCCTTCTCGCGGTGGGCGTTATCGATGTAGCCAGCGGGGTGGCTCACGATACCCGTAACGGTCTTGGTGTCCATATCGAGGACACCGCCCTGCTCGCGCTCCTTAAGCAGCAGGTCGAGAACCTCGCCCCACAGCTCCTTGGTACGCTCGGTCGGGCCGACGAGGAACGACTCGTCGCCCTCGTAGGGGGTGTAGTTCTTCTGGATGAAGTCTCGGACGTCAACCTCTCCCGTCCAAATGCCTTCCTTGAAGCCTTCCCATGCCTCCTGCATTGTGTAACCACGCTCCTAGTTACGTGTTATGCGGCGCTCTCTCACACCGCTGCTTATTGAATTCTTGAATGTTCGGCTTGCACTACCGGCTTCTTCCGTTCTTCACCACACGTTGGTGCAGAGAAAAACGTTTGTCCACCTTGGAACTACAACCCAAAACCCAAGATTTCACCCGTTTGAGAAGGATAACATAGCGACCCTCTCCATCTGGGCTGTTATATGTTTCTTTTTTTATATCATAAGGGCGTTTTTTACAAACCCGCAGGAAATGCGAGCGCGGACAGCTACCGTTCACCGATTTGTATGTTATTTTTCCTTGCCTTTGTACGACGTTCGCTCTAGCTGTTATGCCAGCTTTAGCAGGGTAAAGTGTCCCAGAGACCCTACAGAAACTGCAGGGCGGCCACGGGATCCCCCGTGGCCGCCCTGTGGCGTAGCTAGTTTTTAGCTTTGATTGCCGTTTGGCATTAGGCGGCTGAGGCGGCCTTGTCGGTCGTTGCCTTGCCGTTGCTCTGCTGGCCCTCAAAATGCTTGTAGCACCAGCTGGTGACCAGCGGGGTCAAAATAGCCGTCACGATTGCGCAGGCGGCAACCTGTGCCGTAGCCGTCGCGAGCACGGCGCCACCGTACAAGGCCTCGTTGACGCTTGCCATGGCAGCAGGCGTGGCCACATTGGCTCCGGCGCAGCTCGAAATGGCCGCACCTGCGACACCCGTACCGCCCGTGAGCTTATCGACCGCGATAACGGGAATTGCAAAGACCACCGAGCAGATCACGCCGAGCAGAATACCGGGAAGACCGCCATTAATGAGCTGGCCAAAGGTCATGGTCGAGCCCATGGCAAAGAAGACGAGCACGATGACGGCGGAAAGTGCCGGTGCCATCATCTTCTTAAAGCTGGGGAACAGGTTACCTAGAATAATGCCGACGACGATCGGCAGGATGGCACCCACGAGAGACCAGCCGATCGGAGCCTGGCCGGCAGCGCCGAGCACGATCATCGTGACCGGAGGGCCGACAACGAGCGTGGTGATTGCGACAGCGCCACGCTCGGCCTCGTTGCCCATGGTGCCCATCAGTCCAGCGTACATAGCATTGTTGGCGCCGGTGCAAGCCGCCAGCATCACCATGGCAGAGATGCCAAACAGGTTGTCGTTGAACACATAAAGAATGAGCAGCGACACGGCAACGACCACGATTTGCTTGACGGCGATGATGATGGCACCGCGGGCAGCGGCGGCAGGAGCACTCTTAAACGAAATCGTCGTACCGACGATAAGCAAAAAAGCGCCCACGAGCGGGCCTGCACCCTGTTGGGTCATGCCAAGCGTAAAGCTGCCGAGCGTTTTGAACAGGTCGGGGAATAGCGTGTTGAGCAGGCAGCCCAACAAAAGCGGCACCAAAATATTGGCACCCGGGATGGAGGACATCTTAAAGAACGGCTCCTTTGCCGCCGGCGCCTCCACCGCAGTCGATTCACTCATATATATATCTCCTTTGGATGCATGCGAATCGTAGCCGCACGCGCCTATATCAGAAAGAAGGCGACGGTCCCGAGTCGCAGGAGCCGTCGCCGAACAATCGTCGTGGGGTATTACCCGTCCAGGACGATGCCGCCGTCGCAGTCACCGATCTCGCCGTTCACGAAGCTGGCGAGGTCGGAAGCGAAGAACAGCACCATCTGCGCAGGCTCGCTGGCCTGGGCGGCGCGGCCCAGAGGAATACCGTTGATGATGCGCTGAGAGTTCTCGTCAGAGAGAATCGAGGTCATGTCGGTAAGCGTGAGCGACGGGCACACAGCGTTGCAGCGGACGCCGAACTTACCGCCCTCCTTGGCGACCGCCTTGGTAAGGCCATTGACACCGGCCTTGGAGCTCGCGTAGGCCGCGGTGCCGAGCAGGCCGCCACCGATCTTGCCAGCGACAGAGCTCACGTTGACGATAGTGCCGGCATGGGCCGCCTTAAAGTGCGGGTACACGGCGTTCATCATAGTGAAGGTACCGTTGAGGTTGATGTCGATGGTGCGACGCCACTCGGTGTCATCGATCTCGTCGAACTTCTTGGTGCTGATGACGCCAGCGCAGTTGATCAGGATGTTGGTTTGCGGCAGGTCCGTAAAAATCTGCTCGACGGTCTCGCGCGCCTTGGGTGCATCGGCGACATCGAGCTGATAGAACTTGTTGCCCTCGCCAAGCTCGGCCACCGCGGCCTCGCCCTTAGCAGCGTTCCTTGCGATGAGCGCGACGTGTCCGCCGCCCGCAACGATGCCCTTGGCAATCTCGAGGCCAATGCCCTGAGTGCCGCCGGTAACGATCGCGGTTTTGCCCGTGAAGTCAAATGCCATGACTCCAACCCCCTTGATTCAGGTGTCTCCTTGCGGGAAGTTGGAGCATCGCACGTGGCGATTATATGAGTCCCAGTCGTCATGGTGGTGACAACCCCTCGCCTAACCGCGGGCATGATAGTTCTTTGAAACGCTTTAGCAATTGAATGATTTTAAGTCTTAATGAGCTCTTAATATTGCCTACTGTATGAGGCCCGCGTATGGGGGTATCATCTTCCACCGAAAATAGTTTCTAGTGTTAGGGGTTTTCGGTGGAAGATACCGATTTCCATGAGCTTGGGCGTCAGCTCTTTACCGAGTTTGGCAGCATGCACCAGCGCGTTTCGCGCTTTGCCGACCAGGCTCTGGGTGGCGAGATGGCCGTCATGCGCGCCCTCATGCGCGCCGGCGGCTCGCTCACGCCGAGCGAACTCGCTGATCGCGCCTGGGTCTCGAGCGCCCGCATCGCCAATATCCTGCGCGCCCTCGAGGCCAAGGGCTGGGTCGAGCGCGAGCACTCAAAGACCGACCGTCGTCGCGTACACGTCACGGTGACCGACAAAGGATTCCAGGTTATCGAAATCAAACGTCGGGAATTCGAGGACCGCACCGCGGCCTTCCTCGAGCAGCTTGGCGAAACAGATACCCAAGAGATGGTGCGCCTTCTTAGACGTGCCAACGAAATTATCGACCGCAATCAAGAAAGGAGAGATGCCGAGTGAGGATTCTCAAGCTCTTTAAAAAACATATCCTGGCACTGCTCGCAGCTATCGTACTCATCGTAATCAGCTGCAACGCCGATCTGGCGCTGCCTACCTATATGAGCGACATCGTCGACGTGGGCGTGCAGCAAGGCGGCATCGCCTCGCCCGTGCCCGACACCATTCGCGCCGAATCGCTCGACGACCTCGAACTCTTCATGAGCTCCAAGGACGCCAAGGCTGTGGAGGCCGTGTTTAGCAAGGCGGACAATAACGGCATTCGAACGTACAAGGGCACCGAGGAGGAGCGTGCCGACGGCGGCAAGATTGCCGACATCATGAGCCTGCCCGAGACTGTCGTCCTTTCGTTCAACCAGGGTATTGACGCCAACTCCATGGGCGACATGATGGGCACGTCCGGTGAAAAAGACAACAGCGGCGCCCAGGCCATGCCCACGCCCGAGCAGATGGCGGCGATGACGCCCGAGCAACTCGCCGAGATGCAGCAGAAGGCCGCTGCGGCGCAGAACATGCAAAAACAGATTGATGCCGACGGTGGCAAGATCACCATGAAGAGCCTGCGTCTAGGCGTTGAAGGCGGCCTAATCGACCAGGGCAAGCTTGTCGAGGGCGCCAACGATATGGCAGACAAAATGGGCTCCATGTCGGGCTCCATCGTGACCCAACGCGCCGTGAGCTATGTGCAAGACGAGTACAAGGCGCAGGGCATCGACCCCGCCGACGTGCAGAACGCCTACCTGGGCCGCATGGCGACCACGATGTTTGGTCTGTGCCTGGTGTCGCTCGTCGCCACCATCCTGACCGGTGCCGTGGCTTCGCGCACCGCCTGCTCCATCGCCCGCGACCTGCGCCGCGAGACCTTCAACAAGGTTATGCACTTCTCGCCGGCCGAGGTGGGCAAGTTTAGCCAGGCCTCGCTCATCACCCGCTGCACCAACGACATTCAGCAGATCCAGATGGCCGCAACCCTGTTTATCCGCATGTGCCTGATGGCCCCCGTCATGGGCATCGTCGCCGTCATGCGCGTCCTGGCCAACCACACCGGCCTGGAGTGGACCATCGCCGTGGCCATCATCGCGGTTTCGGCCGTTGTCGGCGTGCTCATGGGCCTCACCATGCCCAAGTTCAAAAAGATGCAGAGCTTTGTGGACCGCGTGAACCTTACCGCCCGCGAGCTGCTCGACGGCCTTATGCCCATCCGCTCGTTCAACCGTGAGGAGCATGAGCTCGAGCGTTTTGACAAGGCTTCGCTCGACCTGATGACCACGCAGCTCTACACCAACCGCGCCATGAGCTTCATGATGCCGCTCATGATGCTCGTCATGAACTGCATCACCGTGCTTATCGTCTGGTTTGGCGCGCAGGGCGTGTCCGACGGCGTGATGCAGGTCGGCAACATGATGGCGTTCATCTCCTACACTATGCAGATCGTCATGGCGTTTATGATCCTCACCATGGTTTCGGTCATCCTGCCCCGTGCCGAGGTCGCAGCCGAGCGCGTAGATGAGGTCATCACCTGCCCCACGAGCATCAACGACCCTGCCTCGCCCAAACTGCCCGCGGCCAGCTCGCCGCGCGGTGAGCTCACCTTCCGCGACGTGAGCTTCCAGTACCCCGATGCCCGCGCCGATGTCATCAGCGGCGTGAACTTCACCACGCATGCCGGTCAGATGCTCGGCATCATTGGCTCCACGGGCTCGGGCAAGTCCACGCTCGTGCAGCTGATTCCACGCTTGTACGACGTCACGGGCGGCAGCATTTCGCTCGACGGCATCGACGTACGCGACATGACCCTTTCCGAGCTGCGCCGCCGCATCGGTTATATTCCGCAGCAGGGTCGTCTGTTCTCGGGCACCGTTGAGAGCAACCTCAAGTTTGCGGGCGACATGGTAAGCGATGATGACATGCGCCAAGCCGCGCGCATCTCACAGGCCGAGGACTTTATCGCCGAGCGCGAGGGCGGCTACGACTCCCCCATCAGCCAGGGCGGCTCCAATGTTTCGGGTGGTCAGCGCCAGCGTCTGGCCATCGCCCGCGCATTGGCCAAAAAGCCCGAGGTCGTGGTGTTCGATGACTCGTTTAGTGCCCTCGACTACAAGACCGACGCGCGCCTGCGCGAGGAGCTGGCCAAAAACGTTACCGACGCCGCACTCGTGGTCGTGGCCCAGCGCATCGCGACCATCATGCACGCCGACCAGATCATCGTGCTCGACGACGGCCACGTAGTGGGCACCGGCACGCACGAGGAGCTGCTGCGCAGCTGCCCGGCGTATCTGGAGATCGCACAGTCGCAGCTTTCCGCCGAGGAGCTGGGGCTTACCCAAGAAGAAATTGCAGCCGTCATGGAAGGAGGCGAGCGCTAATGGCAGACGAGACCAAGACTCAGATTCCCAAGCCCACCCGCCAACGTGGTCCCATGGGCCGCATGGGCGGCATGCGTCGCGGCGAAAAGGCCAAGGACTTTAAGGGCACCATGAGGCAGCTGCTCGGCTATATCGGCCAACACAAGATTGCCGTGTTTGCCGCCGTCGCCTTTGCCGTGTGCTCGGTCATCTTTAACATTGTGGGACCCAAGGTGCTCGGCCAGGTTACGACCAAGCTGTTCGAAGGCCTGGTCGCCAAGGTCAACGGCACCGGCGACGTTGACTTTGACTGGATCGCCAAGACGCTCGGCTTTTTGCTCTGCCTGTATCTGGCGAGCTCTGTCTGCAGCCTGGTCCAGGGCTGGCTCATGACCGGCGTCACGCAAAAGATCTGCTACCGCATGCGCAAGGAAATCGCCGCCAAGGTTGCCGTCGTGCCGATGAGTTACTTCAACGGCCACAGCAAGGGAGACGTACTCAGCCGCATCACCAACGACGTCGATACGCTGGGTCAGTCGCTCAACCAGAGCGTGACGCAGCTCATCACGTCGGTGACGCAGATTATCGGCGTGCTCGTCATGATGCTTTCGATCAGCCTGCCGCTTACCGGCGTCACCGTGCTCACGCTGCCGGCCGCCGCGATTATCTTGACCGTGATGATTCACTTCTCGCAGCCGTACTTCCGCGAGCAACAGCAGGTTCTGGGCGCCGTCAACGGCATTATCGAGGAGGACTTTGCCGGCCAGAACGTCATTCAGGTGTTCGACCGCGCCGAGGCCTCGATTGAAGAGTTCGACCGTCAAAACGACCGCCTCTTTATTAGTGGCTGGCGCTCGCAGTTCCTGTCGGGCCTGATGATGCCGCTTATGAGCTTGGTGGGCAACATGGGCTACGTGGGCGTCGTCGTGGTGGGCGCGCAGCTCGCGCTGACCGGCAATGCCACGCCCGGCGACATCCAGAGCTTTATCCAGTACGTTCGAAACTTTACGCAACCCGTGCAGCAGCTGGGCAACGTGAGCAACACGATGCAGTCGATGGCTGCCGCTACCGAGCGCGTCTTTGAGTTCCTGGCCGCGCCCGAGGAGGAGCAGAAGGCCGACGCGCAGATTCCCGAGAAGCGCCCCGGCCACGTGGAGTTTGACCATGTCAAGTTTGGCTACACGCCCGACAAGACCATCATCCACGACTTTAGCTGCGAGGCTAAGCCCGGCCAAACCATTGCCATCGTCGGCCCCACCGGCGCCGGCAAGACCACGCTCATTAAGCTGCTGCAGCGCTTTTACGACGTGGACGGCGGTTCGCTGCGCGTCGAAGGCGTCGACGTGCGCGACTGGGACCGCGCGGCGCTGCGCGGCGAGTTTGCCATGGTGCTGCAGGACACCTGGCTGTTTAACGGCACCATCCGCGAGAACATCCGCTACGGAAGCCCCGATGCGACCCATGCCGAGGTCGAGGCCGCCGCACGCGCCGCACGCTGCGACCACTTTATCCATACGCTCGCCGGCGGCTACGACTTTATGATCAACGAGGAGGGCACTAACCTGTCGCAGGGTCAGCGCCAGCTCGTGACCATCGCCCGTGCCATTTTGGCCGACCGCCCGGCACTGATTCTGGACGAGGCGACTTCCAACGTCGATACCCGTACCGAGGAGCTCATTCAGCGCGCCATGGATGCGCTGATGCAGGGCCGCACCAGCTTTGTCATCGCGCACCGCCTGTCCACGATCCGCAACGCCGACGTGATCTTGGTGATTCGCGACGGCGACATCGTCGAGAAGGGCACGCACGACGAGCTGCTCGCCCAGGGCGGCTTCTACGCCGACCTGTACAACTCGCAGTTCGACGAAGCGGCGTAAAAACCGGCGGCAAACAACCACAATGCCAAGAAAACGGGGGCGCAGGACAACCTGCGCCCCCGTTTTGTGTCCTTCGAGCCTCGAAACGCCTTCCCTGAGACCTCACTGACGGCGCTTTCCAGACCCCGTGGGCAAAAAAGGGCAAATATGAGTACTGTTACCTTTTTAGTAACAGCCAAAACCGCCTCAAATGCCGCTCCCACGGCTTACACGCGTCCCTAAATTGATCAAACAGCACCATAGCGGACTTATATGTGTTTGCGTTAATGAACATATTTTGCTGTTATGTCTATTATTTTGCGAAGGCAATATGATACTAAGATAGCAACCGTACTCATATTTGGCATTTTTTGCCCACAGGGTATTTCCTAGGGAACCGACAACAGCCTTAGGGTCCCGCGCGGCGCCGCTCCCTCCCGGCATCCGCCGACGTTTACCCAGATAAAACCTGCCAAAATAAACCTGTCCCTTTTTGGTAGGTTTCGGGGTGACAAGGGCTTGCACTTTAGCGTGCGACAGCGGATAATGCCGAGCATTCGACAATACGCTTATTGCTCTTTCTATAGATTGAGGAGACCCCTATGGCCATGGAATTCAAACGCAGGCTGCCGATCCCCATGGAGATCCGCGAGGAAATGCCACTTTCTGCCGAGCTTACCGCCAAAAAGCAGGCATTTGACGCCGAGGTCGCCAAAGTCTTTACCGGCGAGGACGCACGCAAGGTGCTTATCATCGGCCCGTGCTCTGCCGACCGCGAGGATT
Source organism: uncultured Collinsella sp. (assembly GCA_905204415.1). Classification (GTDB taxonomy): domain Bacteria; phylum Actinomycetota; class Coriobacteriia; order Coriobacteriales; family Coriobacteriaceae; genus Collinsella. Next base: position 5,418 of record CAJKZP010000039.1, on the reverse strand, counting down.
CGGTGCTTGAGTACATGAACCGACTGGCCAAGACCGCCGAGGAGGTCAAGGACAAGCTCATCATCATTCCGCGCGTCTACACCAACAAGCCGCGCACCAAGGGCACCGGCTACAAGGGCCTGCTGCACAACCCCAACCCCGAGGCTCCCGACGATCTGCTCGAGGGCGTCAAGGCCATCCGCCATATGCACCTGCGCGTTATTGAGGAAACGGGCTTCTTCACCGCCGACGAGATGCTCTATCCGTCCAACTACCAGTACCTCGTTGACCTGCTGAGCTATGTTGCCGTGGGCGCACGCTCGGTCGAGAACCAGGAGCATCGCCTGGTGTCGAGCGGCATTTCGGTACCCGTCGGCATGAAGAATCCCACTGCCGGCTCTACCACCGTTATGCTCAACTCCATTTACGCCGCGCAGGCGCACCAGAGCTTCATCTTCCGCAACTGGGAGGTCGAGTGCGACGGCAATCCGCTCGCACACGCCGTTATGCGTGGCTACATCGGTCTCGATGGTCGTACCTACCCTAATTACCACTACGAGCACCTGGAGCGCCTGGCCGAGCGCTATACCGAGCACGCCGGCTACGCCAACCCGGCGGCGGTCATCGACTGCAACCACGACAACTCGGGCAAGCGCCCGCTGGAGCAGTACCGCATTTGCAAGGAGGTGCTCGACAGCTGCCGCCGCAACGAGTCCATCTCTAAGCTGGTCAAGGGCTTTATGATCGAGTCCTACCTGGAGGACGGCAACCAGCCGGTCGACGGCGGCGTCTTTGGCAAGTCGATCACCGACCCGTGCCTGGGCTGGGAAAAGACCGACTACCTCATCCACGAGATCGCGGAACGTATTTAGTTACGCGGTTTTACCAAACCGCGTAACTGCTCGACGCTGCAAACCCGCCAGAACGGCAATCTGCCTTTCAGCTTCGACGGCATGACCAAAAGGTCAATGCCGCCTCGCTTCAAGGCACCTTGCTCGCTCTGGCGGGTTTTCGCTGACGTTTTTCGACCTGCATCGTTGCCAAGGTTGGCACCAATGACTAATGCGGTAACTAGCTACGTCGGTCCGCTTGACCGGCTGGGTTTCCGAGGTGCGGCAGATTGCCCTGAAAGAGGAGGGCATAGACCTTAAGGGTCATGCCCGACGATTGAAGGGCAAGGTGCCGTGTCTCGGGAAGACAGACAGTTACGCCGAGGGTTCCTGCTGCGTAATGCAGTGGATATTTCCGCCACCGAAGACGACCTGCTCGGACTGAACGCCGACGCACTTGTAGACGCCCTCGCCCCAGACCTCGTCGTAGATCTTCTGGAGCGTGTCAACGGCAAGCTGATCGTTCTCGTCGCCGTACTGTGGGACGATAACGCCGTGGTTGGTGACCAGGTAGTTCATGTAGGAGGCGATCAGCGGCTCGTCGGCAACGCGCGGCTCGGCATTCTCGTCGGCGTCGATGGTGTCGCAGGAAGCCTGGTCCATGAACAGTGGGTTCACAGGCATGCAGAGCTTGTAGACCTTCATCTTGCGGCCCTTGGCGTCAACGGCGTTGGAAAGGGTCTCGTAGACAGCATGGCATTGCTCGTAGAACGGATACTCGGGATCGTCGGTCCAGATGCAGGCCATGACGCCCGGAGCGATGAACGTAGCGACATCATCGATGTGGCCGTTGGTCTCCTCGGGGTCGATGCCCTCCTTGACCCAGATGACCTTCTCGACACCCAGGTAATCCTTGAGGTGCTCGTCCATATAGGCGCGAAGTTCCTCGCTCCAGGGCTCAAACTTCCTCTTAAACTTGGGCCAGATGGACTCGGGATCCTCCTCCTCCAGAACCGCAGAGCAGGTGCGGCCCGGGGAAAGCAGGCACTGGTCGGTCACGACCACGGTGCCTTCGCCGTCGACGGTGATGGAACCGCCCTCGAGGATCATGTCATCGGGACGATAGCGACGGCAGCCGGAAAGCTCAGCCATCTTAAGGGCAATCTGCTCGTCCTTGTCCCACGGGAAATAGAGGCCGTCGACGAGGCCGCCGTAGGCGTTGAAGTGCCAGTGGTTGGCGCGCTTATCGCCCTTGCCATTGATAACAAAAGTGGCAGCGGTGTCGCGGAACCAAGCGTCGTCGGTGGTCATCTCGATAACGGTGACGTTCTCGTCTTCCTCAAAGGCGGCCTTGCAGTTGGCGTAGTCGGCCTGGTTTGCGCACATGGTGACCGGGGTGAACTCGGCGATGGCGCGAGCGATGGCGGCATACTGCTTCTGAGCCGGCTTGGCGCCGTGGGCCCAGGTGTCGGTGCGGTGGGGCCAACCCATCCACACGCGATCCTGCGGAGCGAACTCAGCGGGCATAAAGAAGCCGTCGGCCTTAGGGGTGGACTCGGACTCGGTGATCGTACGCATAAGATTTCCTCCAAATCGAACGATCGCTTGCTGCGGGCGGGTTACCCTCAGCCTAAAACCAAGAGATGGTAGGCGCCCATTCCCCGGCAAAGGTCGGGGCGCCTGGCACCGGTTTTCACGGATGTCGCACCGGCAAGCGACGACGTAACCCGGTGCGCGGAGACAAAACGCACGAAGGATACGGAAGAGAGATTGGGGCGGGCGGTGGTTACCGGAGCAATAGCTCACACCCACCTCAGAGAAAGGTTAGCAAACCTGTTGCTTGGGCACGCCTCCGAAGAGGCTAGAGCGTCCCGAGTCGGGAGCGACAAGCCCGACGAAGCGTACGTTGGTACGCGAGGAAGGTTGGAGCCCCGAATCCGGGTGCTCTAGTCCTCCTCGGACTCCTCAGCGAGGCGCTGAGCAGCCAGCTCGGGAGTGAGACCCTTGTACTCGGTCTCGCGGCCCTTAGCACTGACGACGCGGACAACCTCGCCAATAAGCAAGAGCACGATGAAGATGACGATCATCGGGACCTTATCGCCAATCTCATCGACAGAGAACGGAATCAGCGTTGCAACGATAGCCAGAATCAGCTCGATGCAGGGAATAGCCAGCATGACCTTCATCATGGCGCCCTTAAACGGGAACGTAAAGATACGCTCACGGTTGGGGTCGTTCCTACGAAGGTTGAGGAATGCCGGGAACATCGGGATGTAGGTCAGCAGCAGGAAGACAACGGAGGTACCGAAGAGCATCCAGAAGACACCGTTGGAGATGGCGTCGATGGGAACCAGCTGCAGGCACAGCACCAGGGAGGCAACGATGGCGTTGACCAGGTTGGCGCCGTTGGGCATGTCGTCATCCGAGATCATCGAGGCGAAGACCTTGGGCATGTTGCCATGCTCGGCAGCATAGCGAGCAACGGAGTTGACGCCGAAGGACCAGGCAGCCATGTTGGCGAACAGCGTGATCAGGAAGGCGATGCAGATGACCTTAAAGATCATGGAATCGCCCACAATAGTCTGGACAGCGTAAATCATGCCGTAGTCGGGAGCGATGGAATCGGCCGACACAGCAGCGCCGATGCCAAAGCCAGCGAACAGGTAGATCACGGCGATGGACAGGCCGCCGACGATGATAGCCTTGGGGATATCGCGAGCGGGATCGGCCATATCGTCGGTCATGGTGCAGATGACCTCGAAGCCCATGAAGTTAAAGATGATGATCGACAGGTAGCCGAGCGCGTTGGTGTTGGTGAGCTCGGGCAAGAAGGTGGCAGCGGACATATCGTTCGCAAAACCGTTCTCCATGGCGTACCAGATGCCCAAAGCGCCGACGATAACGGCAACGGCAACCTTGATGATGGCGCCGCCGTTCAGGACCCACTCGGAGTCGGCAGCCTTGGAGCGACCCATAAGATAGACGATCCACACAAAGGCAAGGTCGATACCAATCTTGGCAATCAGATTGAACTCGACGCCAAAGACCATACCCAAAATGTCAGGGAACATGGTGGCCAGCGAGGCAATCCACAGCGGGTAGTTAACCCAGTAGTAGTACGAAATGCGGGCACCCCACTTGTCGCCCAGGCCATCGCGTACCCAGTCGTAAATGCCACCCTCGCCGTCATAGGTAGTGCCGAGCTCGGCAACGACCATGCCATAAGGGAGCAGGAAGGTCAGAATCAGGAAGATCCACCAGAAGAACTGCTGGTTGCCAATGGCAGCAGCAGGTGCGGCGGCCTCGCAAACGAAGACGACGCAGATGATGGTCGAGATGACCGTCAAGAAGGAAAGCTTTTTCTTTCCGTCGCTCATGATGAGCTCCTTCGCTCAGTCTTGGACAAATCGAGGTCCTTAAGATATTAAGGCAATTGCCGGGCCTCGGTGAGCGGGCGACAGGAGACGAGCATCCGCTGCCCGCAAGCGTGCTTCTACGATGAAGTTACGCGGTTTTACCAAACCGCGTAACGGTCCGACGCTGCAAACGCCCCTAAGCGGCAATCTGACGTTCAATCGTCGGTCGCGTACCGAAGTACGCTTCCCTCCTCTTTCACGTCACCTTGCTCGCTTAGGGGCGTTTTCGCTGATTTATGCTCAACCTGCGGCGTCTTAGAGGTAGTCATTGGGGACGTACTTAAATGACTAGGTTGGACACATTGCTTTGAGGCGTTATTCAATCGGTTTTGATAGCCTTTAGGCTGTTTGCCTGCTTAAAGCAATTAACGGTGTGCATCTGCTATTGGAAATATTGCTCGAAAAAGCGTCCGAGAAGTCGCGGGGCGATTTTTGGCGCGTCGCGCGTCAAGTGATGTGGCAAGCGTTTGGTTAGATATTGGTCAGGTTAAGGGCAACCTTGCCAAAAGCTTGACGGATGCAGATATGAACGTCGACGAATGAACACTTTGGACGGGGCCAAACCAAAATTCTGGGCTGATTCTCGATAATCGCCTTTAATCGTCTCTTGCCAAGCGCTGGTCTCGCTTACAATCTGCTCCGACATTCGCGCGCCGCCCGGCGCTTAAGAGGGGAGGACCCCATGGCAAACGAGATCTGGACCGTCAAGCGTTGTCTCGAGTGGACCAAGGAGTACCTGGCCGAGCGCGGTGAGGAACACCCCCGTCTTTCTGCCGAATGGCTGCTGTGCGCAGCCACGGGTTTGGCGCGCATTGACTTATATATGCGCATGGACGAGACGCTCGACGCGGCGCAGCTCGAGACCATGCACGCGGCGGTCGTCCGTCGCGCGAAGGGCGAGCCGCTGCAGTACATCACCGGTAGCACGCAGTTTCGCATGATTGACGTCGCGTGCGCCCCCGGCGTGCTCATCCCGCGCCCCGAGACCGAGATGCTCGTCGAGGAAGTCCTGAACTATCTGGATGCCGAGGTACTGAGCCCCGAGGCCGCTGCCCGCCAGCGCGTGGAGCTGCCTTGGAACGATGAGGTCGAGCAGGCTCGCAAAGCCGAGGCCGCGCTGGCAGACGAACGCGCGACCGCCGAGCGCCGTGCCGCTAACCTGACGGCTGCCGATGAGGCTGCGCTGGGTAGCG
>CAJKZP010000038.1:0-16072 GCA_905204415.1 uncultured Collinsella sp. | reverse complement strand
ACGCAGCCGATTGTGGCGGCAACGCGCCCCTCGGCATGCAGACGGCGCGCAAGCTCATCCGCATCGGCAGCAGGTGCCGCGATGAGCAAGCCGCCCGAGGTCTGTGGATCGTACAGCGCATCCAGCATGCCCGGCTCCAGGTCCTCGTCGGCAACCACACGCGGGCCAAAGAAGTCCTGGTTGCGGTAGGAGCCAGCGGGGATAATGCCCAGACGCGCCATGTCGAGCACCTGGTCAAAGAGCGGCACCGCCCCCGACGCAAGCTCAATCTGCACGCCCGAGCCCTCGGCCATCTCGCACGCGTGCCCGATCAGGCCAAAGCCCGTAATGTCGGTGCAGCCGTGAAGTTCGAGCCCCTCGGCCAAACGGATCGGGGCCTCGTTGAGGGTGCGCATCGAGTCAAACATGGCTGCGGCCTCGTCCTGCTCGATGAGCTCGCCCTTAATGGCCGTGGTGATGATGCCCGAGCCAACCGCCTTGGTCAGCAGTAACGCATCGCCCACGCGCGCGCCGCTGTTGGCGAGCATGCGGTCGAGCGCGACAAAGCCGCTCACGGACAGGCCGTACTTGGGCTCGTCGTCGTTGATGGTGTGGCCGCCCGCGATGGAGCAACCAGCCTCGACGCACTTGTCGGCGCCGCCCGCCAGAATCTGACCTGCGACCTCGATGCCCAGGCAACTGGGAATGCACAGCAGGTTCATGGCATGGCTCGGCCGCCCGCCCATGGCGTAGATGTCCGACAGTGAGTTTGCCGCGGCGATCTGGCCAAACAGAAACGGGTCGTCGACCATCGGCGGAAAGAAGTCGATGGACTGCACGAGCCCCAGGTTCTCCCCTACGCGGAAGACACTCGCATCGTCGGAGGTATCGAACCCCACGAGCAGGTTGTCGTTATGCACATTGGGCAAGTCGCCCAGGACCTGGGCGAGGGCTCCGGGAGCCAACTTAGCGGCTCAACCGCTCGCGGCCGTCATGGACGTGAGCTTAATCTGATCGTCAGCCATCGATACCTCCTCTCTCTTCGGTCAATCATTTTCTCCCAGTATACGCATGAATGCGAGCCTGCAGCGGGTGCATTAATTGAGCGCCTGGGCGCGAATCGCCGCGCCGATGGCACCGGCAAAGCGAGCCTGGGGCGAGGTGGTCACCGGCGACCCCAGTAGCTCGCCCAACCGCTCCACCACGAAGGCGTTCTCGCACAGGCCACCGGTTAGGTAGTACGGGGCGCCCGTGGCCTGCCCGGCCATAGTGGCAACGCGCGACACGACACTCTCGATCACACCACGGGCGATGTTCTCGCGCGGCTCGCCACGACCGATCAGGCTGATGACCTCGCTTTCGGCAAACACCGTGCACATGCTGCTGATCTTGGTGGGCTCGCCGGAACGCGCAAGGTCGGCCATCTGCTGCTGGGAAATGCCTAGGCGGTCGGCCATGATCTCCAAAAAGCGCCCCGTGCCGGCAGCGCACTTGTCGTTCATGGCGAACTTGGCCACGCGACCGCCCTTGAGTTGGATGACCTTGGTGTCCTGGCCGCCCACGTCAATCACCGTGCCGTGATCGCCAAACAGGCGCGCGGCACCGGTGCCGTGGCAAGTAATCTCGGTCACGACCTTGTGCGCATAGGGCACGGCGACACGGCCGTAGCCAGTCGCGACCACGCGTACGTCGTCGGCCGCCACGTCGTAGCCGGCAGCAGCAAGCTCGCAGCGCAGACGTTCGGCCGCATCGACCGACGAGAACCCGGTTGGCTGCACGCACGTCCACGCCACCGAACCCTCCCCATCGACCACAGCAGCCTTAGCCGCCGTAGACCCGATATCGATCCCGATCCCTATCATGGCTCTCTCCCAATCTAAACATCAAAGGTAGCGGCGCGTTCAGGCGCCTTAGCTCTAGGTTTCTCAGGTGCCGGAGGTTGCCCCGAAAGAGGAGCGCAGCGTACTTTGGTACGCAAGCGACGGTTTGAGGGGCAAGATCCGGTGCCTGAGGAAGCTAGAGGGTTTCGATGAAGGCAGCGATGCGGGTCTCGATCTGGCCCATGTCGCCGCTGCTGTAGTCGGTCTCGATCTTCATGTACGGAATACCCGCACCCTCGACGGCCTCCTGCATGCGCGCGCTCTCAACGTTGAAGGTATGGCAGGCCTGTAGCACGCTCTCTACCACGCCATCGACGTGATACTTCTCGCACATGGCCAGCGTGTTTTTCATACGACCGTCGTTGGGCGTCATGACCGAGCAGTTGATATCCAGATAGCGGTCGGCGATGGCGCGCAGGATGTCGGGAGCCTCCGGATCGATCATCATGGCCGCCGTGCGCTCGCCCGAGCAGTCGTCCATGCACACGACCACGCCGCCGTTGGACTCGATAGTACGGCCGATCTTGTTAATCACGCCGCCCACCGGGCAGCCGGTGATCAGAATGCGCTTGGCATCTGCCGCGACCGGGCGCTCGCCCGCGTCGTAGGCCTCACGCAGCTTGGCAACCTTTTGCTCCAGCTGCTTTGTATAGGCCTCGATATCAAAGCTGAACGTGCCGGCAAACATGGTGCTCATCAGATCGACGCCGCTCATGGCCGCCGGCTGGTTGGCCTGCAGCGCAAACATCTCGAGCTGGGCCGCACGCAAGCGGTTGCGACGACGCACGGCGGCGCGCAGGTCGTCATCGGTAATCGTGATGCCGTAGAAGCCCTCGAGCTCCTCCTTGAGCAGGCGGCACTCCTCGTACCAGCCCTCGCGCTCGTAGGCGCGATCGCGACCCTGCGGAAGATGCAGAATGTGCGTGCGCTTGAGCTCGTTGAGTAGCTCGTACATCTTCTTCTTGCCGTCGCAGGTTGTCTCACCGATGATCATGTCGCTAAAGTACGTAAACGGGCACTTTTGCGAGTAAGCAAAGTCGTAGGTCGACTTGATGAGCGAGCAGAGATTTGCCGGCAGCACCTTCTCGGCCTCGGGAATCACCTCGTCGGACGTGCCGCACAGCGCCACGCTCGCAGCCCCCGCGGCATCGATAATCTCGAGTGGCGTATAGCTGCACAGGAAGCCGACCAGGCGATTACCGGCCTGCTTGTAATCCTTAACGCGAATAAACGCGGCCTTACGCTGCTCGTTGAACTCCTCAAACGTGGACGGCAACGGCTGCTCATTATTTTCCGACATATAACTCCTTAACAAACCTTTCAACCAACCAAGGAAACGGCTTTCCCAGGTGCCCGAGGTTGCCGTGAAAGAGAAGCGCCGCATACTTTGGTACGTAAGCGACGGTTTGAACGGCAAGATCGGGCGCCTAGGGAAGCCGCCAGGGCGGATAGTCCTAAATGGTTTCCAAGAAAGCCTCGATCCTGGTTTGCAGTTGGCCTGCATCCTCGCCGGCGTAGTCGGTCGTGATGTGCATAAACGGAATGCCGGCTTCCTCGGCGGCCTTCTCCACGACAAACGACTCCATCTCGTAAAGCGTGCAGAACTGCAGGGCCACGTCGACGATGCCGTCGGCATGCAGGTCCTTGGCCATCTGGACAATATCCTTCATACGCTGGTCGTTGGGCGTAAAGACGGCGCAGTTGATCTTAAAGTAGCGCTCGGCAATGGCATCGAGCATCTCGTCGACCGTCTCACCGGACTCGTCGACCAGATCCTTGTAGTAGCGCGAACCCGTGCAAGACTCCTCACCCACCACGACGCCGCCGGCCTTCTCGATGAGGTTGAACAGCTTCCAGTTGGGCACGGCCATGGGCGTGCCGGTGTACAGGATGCGCTTGGTCCCCTTGGGCGCCACGCCCTCGCCGGCCTCGACACGCTGCTCGCACTCGGCGGCCATCTCGTTGATGGCTCCGGTCAGACGCGGCGTGTCGTCCATAAAGGCGGCCTGAACGGTCAGCAGGCTGTCGAGACCACTGATGGGTGCCGGATCGGCAGCGCGGGTCGCAGCCAGACGCTGCAGGGCGCGACGCTTCTCGTTGACGGCGTGGATGGCAGCCTTCAGGCGCTCGGGCGTAATCGTGACGCCGCACTCTTCCTCGATCTTGGCAGCGAGCTTCTTGACCTCGGCCTTCCAGGTCACGAGCGTCGACTCGTCGTGCACGTTGGGGATATCCATGACGTACATGTTCTTTTGCGTGGCAAAGAACTCGTAGGCCTTCTTCTTGCCATCGCAGGTGTTCTCGCCTACCACCAGGTCACTCGACTCAATGTAGGGGCAGACCTCGCCCAGCTTAAAGCCGGCAAAGCTCTTGATGAGCGGACAGGCGTTGCGCGGCAGGTGCTCCTCGACCTTATCGGTTGCCCAGTCGGCACCCGAGCACAGACCAACGGGAATGCCGTCACAGGCAAGCACGATCTCCTCGGGCACGTACACGCAGAACGACCCCACGATCTTGGTGGCCTCGCCGGCCTCCTTCTTGTCGAGCATCTCCTTAATACGGCCGCTGTGGATGTTGGTGGCCACAAAGTCCAGGTAGGACGTTGACTTGGGACGGTTGTTCTGCGACAGGAACATGTCCCCGTACATCTGGCCCACGGCGCCCAGCAGCATATCGTGGTCGGCAAGATTCATGCCGAGGCTCTCCCACATCGGATGGAAATCGAATTCTTCAGCCATAACGGTTCCCCTCTCGAACCAAAAATGAATAGCTACGGTATTGCTGCACGGTGGATGGCGAAAACCCAGCCGCGCCTAAACCCGGAATTTTAGGGAACCTGCTTTGCGGTCGATTATTTAGTTGTGCGTCGTCTCTCCCGGAGCCGTGAACATACCTGCTCATATGCGGCTCCGAGCGATATATAGGGCACGCGCGGCAACGCGGCAAATGTATGTCGTCTGCGGCATGTGCGCACCCTCCTTAACCAGTTGATGTCAACTATATCAACGGTCATCGACCATGCGAACACCGTTGACATTCGTACGACAGCATCGTGTGCCGTCGTTTAATAAATTATTATCTTGATTAATAAGAGTTTGTCATCTCTCATTCAGCGAACGGCAAACAAAACCGCCGAGGCTTATACCCCGACGGCATTACCCAGCGCTATCGACAAACCAAATGGATCCTGCTGGCATCAAAATGCATGCGCAGCGTCTCGCCTGCTTGCGGCAGCTCGTCGACAGGCATGCTCACCTTGTTGACCTTCCACTGAAGACGGGTGGGCGCATCGGCCCGCGGCGCATCCAACAGCACCAGGCGCTCAAAACGCGAGTCGCTCACGCGCGCCACGTGCAGGTCGTAGCTGTTGCGACCCCGCTCAGCGCGATTGTCAACATGGAAGTAGCTTGCGCGAATGCCCAGGTACTCCACATTATCGGGAACCTCGCGACCCACGTTAAAGGTCATGCCCCAGTCGAGGGCTTCAACTTCTTCTTCGCCGATCTTGCGCGCCCGGCTTGTGTTCTTGCAGCCCGTCAGGCGCAGCGCCGCCAGCGTCTGCGGACGGCGGACCACATCCTCGATGGAGCCGATCTCCTCAACATGCCCGTTGTGCATCACGCAGATGCGCTCGCACAGACGGCACGCCTCGTCGATATCGTGACTCACGTAGAGCACGGTGCGGTTGCATACATCGAACAGGTCGAGCATGTTCTGTTCGAGCGCGCTCTTAAGATAGGAATCGAGTGCGCTCATGGGCTCGTCGAACATAAAGATGCCCGGGTGCGCCGCCACCATGCGCGCGAGCGCCACGCGCTGCTGCTGTCCGCCCGAGAGGCGCGCGGGATAGCGGTCGGCGAAATCAGCCAGACCGAAAATGCCCAGATAGCGCTCGGCCAGCCTTTTGCGCGCCGCGGCGTCGCCCGCGCCCTTTACACCGGCACATACGTTATCGGCCACCGTCATGTTGGGAAACAGCTGATAGTTTTGGAACAATAGGGCGCATTTTCGCTCCTGGGGCGACAGGTTGATGCCCGCCCCCGAGTCAAAAAAGGTCACGCCGTTGACAACGATCTTGCCCTCGTCGGGCGTCTCCACACCGGCAATGCAGCGCAGTGTGCAGCTCTTGCCACAACCCGAGGCGCCCAGCAGCGCCACGCGCTCCTCGCCAGCCTCGAGCTGAATGTCGAGAGTAAAGCCGGGATAGCGCTTTTTGATATCCAGAACGAGCGACATGGCTTATCGACCTCCCTTTGCGACCGTGTCATCGCGCATAAGTTCGGCCAGCGCCTCGCGATCGATACGCAAGGCATCGCCGCCCGCCGGGTCGAGCGAATCGCCCTGTCCGGCGAGATCTTCGGCCTGTTTGTGCTTCGCACGGGAGAGACCACGCTCGCGATACTTTTGCGAATGCGCGGTGTACATGTTGATGAACAGGATGACTAAGAAACTGAACACGATTACGACGATGACCCAAAAGAGTGCCACCGACGTGTTGCCGCCCATCCACTCAAAGTAGATGGCGATGGGGATGGTCTGGGTAATGCCGGCGTAGTTGCCCGCAAAGAACAGGGTGCAGCCAAACTCGCCCATCGCGCGGGCAAAGGCAAGCACCGTGCCGGCGGCAATCGAGGGCCAGCCGAGCGGCATCATAAGCTTGGTAAAGATGCGACGCTCGGACCAGCCCAGCGTGCGCGCCGCATCGAGCATCTGCGTGTCGAGGCTCTCGAAGGCTCCGAGCGCCGTACGATAGACGAGCGGGAACGACACGACGACGGCAGAGATCACCGCCGCGGGCCAGGTAAAGACGATCGAGATGCCGTGCGCAATGAGCCACTGGCCCACCCCGGTCGAGCGGCCAAACAGCATGAGGAGCAGAAAGCCGCAGACCGTGGGCGGCAGCACCATAGGAACCGTAAAGACCGAATCGAGCAGGCCCTTGATGCGACTCGAGGTACCCATAGTCTTCCACGCGGCGAACAGGCCCAGCGCAAAGGAGATCAGCAGGGCAAGGCCACTCGTTTTTATGGACACCCAAAACGGGCGATAGTCGATGTCGCCCAAAAAGGAAGCCAGAGAGGTCAAGGGCCCCTGCTCATCCCGCATCACGACAGACGATGCTTCTACCATTTGAGCGCTATCAAGCCAACGCGCTCCGCCCTTGGCATCACCCGAGGCCGATGCAATCACAACATAGCGGCCCCCATCCGCACCACGCTCGTCAAAGCCATAGGTATACCCGCCGGCATCAAACGTTGTTTCCGCCGTGACATACCAAGGAAGATCCACGTCCCCTAGCTGCGCACCTCCCATGCAGTTTGCGCTGTCGAGCTCACAGACGAGGGCCTTGAGACCCGATACGCACTCGTTGTCCTGCGGATCCAATCCATACTTCTCGACCGCCTTGGAGGATATCCACACCACAACGCGATCGGCAGCGGGCGCCACTACAAGGTCCACGTCCTCGTCAACGGGAAACCGGTAGCCCTCAGGCTGGCCCTCCATGGCACGAGCGGTCCCCTTGGCCAACCGCTCAAAACCCTCGATCCCATAGGAAAGCCCATGAGCGGTCGCGGCAACCTGGGCTCCGTCCTTAGCGTCCCCAGCAAACGCAAATCCCGGCACCCAGCAAAGCGCGAAGGTCAAAGCACAGGCGACAAGCATGCGGAATCTATTAAGCACGAAAAGCTCCAAGCGAATACAAGGACGGAGTGAGACACAAAACGATGGAATTATCGCGCCAAGCCGCACTACTCGGAAAGCTCAAAGCCGTACTTGGCCCAAATCTTCTGAGCTTTCTTGTTGGTCAGACAGAAGTCGATGAACGCCTTGGCCTCGTCGTCATGCTCGGAGCTCTCGGCAACGGCACCCGGGTACACGATGGGCTTGTGCGAATCCTCAGGGCACACGAAGGCCTCCTCGATGCCGTCGTAGCGGAAGATATCGGAGCTGTAGACAAAACCGGCCACGCAGTCGCCTGTAGAGACGTAGGCGGCAGCGGTGCCGACCTTATCGGCCAGTGCGACCTTGTCGGCGATCTCGGGAGCATACTCGCCGTCGTCGCCCTCGATGCCGGTGTAGAGGCCCACGGAGGCCAGGGCCTGGTTAGCGTACTTGCCGGCGGGAACGGTCTTGGCGTCGCCAATGGCAATCATGCCTTCCAGGTTCGCAACGTCGGCAATGGCCTCGACCTTGGTGTCGGAGCCCTCGGCGCGAATGATCACGAGGTCGTTGACGAACATGTCCTCACGCGTGTCGGCGTCGACGAGCTCGGCGGTCTCGGCGTCATCCATGGTGCCCTTGGAGGCCGTGATGAGCACGTCGACCGTGGCGCCGGCACGCATCTGCTCAACGAGGTCGCCGGAGGCCTTAAACTGCGTGTCGGCAAAGGTGGTGCCGGTCTGGTCGGTGTAAAGCTCTTGGACCTCGGGCAGAGCCTTCTCAAGCGAGTTGGCGGCAAAGACTTGCAGCTCGACAGCTTTCTTGGAAGATGCCTTGGCAGAACCGGCATCGGATCCGGCCGGCTCGGACGTCTTGCTGCCCGAGCAGCCGGCAAGACCAAGGCCGGCAGCGGCGACAGCAGAAAGCGAGACGAATCCGCGACGAGAAACCATATCGAACATATTCAACCCTTTCGGACCTTGTGCCCGGGTACCCCACCGCGGGCTATAACCTGCAATCAGATTATACTTTCGCGCGAATAATGATAGTGAGAAATTATTCTCGTCAGAGAATATAGTTTCGAGTTAGCGTGCACCTCGGCGTCGCTTCGGTGGAAAACAAAGGCGGAGCAGCCGTTCAGGTCGCCCCGCCGCAGGTAAACCGCTTAGTTGGTATGTCCGCCGCCCGCTGTCATCTGAGCCGCATGCTCCAGCTGGTCTGCTATGGCCTCCCAGCTTTCGCGGGCGGCCTTCGTAGAACCGGGAAAGTTTACGACAAGTGTATGACCTCGTTGCATGCAAATAGCGCGCGAGAGCATGGCGCGGCGCGTCTTGGTCATGGAGTACGCGCGAATCGCCTCTGCAATACCCGGCACATCGCGGTCGCAGACGGCACGCGTCGCCTCGGGCGTCACATCGCGCATCGAAAGCCCCGTGCCGCCGCAGGTGAGCACGACATTGGCGTGGCACTCATCGGCGGCTTCCACAATGGCATCACCAATCTCGCTGACGTCATCGCGCACGACCACATGTGAGGCGACCGTCCAGCCCTGTGCCTCGATAAGCTCCTCGAGTGCGGCTCCGGCCTCGTCCTGCGCAAGATCGCGCGTGTCCGAGCACGTCACGATCGATATCTTCAACTCCATAGTCTTCCTCCTACAACACCGTTCCCTCGGGCAGGTCGACACGAACAACGTCCACGACATCTCCCGCCTTGAGCTCGCACGGTCCTTCGTCAATACGCAGCAGGCAGTTGGCCCGCTGCATCGTGCCGAGCAGCGCCGAATTCTGCGTCTTGGCCTCGGTCACCATCAGCTCACCGGTCTTGGGGTCGCGCAAAACCGTGGCGCGATCGAAGAAGCGTCGGTCCTGGCGCTTTTTCACACCGTGTGTGAGCGTCGCCTGCTGCACGGGACGCGGACCCTCGGCAAAGCCGCGCATCTTGCGAATCGCCAGACGGGCGAGCATCTCAAAGCCCACATACGCCGCAGCCGGATTGCCTGAAAGCCCCAGGTAGGGCTTACCCCCGAGCAAGCCAAACGTGATGGCCTTGCCCGGACGCATCGAGATGCGATCGAACAGCACCTCGCCCTCGCGCCGGACGAGTGCCGTCACATAGTCGTAATCGCCCGCCGAGGCGCCTCCGCTCGTAATGACAAAATCGCACTCTTGCACCGCGCGATGCACGAGCTCGGCAATCGCCTGCTCATCATCAGACGCAATGCCGTAGAACACGGGCTCGGCTCCTGCATCGAGTGCTTCGGCCATCAACGCCGAGGAGTTGGAATCGCGAATCTGACCGCGCGCCGGTACTTTACTCGGTGCGACCAATTCCGTGCCCAGCGAGATGATGCCCACACGTGGGGCAGCGTGCACCTTCACGCTCGCGTAACCGGCGCTTGCCAGCAGGCCCGCGCCCGCCGGAGCCACGACCTCGCCGGCGTGTATCACAACATCGCCGGCATGGGCCTCCTCGGCGGCAGAGCGAACGTTCTCCCCCACCTTGGCCGGCGCCGAGAAGCGGACGTGCGAGCCCTCGTTGCCATCGCCGTCAAGCACCTCGACGATCTCGTATTTCACTACGGCGTCGGCACCCTCGGGCACCGGCGCGCCTGTCATAATGCGGACCGTCTCGCCCGGGCCAAGAGCACCCTCAAACACATGGCCCGCAGCCTCGTGTCCGATAACGTCGAGCGTCACCGGCGTCTCACCAGACGCCTGCGCCAAGTCCGCCGAGCGCACGGCATATCCGTCCATAGCGCTGTTGGCAAACGGCGAAATGTCGATATCGGCCACAGCATCCTCGGCCAAGGGAAAACCAGCCGCCTGCCACACGGGAATCTCTACGAGATTGGTCGGAGCAACGTGCGACAGAACAATCGACTGCGCGTCCTCCAGCGGAATGAGTTTCTCTGCCATATGCACCTCTTAATGCCACGGCGCACAACAGGAGCGCCGATTCTTTATGCTTGTCTCAGTATAATCCCCGACGCGCGACCGCGATTTGGCCTGCACCCGCAAATACACCTGTCGGCCGCAAGCCGCGAAACAGAATGGAAACCAACCCACCGGCTCGTCGCGTTTACCGCGTTCTATAATGCTTGCGTTGCAACCTAAAAGAGGAACGTATGGCTCATAACGACAAACCCGAAAGCGCAAACGAGGCTCAGGATCATTCCCAGCCGCTCGACGACGGCGGCTTTTTCTCCCTGAACGACGTCATCATGGCAGGCAGGCATCAGCTCACCCGCTCCGAGCAGCTCTTGGCTGCCGACACGCGCCGCAACGCCCGCAACCTACTCGCGAGCGCCAAGTTGCTCGTACTCGTCGTCATCGTCTCGCTCGCCATGGGCGTCGCCGCTTGGGCGTTTTTGGCCTCGTTGAATATCGCCACCGACTATCGCGAACACCATGCGTGGATTTACGCACTGCTTCCCGTTGTGGGCGTTGCCACCGCATGGGTGTACAAAAACCACGGTCTTGCCGCCAAACGCGGTAACAACCTGGTCATCGACTCCGCTCTGGGCACACGCCTCATCCATATGCGCATGGCCGTCCTCACCTTCGTCTGCTCCACGCTCACGCACCTAACGGGCGGATCGGCCGGTCGCGAGGGAGCCGCGGTTCAGATTGGCGGCACCATCGCCAGCAACATCTCGAGCCTCGCCCACCTCAAAAAGCATGACCACCACGACCTCATGCTCGCCGGCATCTCGTCGGCCTTTGGCGCCGTATTCGGCTCGCCCCTTGCCGGAGCTTTCTTTGGCATGGAGATGTGCTTTATCGGCAAGATCGACTACACCGCGGGCATCTACTGTCTGGTCGCCTCGTTTACCGGCTACTTTACATCACTCGCCCTGGGTACCGAGTACGAAGCGAATGTCATCGCCAGCGTTCCCACCATGACATCACGGACGGTTGTCATCGTTGTTATCAGCGCCATCATCTTCGGTCTGACGGCACGTCTCTTTGCCTGGTCGGTTCGAACCGTCAAGAGCCTGTACGGTCGCTTTATCACCAATTACCTTGTTCGCGCACTCATCGGCGCACTCGTGGTTTTGGCCGCCTATGCCCTCCTCGACGCCTGGGACTACGCCGGCCTTTCCACGTGGCTTTCCGGCGCCGGATTTGCAGGCAACACCACCCTGGCGGACGCAGCCATCAAGTTGGTCGTCACAGCGCTTACCCTGGGCGCGGGCTTCCAAGGCGGCGAGGTCACGCCCCTGTTTGGCATCGGTGCGGCACTCGGTGGCTGGATCGGCTGCCTCACCGGTCTCGACCCCAGTTTTCTGGCGGCTCTCGGCATGCTCGGCGTCTTCTGCGCCGGCCTCAACGTGCCCATCACCACCTGTATGATGGCCATCGACCTGTTCCACGGCACGGCCGCCGGCTTCTTCGTGATCGTGGCGTTTATCAGCTATCTCGCCGGCGGCCACCGCGGCGTGTACCCCGCCCAGCGCATCATCTCACCCAAGCGCCGTTCTCTTATTGTGGATGAGGGCGGTACGGTAGCGGAGGCTATCGAGCGCCACAACGACCTGATAGAGTAGATCTAATAATCACCGTGCAGCCACAATCGGGGGCAATTCGACCTGAGCGCGACCGCACCGTCATGTCACACGCCGGGAGTCGCCCCATGCACGCAACTGATTTTGGTCGCACGCTCATCATCGCCAACCCAGCCGCCCAGTCGGGTGCGGCACGCAAAGTTGCCGAGCGCCTGCAACGCTTTTTGGACATGACAGCACGCGCATCCCAGTTTGACCTGGTGCTGACCGAGCGCATGGGACATGCCAAGGAACTCGCCGCGCAGGCAACGGGCTATCGCACCGTTATCGCCCTTGGCGGCGACGGCGTGATCCACGAGGTCGTCAATGGACTCATGACGCAGAATGAGGACGCCCGTCCTGCCCTTGCCGTCCTGCCCGTAGGCTCCGGCAACGATTTTGCCCAAACGCTCTGTATCGAAGATTTCTCCGGCAAGAATTTTGGCGCGCTGCTCACCTGTGAGCTGCAGCGTCAGGACATCGGGCGGATTCGCTCATGGAACCCCGCATGCGGCAGCGGCGAGGCTACCGTTGAGTACTACGACCAGACGCTTTCGATCGGCATCGATGCTGCTATCGGCCTTGGCACCACCGAGCTGCGCAAAAAGACCGGTTTGACGGGCGCGCCGCTCTACACCCTCTCGGGACTTGAGCAGTTTGGCCTGCGCTATCGCAACTACCCCATGACAGTCAGCTTTGATCGCGCGCCCGCCGAGCGCGTACGCGCGATCGTTATGGCGATTCAGCTGGGCCCCACGTATGGCTCGGGCTATCGCATCTGCCCCGATGCCGACCCCTGCGACGGTGCACTCGACGTCTGCTACGCCTGCGGCCCTGTCCCTCGCGCGGTTGCCCTGCCTATGTTTCTTTCGGCCAAGGACGGTCACCATACCAAGTTGCCGCCGGTTCGTATGCGCCGCTGCCGCCATGCCGCGCTTACCTTTGAGGAGCCCGACTACCCCATTCAGGCCGACGGCGAGCCCGTTGTCGCCTCGCGCATCGAGGTCGACATCCTCGCCGGCGCCCTCGAGGTCTGGCACCCCACCCGCTAACCCCACCTAAGTTGCGGTGAAATAGGGACTGTTTATGCAGCAAAAGCCGCAAAACAGTCCCTATTTCACCGCAACTTACGAGGAGGCTATTCGTCGCTGCCCGGTTTGCGTCGGTTGGCCTTTTTAATGGCGTTGAAGCGTTTGTCGTTGAGCCTGCGCTGGCGAGAGCGTTGAGGCACCTTGGTCTTTACGCGTCGGCGCGGTGGACGCCCGCGACGCTCAAGCTCAGCGCGCAGCTTACGCAGACAGCTCGCGCGATTCTGAAACTGGCTGCGGCTCTCACGCGCCGTCACGACAATCCCCGAAGGGATATGTTTCATGCGTACCGCCGAGTCCGTCGTGTTCACGCCCTGTCCGCCCGGACCCGTCGCGCGAAACACCTGCACCTCGCAATCGCGCGCCAACTCCTCGACCGACATCTCGGCATAGCGCGCATACTCGCGCCATTCCATCTTGTTCTCATCCATATCAGCACCTCCCCTCATACAAAAAATGTGACAAAGGGACAGTCCCTTTGTCACATCGCATACCAATCGCTTGTGTTGCGCGCTTAGGCGAAGGTGATCTCGCCGTTCTCGCAGTCCATATCGGCGATACGGGCCAAGCTCTCAACGCGGAAGCCGCGCTTACGGAGCTTATCGCCGCCGCCCTGGAAGCCCTTCTCAACGGCGATGCCAATGCCGGCAACTTCGGCGCCCGCAGCCTCGCAGATCTTAATAAGGCCCTCAAGCGCGCAGCCGTTGGCCAGGAAGTCGTCGATAATCAGGACCTTATCGCCCTCGGACAGAAAGCGCTTGCCGACAATGACCGGGTACTCCTTCTGCTTGGTGAAGGAGTAGATGGTCGTGGCATACTGCTCGCCATCGAGGTTGATGGACTGGGCCTTCTTTGCAAAGACCACCGGCACGCCGCCAAAATGCTGAGCTGCGATGCAGGCCATACCAATACCCGAAGCCTCAATCGTCAGGATCTTGTTGATCTCGACACCCTCGAACAGACGGGCCCATTCGGCGCCCATGTGGTCGAACAGTTCAACGTCGCACTGGTGGTTGAGGAAGGCATCAACCTTAAGGACGTTACCGGCCTTTACGATGCCGTCATGGCGAATACGATCCTCAAGCTCCTGCATGGCGCAACCCCTTCTCGCGGCAACGATACCGCGCGATTAATAAACGTTGTTCGATAGTCTACCACGGACCGACCCCCGCCCGCCCCACAAGCCACATCGCACCACAAACCAGTCTTTTTGGGACGGCGTGAATCGTGGCAGACAGCCTCCCAACATGCTAATGGCGGGCGCGCATCTTCACCAAACGCACCATGGCAAGCGCAAAGCCCACGGCGGCCACAGCCATGAGTACGTAGAACACCGATCGAAAGCCGAATAGGAATACGTCCGGACGACCTGTAACAAAACTGGTCACGGCCTCGCCCATTGCCACGCTCATCTGCCCATACAGGATATGCGACGCCGCCGTAATGCCGAGCGCCATGCCGGCGTAGCGTGCCAAACTACCCAGGCTGCCCGCAAAGCCGAGCGCTTCGCGCGGAGCCGAGCCCATATACAGCGAGTTGTTGGGGCTCTGGAAAATCGACGTACCGCACGACATAAACGCGGCACAGCACACAATCACAGGGATGGAAGAGTGCTCGTCGAGCGTACTTACCGCAAAGAGCCCGCACACGTACACGCCCAGGCCGACCGCCGTGGGACCCTCGCAGCCAACACGGTCCGAAACCGCACCCGAAAGCGGGCCGATAAAGGCATTCACCATCGGCAGCGCCAAAAACAGCAATCCGGAAATGTCGGAACCAAAGCCGTGGGCGTCCTGAAAATAGAACGGCAGGATAAACTCGGATGCGCCAATACCAACGAACACGATGAGCATGCAGGCAAGGTTGATGGTGAAGGCCGAATTTGCAAAGCAGCGACGCGCGGCCTCCGCCAACGACATGGGGCGCTCGCCGGCCTCCGGCTTAACATGCGGCAGTGTGTAGAGCCCAACGATAAACGAGATTACGCCAATAGGCAGGTTGATGAGGAAGATACTCTCCCAGGGAAAGCTTGCCACTAGCATGCCACCGAGCACGGGGCCACACATCATGCCGAGGGCCACGAAGGTCGCAAGAATACCCATGGCACGGCCTCGTTCGCGCGCCGGGAACGACTCGGTGATGATACCCATGTTGTTAGCCATGGCCGCCGCGCAACCGACGCCCTGAACGATGCGCGCCAGAATAAGAACCTCGAGCGAGGCCGAAAGGCCGCACAGCAGCGAACCGGCCGTAAAGACGATTACGCCCAGCTGGAATACGCCGACCTTGCCGCGCACGTCGCCCAGGCGGCCAAACGGCAGCATGGCCACGCACGTCGCAAGCAGATACACCGAGCTTACCAGCTGGATGCGGTCGAGGCCCACGCCCAGTTCCTTTTGCATCACGGGCAGTGCCACGGTCACGACGGTCGAATCCAGACACGACATAAACGTCATGATGAGCACGGTAAACAGAATCGCCCATTTGTTCTTGCCATGGGTGTCGCCCTCTAGAGCAATGTGCTCGCGGCGCAGCTGCTCTGCAGTTTTCTCCATATCCATCCTTTCGAGTGGCGCAACACAAAAAACGGGGCCCCATCGCCTGCGAACAGTTGCGATTGGGGTCCCGCCTACGGAATCGGAACGAAAGGTCGCCGAAGCTTTCTGCCAGCATCGGCGCCTTGTGCGAACGCTAGCCTAGCACTGCTCGAGCGCCTGCTCAAGGTCGGCAATCAGATCGGCTGTGTCCTCGAGGCCGCACGACAGGCGCACCATGTCGGCGGAGATGCCACAGGCGATGAGTTCCTCATCGTTCATCTGGCGATGCGTGGCGTTAGCAGGATGCAAGCAGCAAGTGCGGGCGTCGGCCACGTGCGTGGCGATCTGGGCGAGCTTGAGGCTCTTCATAAAGGTCTCGGC
>CAJKZP010000037.1:0-16277 GCA_905204415.1 uncultured Collinsella sp. | reverse complement strand
CTCCCTCTTACACCACAAAAATTCGCGCCATCAACTATAGCTTGAACTTAGCTATAATGCGCTACGTTCCTGCCAGGCTGTGGTTGCGGACGGACGAAATGTCCATCCTAGTCCAAGACAGACGCGGTCAAAGGGATCCACGTAAGCGACCGCGTGCGCGCGGCGCGATCATGGCGCGTCCTAGATGTAAGCCGCACCGTCCGTTCTACTTTCTTTGGGGCAATACCGCCTCGCGGGCGAGCGGGCCAGTCGTGAAGGTGGCTGCGGCCTCCCGAGCAAACGCCCCGGTGCGCAAGTGTGGGGTCAAATACCAGGTCAGCTGGTGGGAACAACCCGATATTCCGTGCAGGGCGCGGATCGTATACGACGCAGAAGGCAGGGTAGTGGACATGGTGAGGGGCAGCTTGATGCACGCGGCTCGGTTAGGTGCTGGGACCGCGGCGGTCATTGCCGTTTTGGGCCTGAGTGGATGCGCGTTCAATCCGCTGTCCACGTTCACGACGCCCACGATCGACCAGATCGAGCGCGAGACCGTTACCCCCACGGTATCGGACGATGCCCTGGTCACGCCGGGAACCCTGACGGTCGCTCTCGATACTTCCGATGCCCCGCAAGCCATGCAGGATGCCGACGGAAACCTCACGGGCTATGCGGTCGATGCCGCTCGTTCCCTCGCATGCCGCATGGGTCTCAAGGTCGCCTTTGTCGATGCGTCCTCGGCCGATTCCGCGCTCAGCGATAAAAAGGCCGACATCTTCATTGGTGACGTCAGGTCTACGGACGGCGATATCAGCTCGCTTGGCACCTGTCTGTACGACGCCCCCGCCGTATTCGGCAAGAGCAGCGACGGAGAGTCGCTGAGCGTTTCCACCGAAACGCTTAACACCGCTACCCTGGGCGTTCAGACCTCTTCGGCCTCGCAGGAAGCGCTCGCCAAGCAGAGCATTACGGCCAACCAAAAGACCTTCTCCAACATCAATGAGTGCTTTGAGGCGCTCGAGTCGGGCGAAGTCGATTACGTGATCTGTGATTCCACGGCCGGTGGTTACCTCGCGCGCCTGATGAGCCAGATCTCCTATGTCGGCACGCTCGAGACGCCCTCCACGCTTGGTGTCGCAGGCCTTAGCTCTAACGATGAGCTGTGCCGTGCCGTGAGCGATGCCCTCGATGGTATCACGGTCGATGGCACGCTCGAGGCAGTCCACTGCGTCTGGTACGGCCAGATGCCCTATGACCTTACCGCCAAGACCGTTTCGGGAGCCAATGTGCAGACATCCGACTCCACGTCCAACGAGACTGAGCCATCCGATGACGACGCCTCCGATAACAACGGCGACAGCCCGTCGTCTAGCCAGGAAGGCACCATCACCGACGATGACATCAACAAGCTCAATAGCTAGTTATTGGTAGGGGTGGCGTCTGCCATACATTGAACGAGGCGCTTCTTCATGGTTTCAACACGCATAGTCGGGTCTCCCCAATAGGGGAGCCCGGCTTTTCTATTTTGGTAAAAACAGCAGGTAAAAGCTGATTTCCAGGAGAAAAACTAGCTTTGCCGACGCCTTCCTATAGCGCACTTTGCTACAGAAAAGTGCGAGACTTCGGTATGCGGTATCAAGCAATCGTTATTCGGGTCTTTGGGAATTCGGGTGATTAAATGCACGGCAATGGGTACATAGCCAGTACAGTAAGTCCCCGAGGCAGATTGGAGCCACGTATGGATATCAAGGTTTCTGGACGCAAGACGACGGTAACCGATGCTCTGCGTGCGCATGTGGATGAGAAGATCGGCGAGGCGCTCAAGGTTTTCGATATCGAGCCCATGACAGTCGACGTTGTGCTTCGTTATGAGAAGAACCCCTCGAACCCCAACCCGGCAATCGTCGAGGTCACGGTTCGTGCCCGCGGCTCTGTGATCCGCGTTGCCGAGCACGGCGCAGATATGTATGCCGCCATCGATCTCTCCGCCGATAAGGTCACCCGCCAGCTGCGCAAGTTCAAGACCAAGGTCGTGGACAACCGCCAGGGCGGTGCCAGCGCCGCGGATGTTGCGCCGGTCGAGCGCGTCGAGGATCTGGCCGACCTGCTGCTGCCCGAGGAAGAGGACGACCTGCTCGTCCGCGAGAAGGTTATCGACGTCACCCCGATGACCGAGGAGCAGGCGCTGGTGCAGACCGATCTGCTGGGCCACGACTTCTACGTGTTCGAGAACGCGACGACCGGTCTCATCAATGTGGTGTATCACCGTAAGAATGGTGGATATGGCATCATCAAGCCCCGCATCGAAACACTTGACGAGTAAAATACGTTAACTTGAATGAGTTAACGTTTGGCGGCAATCCCATGCGGGTGGCCGCCTTTTTACGTAAGGAGTCGCTTTGATGGACAAGGCCGCATCCGCCGGTCATTCGGACCGTTGCCGCATCGTCGTCGATACCTGCTGCGACTTTAGCCCCGAGGTCGCCGCGAACCTTGATGTCGATATCCTGGGTTTCCCCTTCATTATCGATGGCGAGGAGCGCACGGACGACATCTGGTCGAGCATGAGCCCTAAGGAGTTCTACGACCGCATGCGCGCTGGTGCCCGCGTGTCCACCTCGGCTGTGTCGCTCGGTCGCTATATCGAGTTCTTTACCGAGTGCGCCAAAGAGGGCACGCCCACGGTCTACCTGTGCTTTACCTCGGCACTGTCGTCGAGCTACAACTCCGCGTGCCAGGCGGCAGATGCCGTGCGCGCCGAGTATCCCAACTTTGAGCTCTACGTGGTCGACAACGCTCTGCCCTGTGCGACCGGTGCGCTCTTGGCGCTCGAGGCCGTGCGCCAGCGTTCGGCGGGACTGACCGCCAAGCAGCTGGTCGATTGGGCAAACGAGGCAAAGACCTACGTTCACGGCTAATTTACGCTCGAGAGCTTCGACGCACTGGCTGCTGGCGGCCGCATTCCGCCCGCGGCGGCGCAGCTCACGGCAAAACTCGACGTCAAGCCCGAGCTTTCCTACGACCTTGCCGGCTCGCTGTCACTGATCGGCGTCAACCGCGGCCGCAAGAAGGCGCTCAAGTCCATCCTCAAGTCGTTCCGCGAGAACTACGTGCCCGACCGCACCATGCCCATCGCCATTATGACGGCCGATGCCGAGAAGGACGGCGACTGGCTCGAAGCCGCCATCCGCAAGGAGGAGGGTTGCGCCGACGTCACGATCATTCGCAGCTCCGTGGGTCCCACCATCGGCTCGCACGTGGGCCCCGGCATGGTGGCCTGCGCGTTTTGGGGTAAGAACCGCGCCGACAAGGCGTCGCTTTCCGACCGTATCGCCCGCCGCGTGCGCGGTCAGTAGGCAAGCGCTGCGTCCGTAATCGCCCTCGACTCACAGCCCAAACGCTGGCACCGAGTATTCAACCTGGTAATAACACCCAACCCAAAAGGAAAGGTTTCATGGCAAACAAGCTCTCTGTCGCATTTATCGGCACCGGAATTATGGGTGCCCCCATCGCCGGCCACATTCTGGACGCCGGCTATCCCGTCACGGTCAACAACCGCACCAAGTCCAAGGCTGCAGCGCTCGTTGAGCGCGGTGCCGCTTGGGCCGATACGCCGGCCGATGCCGTGGCTAACGCCGATGTTGTCTTTACCATGGTGGGCTATCCCTCCGAGGTCGAGGAGCTCTACCTGGCGGGCGACGGTCTGCTCGCGTGCACTAAGCCCGGCGCGGTCCTGATCGACCTCACCACGAGCTCGCCCGAGCTCGCCCGTGACATTGCCGAGGCCGCCCAGGTTTCTGGTCGCATGGCGTTTGACTGCCCCGTCACCGGCGGCGAGTCGGGCGCTATCGCCGGCACGCTCACGGCTATCGTGGGCGCCACCGAGAACGACATCGCTCCGGTTCGCGATATCCTTTCCACCTTTGCGGCAACCATCTGCTGCTTCGACGGTGCCGGCAAGGGCCAGGCTGCCAAGCTCGCCAACCAGGTGTCGCTGGGCGCCTGCATGGTCGGCATGGCAGACGCCATGGCATTTGCCGAGCTGAGCGGCCTTGACCTGGAGAAGACCCGCCAGATGATCCTGGGCGGTACCGGCAAGTCCGGCGCTATGGAGAGCCTGGCTCCCAAGGCGCTCGACGGCGACTACAAGCCCGGCTTTATGGTCGAGCACTTCATTAAGGACCTGCGCTTGGCGCTCGCCTATGCCGACGACCGCGAGCTTGCGCTGCCCGGCGCCGACGTGGCCTTTACGCTCTATGACATGCTCGACGCCATCGGTGGTGCCAAGCTGGGCACCCAGGCCATCACGGTCCTCTATAAGGAGGAGGCCGACGCCATCGCCGCCGGTCTGGACTGGTCGCAGTATCGTCCCGAGGAGCATGGCGCTCACGAGGACGGCTGCGGTTGCGGCGAGCATGGCGACGACCACGAGTGCGGTTGCGGCCACCATCACGGCGAGGACCACGAGTGCTGCGGCGGCCACGGCCATGACGACGGCCACGAGTGCTGCTGCGGCCACCATCACGGGGAGTAGCGCCCATGAGCTGGACGTTCGTGGTACTAGCGCTGGTGCTCTTTCTCTTTGCGATCTACATTGGCTTTTTGTGCGGCCAGTGGGCCTGCGAAAAGCGCGTGATCACCAAGCGCGACTACTGGATCGCCAATTTTGCAGGAGCGGCGGCAGTCGTTCTGCTGACCTGGGTGTTCTCGCTGTTCCCGCTGGTGCAGTTTGCGCCGATCGGCTGGCTCGGCGGCTTTATCGCCGGCCTTAAGATGAGCTTTGGCGAGTCCGTCGGTCCGTGGCGCAAGCACGACGAGGTCTTTAACGTCAACAAAGCACACCGCGCCGCCGCCGACGCGGGCGATGCCGAGGAACGCCGCCGTGCGCGTCGCAATGGCGCTGCCGACCGACAGCTCATCTCGGTCACCGATGACAGCAAGGGTGCTGGCAAGCACGCTAAGAAATAGTAAGAAGAGGTAACTATGGCAGAAAACAAAGACGAACAGCTCACCGACGAGGAGCTGGCACAGCTTCAGCTGGCAGAGGAGAACGAGAACGCCGTCGACCGTCTGGTCAAGGAGCTCGGCTGCCCCACGCGCCGCATCCGCCAGTTTGCCGCCCGCGTGCTGCACCTGCTTGCCGAGCGCGATCCGCAGCGCGTCGTGCCCTGCGTGCCCGCGCTGATCGAGGCGCTCGACCGCCCCGAGGCGCAGACCCGCTGGGAGGCCCTCGATGCCCTGACGGCGCTCGCTACCACCTGCCCCGAGCAGCTGGGCGATGCCTTTGAGGGCGCCGAGACTGCACTGTTCGACGAGATCTCCTCCACGCTGCGCTATGCCGCCTTCCGCCTGCTGTGCGTGTGGGGTGCCACGAGCGTCGAGCGTTCGCGCGAGGCTTGGCCCATCCTGGACGAGGCCATCCAGTGCTACCACGGCGACCTTGAGTATCGCGACATGCTCGGTTGCCTGTACGAGTTTGGCCAGGGCGAGATCGACGCCGAGGTCGCCGAGAAGCTCGCGCTGCGCCTTAAGTTCGACGCCGAGAACGGCAAGGGCAGCTATCTCAAGGCCCGTTCGAGCGAGATTTGCGAAATGCTTGTTAAACGTTTTGGCCTGGATCTCTCCAAAAAGAAGAAGCGTGCTAGCGTTAAAAAATCTGACGACGCCGAAGACGAGGAGTAACAGATTATGGCGCACGATGTAGTCCTGATCCCCGGTGACGGTATCGGTCCCGAGATTACGCAGGCCATGCGCCGCGTGGTCGAGGCCACCGGTGTCCAGATCAACTGGAACGTCCAGGAGGCCGGTGCCGGCGTCATGGACGAGTTTGGCACGCCACTGCCCCAGCACGTGCTCGATGCGGTCGCCGAGACCAAGGTTGCCATCAAGGGCCCCATCACCACGCCGGTCGGCACGGGTTTCCGCAGCGTCAACGTGGCTCTGCGCAAGCATTTTGACCTGTACGCCTGCGTGCGCCCTTGCCTGTCGCAGCCGGGCGACGGCTCTCGTTTCCGCGATGTCGACCTGGTTATCGTGCGCGAGAACACCGAGGACCTCTACGCCGGCATCGAGTTCGATGAGGGCGCTGCCGAGGTCGAGGAGCTCTCGCAGCTCGTCGAGCGTTCGGGCCAAAAGACCTTCGCCGCCGATTCCGCAATCTCGATCAAGCCGATCTCTATCGCCAAGAGCCGCCGCATTGTGGAGTATGCCTTTGAGTATGCCCGCCGCTGCGGCCGCAAAAAGGTGACGGCCGTGCACAAGGCCAACATCATGAAGGCGACCGACGGCCTGTTCCTGCGCGTTGCGCGCGAGGTGGCCGCCAACTATCTCGATATCGAGTTCAACGATAAAATCGTCGACGCCACCTGCATGGGCCTGGTCCAGAACCCCAATGACTTCGATGTCCTGGTGCTGCCCAACCTGTACGGCGATATCGTCAGCGATCTGTGCGCTGGCCTGGTGGGTGGCCTGGGAATGGCTCCGGGTTCCAACATCGGTGCCGACTGCGCTGTCTTTGAGGCTACGCACGGCTCCGCGCCCGATATCGCGGGCAAGGATATCGCCAACCCCACGGCCGAGATCCTCTCTGCTGCGATGATGCTCGATCACCTGGGCGAGAACGATGCCGCCAATCGTATTCGCGCCGCCGTATCTGCCACGCTCGACGAGGGCGAGCAGGTTACCGGTGACGTGCGTCGTGCCCAGACCGGCTCCGTCGAGGGCGCCGTGGGCACGCAGGCCTTTGCCGATGCCGTTATCGCGCACCTGGTCTAAGGTATGCACGCTGCAAACGCCTAAATGGTACTTAAGTGTTTGCGTATAACCTAAGAATCAATACGCCCGGCGCTCTGCCGGGCGTATTCTATTGGGGACTATGTTTCCTAACAAGGAGTAACTGATATGGGTCTGATTCAAAAGAAGGACGAGAAGGACGAGATCGACGGCATCCAGATCATCGAGCGCGGCGAAGGCCCCGACGGTGACGAGGACGAGAAGATCGATCTGGTCGCCGGTGCGTCTGCCGAGCACATTGCCGCCGGCACGACGGCCGAGGAGGAGGACGCCCGACTGGAGGCTCAGATTGCCGCGGATGCCGCTGACGAGAATCTGATGCCCGAGGAGCAGGACGAGGACGATGACTCCGACGTTGACGACCACGCTTGCAAGTACAAGAAGACGATGATTGCCGCCTTTGTGGTCGCCGTCGTGATCGCTGCCGTGGTCGGCTTCTTTATCGGCAACGGCGGCTTTGGCGGCAAGGGCGTCGGTTCGGCGACCCTGACCGAGGACCAGCTCGATTCGACCGTGGCAAGCTATAGCTACAACGGCAAGAAGAGCGACATCACCGCGCGTGAGGCCATCGAGAGCCAGTATAGCCTCGACACCGTCAAGAACGACGACGGCAACTACACCGCTCCGTCTGCCGACGTTATCCTGTCCTACGTGCGCAACCAGATTCTGCTGGACGCTGCCGAGGACGAGGGCATTACCGTCTCTTCCAAGGAAATGAAGCAGTACGCCGAGGATTCTATCGGCACTTCGGACTACGACACCATGGCCACGCAGTATGGCGTGTCCAAGGACCAGGCCAAGCAGATTGTCCGCCAGTCCGCGACGCTGCAGAAGCTCTACAAGAAGAAGGTGGGCGATAGCTCCGCGACCATGCCGACTGCCCCGACTGAGCCTTCTGACGGCAACGAGGACACCGCGAGCAAGGACTACGCCGATTACATCATCAACCTTGCCGGCGACGAGTGGGATAGCGAGAAGGGCACTTGGAAGGACGCCGATAGCGCCTACGCTAAGGCCTTTGCCGACGATGCCTTTACGGCCGATAGCGCTACCTATAAGCAGGCCATGACCGCCTATTACACCGCCTACCAGCAGTATTCCTCGCAGGCTTCGAGCGCCAGCTCCAAGTGGACCGAGTACGCCAACGGCCTGTACGCCAAGGCCAACATCAGCATCTACGGCCTGTTTGCGTAAAGATTGCCTGAGCTTTCGAGTGCGAAGCCGAAATATCTGATGGGCCCCCTAGAACGGACATCGTTCTAGGGGGCTTTTTGCGTTGTAGGAAAGGGCGGGGAAGAGAGAGTAGGAGGGGTTATATATACAAATTCTTGGAGACTTTATTCACGTAAAGTGAAAACGATTTCGGCCAAACTGGTAGTAACAATGTGGTACCAATGTTCATCTGGTAGTAACCAATTTTGAGACGAAATCGAATGGAAATTGCTAAGAATTAGTTTGGTTTCGAAAGAAACACATCATGTCTACCTGCGGAAATTACCGTTTACGGGCAAAAAATAACCGTTTGGCAACGATATCGTAATTTGAACGAAATGTGGTGGACGTTTGAATTGAGTGTGTGCTACCGTACATACCAGCAACCCCAAATAGGGACTGGGTTGTCTAAGTTTGCGCACCAATGCCGGCAAGCGGAGAAGCCGGTATGCACAAGGCGCGGACATGGAACTCGTTGGTGAACAACGAAAGAAAGGTTGGAGGAGATACCATATGATGAAGTACCTCCAGAAGCTCGGCAAAGCGCTGATGCTTCCCGTCGCGGCGCTTCCCGTCGCAGGTATTCTTATGGGTGTGGGCTACCTGCTCGCTCCCGCAGTCATGGGTGCTGCCGGTGACACTACCGGTTTTGCCTATACCGCCGGTTTCCTGCTCATCAAGGCAGGCGGCGCTCTTATCGATAACATGGCCTGGCTGTTCGCAGTCGGCGCCGCTGTCGGCCTTGCCGACGATCACGATGGCACCGCTGGCCTCGCTGGCCTCGTCGCCTTCCTGATGATTCAGCAGCTCCTGAGCCCCGCTGTTGTTGGCACCATTCGTGGTATGGACGCCGATGCTCAGACCGCTTGGCTTGCCACGACCGAGGGCATCGCGTTCTCCAAGATCGCTGGCAACTCCTTCATCGGTATCCTGTCCGCCGTCATCGGTGGTACTTGCTACAACAAGTTCAAGGACACCCGTCTTCCCGACTGGCTGGCCTTCTTCTCCGGCAAGCGTTGCGTCGCCATCATGACCGCCGTCATCTGCATCGTCGTCTCCGTCGTCCTGCTCTTTGCTTGGCCGCTCATCTTCGGTGCTCTTGTTGCTCTTGGTGAGGGTATCGCCGCCATGGGTGGTATCGGCGCTGGCATCTACGCCTTCCTTAACCGCCTGCTCATCCCGACTGGTCTGCACCACGCTCTGAACAACGCGTTCTGGTTCGACACCATCGGCCTGGGCGATCTGACCCACTTCTGGGCTGGCGAGACCTCCGCTGACGTCAAGTGGAGCCTCGGTATGTACATGTCCGGCTTCTTCCCCTGCATGATGTTCGGTATCCCGGGTGCTGCCCTGGCTATGGTTCAGACCGCTAAGAACAAGAAGGCTGCTATCGGCCTGGTTGTCTCCGCTGCTATCTGCGCCTTCGTCTGCGGCGTCACCGAGCCCTTCGAGTTCGGCTTCATGTTCCTGTGCTTCCCGCTCTACGTCGTGTACGCTGCCCTGTACGGCATCTTCACCATCGTCACCTACTATGTTGGTTTCCGTGCTGGCTTCTGCTTCTCCGCTGGTGCTACCGACCTCCTGTTCTCCGCTAGCCTCCCGGCTGCTGCCAACACCTGGATGATCATCCCGCTGGGCATCGCTGCCTTCCTGGTCTTCTACTTCGTGTTCCGCTTCGCCATCACCAAGTTCAACCTCATGACCCCTGGTCGCGAGGATGAGGATGTCGAGGAGACCTCCGCTCCCGCCGCTGCTGGCGACGAAAAGTTCGCCGCTCTGGCCGCCGCTGTTCTCGCTGCCGTCGGTGGCAAGGAGAACGTCAAGACCGTTGACTGCTGCGCTACTCGCCTGCGTTTCGAGCTCGGCGATTCCGCTCTGGTCGACGAGGCTGCCTGCAAGAAGGCTGGCGCTCTGGGTGTCATGAAGATGGACAAGGGTGCTACCCAGGTCATCATCGGCACGCAGGTCCAGGCTGTTGCCGAGGAGCTCAAGAAGCTTCTCTAAGCCTTAAAGACGTATCTGTCTTACAAAGGGTCGTCCCGCTCCGCGGGGGCGGCCCTTTTTGCTACCTCAATACTTGATGCAGCGATGTAATTGGTATTGCAGTACACAGGCAATCAACCGGCAAACAATATTGAAATATGCTGCTTGACCTGCTGTTATTCCATTAAAACTGCTATAGTACGTGGTGTCTGGTTACAACCAATTTCGAGTCATTTATCCGGCAGGTATCATTATGGCAATGGGAGCGCGCAAACAACCTCTGT
This sequence comes from uncultured Collinsella sp., assembly GCA_905204415.1. Lineage (GTDB taxonomy): Bacteria > Actinomycetota > Coriobacteriia > Coriobacteriales > Coriobacteriaceae > Collinsella. Next base: position 6,027 of record CAJKZP010000037.1, on the reverse strand, counting down.
ACGATCAGCTCGTCGATTTGCTGACCGATAAAATCGATCACGAACTTCGACCCGGCGACTATTTGCCGTCTGAGCGTGACCTGTCGGAACGCTATGGGCTCTCTCGTACGACGGTTCGCCTTGCCCTGCAGGAGCTTGAGCGTCTGGGCTTGGTGGTTCGTCAGCGCGGCCGTGGAACCATGGTGTGCGACCGCTCTCTGCAAACGGCAAACCTCACGCAGACCTATAGCTTTACCGAGCAGATGAAGGCGATCGGCCGTGTGCCCAAGACGACGATTCTTGAGTTTACCGAGGTCGAGGCTGACAAGAATATTGCCGTAGAGATGAACGCGCGCCTGGGCGAGCGTCTGTACAAGATCAAGCGCCTGCGTATTGCCGATGGCGTGCCGCTGATGATTGAGTGCACGTATCTACCAAGCCGCAAGTTCTTTGCGCTTAAGCGCCCCATGATCGAGAACAAATCTCTGTACGACATGATCGAGCAGGACTTTCACGAGAAAGTTCGCGTGGCAGAGGAAGAATTCTACGCGAGTATCGCCCGCCATTCCGACGCTCGACTGCTTGAGATTGCCGAAGGCGCACCGGTGCTGGATTTGATTCGTACCACATATGACATGAACAACGAGGTCATCGAGTATACGCGTTCGGTTGCGCGTGCCGACCAGTTTAAGTACAAGGTCTACCACAACCGCGCAGTCTAGAGTTATTGGGTATAAACGGCTTGGCGTGTTTTGCGGCGGGTGCAAAATGTGCCAAGCGGTAGAAGGCAACGAACAATCGCTCGAATTAATAATGCAGTGGTTTTTGATCCGCCCTAAAACGCACTGCGGGTACGGGAGCATAGATGAGCACGTATGCTATCAAGGCCGACAAGTTCTTTTTGCCGGCGGGGCCGCAGCTGGGCGGCTACCTCATGGTCGAAGACGGCGTCTTTGGCGCTTGGCAGGCCGATGAGCCCACTTGTGAGATCAAAGATTATTCGGGTACATGGATTGCGCCGGGTATGGTGGACACCCACATTCATGGCTTCTATAACCATGCCACGACCGATAACGATACCGAGGGTATCAACATCAGCTCGACCGAGCTCGCTCGTCGCGGTACCACCAGCTGGCTGCCCACGACCTTTACCGACGGCGTAGAGCAGATCAAGGACGCCTGTGCCGCTATTGCACAGGCGGACGAAGAGCGCGGACCCGAGTTCTGCGGTGCTCGCATTCAGGGCATCTACCTGGAGGGCCCGTTCTTTACCATGAAGCACGTGGGCGCCCAGAACCCCGCTTATCTGATTGACCCGTCCGAGGAAGTTTTTGACGAGTGGCAGGAGGCCGCCGGCGGTCGTATCGTCAAGAGCGCCATGGCGGCCGAGCGTGACGGCGCTGCCGCTTACGCCGCGGCTCTGAGCGCCAAGGGTGTCGTGACCTGCATTGGCCACTCCGATGCCACCTATGATGAGTGCGCAGCCGCCATCAATGCTGGCGCCAGCTGCTTTACGCATACCTACAACGGCCAGCGCGGTCTGCATCACCGTGAGCCCGGTGTCGTCGGGGCCGCTATGACCACGCCCAACACCTATGCCGAGATCATCTGCGATGGCAAACATGTGAACCCTGCTGCTATCAAGGCCCTGCTGCAGGCCAAGGGCTGGCAGCACACGGTGCTGATTACCGACTGCCTGGGTTGCGGCGGCATGCCCGAGGGCAAGTACACCAGCGGTGGCATGGACGTTATTATGAAGGACAACCTTTGCTGGCTCGCCGATGGCTCTGCTATCGCCGGCTCGGTGCTCACACTCGCACAGGGCGTCAAGAACATCGTCGACTGGGGTCTCGCGAGCGCCGATATCGCCATTCGCATGGCGACCGAGGTGCCCGCGCGCTCTGCTCACGTCGAGGATAAATGTGGCAGCATTATGCCTGGCCGCGATGCCGATTTTGTCGTGTTCAATCCCGACCTTACCCTGGTCGAGACGTATGTGGGTGGCAACAGCGTCGGTAATGCGTTTGCCGAGTAGCTGCCAAAGAAACGAACCGAGAGGGGATTTAGATGATTTACGGTGCATTGGGCGATATCGAGGAGTACCGCGGAATGCTCAAGGGCCTCGACGTGCTGATCGACTGGCTCGAGGAGAACGCCCCGGCGCAGCTCGAGGTCGGAAGCCATCCGATTCTGGGCGATAAGGTCTTTGCGAACGTCATGGCTCCCACGACGCGTCTCGAGGACGAGGCTCACTATGAGACGCATCAGCGCTATCACGACCTGCAGATCGACGTTGAGGGTCGCGAGGCCTTTAAGGTCGCTACGGGCAGCCTGACGCTGGTCCAGGAGTTTGACGAGAAGGACGACTACGATCTGGTCGATTCCGACGCCTCGATTGCCGGCGATCTTGCTGACGACAAGTTTGCGCTGTTCGTTGCCGGTGAGCCGCATATGCCCACGCTCGAGTTCCCGGGCGATGGCGCACAGCCGGTCAAGAAGATCTGCTTTAAGCTGCTTGCAGATGCTTACTGGGAGGAGTAGCGCGCTGCTCGGCTGAGCTGTTCGTCTGATGGCGTGATTCCCCTAGGGAAATCACGCAAGGACCCCGCCAAAAGTGTTTCCCCTAGGGGAATCACGTTTGGCGGGATTTCTGTTTTTGAATAGGGGAGCTGTCGACGCAGCGATGCGTGGGTTGGCGCAAGCGCACTCAAATCGGCAACAAAAAAGCCGCCCGAAGGCGGCTATCTTGTGCAATGGAGCCAGCGACCGGGCTCGAACCGGTGACCCCCGCTTTACGAGAGCGGTGCTCTACCAACTGAGCTACGCTGGCGGCCATGTGATGGCGCAACTGAGGCGTCAACGGCTGTCTATGATACGGGACATCGCACATCCGCGCAAGTGCTCTGACGGCTTTTCTCACTTTAAATGCACTAATATTAGAGGCGTGATGTCTGCGGCGTCCATCTGGCGCTTGACCAGCTGTTGAGTTGGTGGTCGACGTCCCGCTCGTATGGGTCTCAAACGGAATGGGGCAGCCATGGCTCAACCCAAGATCCTTCTCACACGTATCGACGACCGTTTCATTTACGGACAAGACGTTGAGCTGTGGAACGAAGCCGTGGGTTCCAACCTTGTCCTAATCGTCAACGATGAGATCGCGGCAGATTCGCGCCAATGGGCACCCATGAGGGTGGCGGCGCCAGAAGGCGTTTGGACGCGGTTTTTCTCGGTACAAAAGGCCATCGACATCATTCATACCGCAACGCCTCGCCAATTGATTCTGATCATGGTGGCCTCACCCTCCGATGCGCTCGCGCTGGTTAAGGGCGGTGTGCCAATAACCAAGATTAGTATCGGCCATATGCGGGCGGGGGAGGGCAAGCGCTCTGCAACGCCTGCCGTTGCCGTAGGCGATACAGACATCACCGCCTTCAAAGAGTTGCAAAAGCTCGGTATAGAGCTAGAAATCCGCCATCTCCCCAGTTCCGCCCCCGATCCCATCGGCAATCTGTTCAACTGATCCCTTGGGGACGGAGGAAAACGGATCATTTTGCCTTCGTAGGGGATCTGTGTGGCGCTGTCCGCCAAAACTATGCCGGTTTACTACGATGAATTGCTTATCGCCGAGCATGCCAAATTTGCAGAGAATAAAACCGCAGGTAGACGAGTTACTAATTTTTTATAAACCAGCGCGTGGTCGGACATAGTGGGTTCATCGTAGTAATTCGGCATAGTTTTGTTATGTCACCAATTCGGTGGCATCGAAAAGAAGGATTTAGGCATGAAGCAGCGCCCGTCGGCGGTGGTGCCGGCGGGCGCTGCTGTGTGATATGTCGCGTTGTGGGTTTAGTGCCTCATAAAGTGGTACTCGATCACATTGCTGTAGGGGTGACCCGGGCCCACGATGCCCTGCGGGAACAGCGGCTGGTGCGGCGTGTCGGGGTACATCTCGGCCTCGAGGGCAAAGCCGGCACCCCAGCCATAGTTGGCATCGTCCTTGGCGTGCTCGTCGCCCAGCCAGTTGCCGGTGTAGAGCTGCACGCCCGGGGCGGTGGTGTAGTAGTCCAGCTCACGACCGGTCCACATCTCCTCGATGTGCATCGCACGGCGCAGGTTGCGGCCGTACTGATAGCCATCGATGCACAGGCAGTGATCGTAGCCACGGGCCTGCTTGATCTGCGGGTCGTCGGCCTCCATGCCGGGTGCGACGGGGCGCAGCTCGCGAAAGTCAAACGGCGTTCCCTCGACCGGAGCAATCTCGCCGGTGGGGATGTTCTGCTCGTTAATGGGCAAGTAGTGGGCAGCGTTGGCAACAAAGAAGTGCTCACAGTCCATGCCGGCGTTATGGCCGGCAAGGTTAAAGTACGTGTGGTTGGTCATGGACACGTAGGTGGCGCGGTCGCTCTCGCAACCATACTCGATGCGGAAGACGCCGGTGCGCGTAACGGTAAACACAGCCGTAAAGGTTCGGTTGCCGGGCAGGCCCAGCTCGCCATCCTTAAGCGAGGTGGTCATGCGCACGGCGTTGTGAGTCTCGTCGAGCTCAACGTCCCATACGCGCTTGTGCAGACCATGCTCAAGATCGCTGTGCAGGTTGTTGACGCCTTCGTTGGCCGGCATGTGCCAGTCCGTGCCGGCGATGGTGATCGTGGCGCCCGCGGTGCGGTTGGCCACGGGGCCGATGGTCGCGCCAAAGCAGGCGGGGTTGTCAAAGTAATCCTCGAGCTTATCGAAGCCCAGCACCACATCGCGCACGTTGCCGGGAATGTCGGGCACGTCGATGCCCAACACGGTGGCACCATAGTCCATAATGCGAACGCAGATCTCGGGCCCGTTGAGGGTGTAACGATGAACGGGGGTACCGCACGGCGCGGTGCCGAAAAGCTCGGAAGTGATCATTTGGTTCCTAACATCGAGGTATTTCCGACAAACTGTAGCGCGAACAGGAGAGATTATCACTACACCCCACTAAAGCAGGGGGTATTTTTCTCAAAAAAGTGATGATTGGAGCTGTGCGGGCGTTCATTTTTGACGCGCACGAGTCTGATACAATTTGTTCGTTACTGTTTGAATTGACGCGAGCGTGGAACAGCGAGGACTCATCGTGATTAAAGCGGAACGACAGGATAAGGTTCGTCAGCTGCTCGAAGAGCAGGGCACGGTCTCGGTCAAGGAGATTTCGGATGCACTGGGCGTCTCGGATATGACGATTCGTCGTGACCTTGAGGAGCTTGCGAGCCTGGGCGAGATCGAGCGCGTGCACGGCGGCGCCCGCAGTGCACAGGGCCGTCCCCACGCTATGTTGCGCCACGAGTACTCGCACAGCGAAAAGCGCACCAAGCATGCCGAAGAAAAGCTGCAGATTGCGCACCGTGCCGTGGAGCTTATCGAGGAGGGCTCGACCATCTTCTTGGGCACGGGCACCACGGTTGAGCAGATGGCCTCGATGCTGCCGGCGTTTCGCCTGCGCATCGTGACTAATTCGCTTTCGGTGTTTAACCTGCTCGAGGCGCGCGAAGATTGCGACCTGTGCCTCGTGGGCGGTATGTACCGTCGCCGCACCGCCGCTTTTGTGGGACCAACGGCCGAGGATACCCTGCGTGCGCTGGGTATCGACGCTGCGTTTATCGGCGCCAACGGCATTCTGGATGGCGACGTGTCTACGTCCAATATGGATGAGGGTCGTATCCAGCAGCTCGCCTTTGGCAAGGCCGACTCGCGCTATCTGATCGCCGACTCCAGCAAGATCGGCAAGCGCGACTTCTACACCTTCTGCCGCCTGGACAATTTGGACGCCGTGGTGTGCGAGCCGGGTATTAGCGCCGAGGATCGTATCGCCATCGAGGAGCATACGCGGGTCATCTGCTAGCTAACGCAGCAGGCGATACTTCTGTCCCCTGCCGGCGTGGGGATTATCGCTTCACAATGACGCGCAAAATGACACGTAAATGTAAAAACACCATTTGTGCGTCAAATTTGATGACGCGTAAAAATTTGAGGCTTCGGTAGTTTGTGTGACAAGGGGCTAGCCTAGGCAGCAACGCTCTT
>CAJKZP010000036.1:0-16436 GCA_905204415.1 uncultured Collinsella sp. | reverse complement strand
CATCGGCCTGCGCAAGGCATGCGCCGATGCCGATCCGGTGGTGCTGGAGCCCATCGAGGAAATCACGGTGACTATCCCCGAGAGCTACGCCGGCGCCGTGATGGGCGACATCTCGGCCTCGCGCGGTCGCGTGACGGGCATGGAGACCGACGAGCGCGGCGATACCGTGGTCATTGCCCAGGCACCGCTGGCCGAGCTGACGGATTATTCGACGCGCCTGCGCTCCATCACGCGCGGCACGGGCGACTTTACCATGAAGCCGGCGGGCTATGAGCAGGTACCCTATGACGTTCAGGCCAAGCTGGTCGAGCGCTATGAGGAGGGCCGCGCCAAGTAGCGTGTGGCGTTGTCTGTAACATACATGCCGATGAAAGGGCCGCTCTGGGCAATCCAGGGCGGCCTTTTTTGATCCCTGGGGGACGGAGGAAAACGGATCATTTTTGGGTTACGGGCGGCGCGGTCGGCACTAGTCTCCGGATGCCTGGTTGCGGCCGGTGGCGTAGTCGATCTGCACGTGCGGCTGCAGGTTGTAGCAGTACACGTGGAAGCACAGGGTCTTGCCGTGGTCCTCGATCGATTGCGCCTCAAGGCGTACGCCACGACAGACGAGTTCCTCTTCGTTGTACATGGGCGTGACGCGGTAGAGCACATGGTTGCCCGTGTCGCGGATGTAGTTAAGAACCTGCTCTTCAAACGGCAGCATGCCCGTTTCGTTGAGATAACGCGTGCCGGTGAGGAGATTCTTGCGATTGGCGTTTTCGCCGCAGAGCGACCAGGCGATGAGGTGGCAGCGGTTGTAGAGGCTTTGGCCTGGAATAAAGTCGTAGCGCTGCTGCTGCCAACCGGCAGGATGGATACGCGAGATATCGCCGCGCTTTCCCTGTCCGAGCGACTCGGGGCCTACGCAAGCGAGCGCCTTGCGAGTGCGGCCCAGGCTGTCGAGCTTGGAGAATTTCTTAAAGCAGCCCTCTTCGGTGGCACGATCGTATTCATCGAGCGTGAACGACGGCGTGCCCAACGGGTGCGTGCTGTCGGCGCGAAGGGCGACATAGGGGTTGCCGGCGTAGTCGGGAATGCTGCTGAGATAAACACCGCGGGCGCGGTTGAGGTCGGGGTTTTCCACCTCGTCGATGGGGGTGGCGGCACTGTCCGCGGAGGCGTCGTCACCGGTGTCGGTTGCGGCGGAATCGGAGCCATCGCCAGAGTCTCGGCTATTTTGAGAGTCCGAGGAGCTCGCTGTTCCCGATTCGAGCTGGGCAACCAGGTCCGCCTCGTCATCGGTGCGGCTGGGACTCTCGTTTTGTTTTTCGGCCAGAGCTGTCGCCTGCTCATCGCTTTGCGGCGACAACAACTTGGGCGCTCCGTCGAGCGACCCTGTGAACAACGCAAACCCCAGCACCACGGCGGTGCCGATGGAAAGTACTTGCTTGTAGGCGGACTTGCGCGACATTGCGGCTCCTGGATGGACGGTTGGGAATCTACCAGTCTAGCAGGAGCCGGCAGGGGCCGTTCTATCGAACAAATACTCAAGATTTGGGATAGACGTTACTGATTCATTTGCCGCATATGGAGCTGCGGCGGTTGTATACATGGAATCAGTCGGCGTTTCCCCAGATAAAACCTGCCAAAATTAACCTGTCTCTTTTTGGCGGGTTAATCGGGGACTATTTCACCGCAACTTAGGGCACGGTTAGGAAGTGTGCGCCTTAAAGAGTGGAGCCCATGATTAGAGAGGTCGCGCTCGTCTCTCTAAATGTCTCTCTAAAGAGAAAGCCAGTTAAAGAAATAACATTAGGCAATCTAGCGGTGAATTCGATACATCTTTCTAAATTTCTCTCTAAAATAAGGTGCTTATCTCTCTAAAGTTAGAGAGATATACTATACTTTAGAGAGATAAATCTATCGTTTTAGAGAGACGGAATGCCAATGCTGCTGGATGAACCTCTTGGCCTTATCGTTGAGCGCCTTCGCAGGCGGGGGACTGATGACGCATCGGTAGAAGTTAAAGCCTGCACGAATAAATTGAGCGCAGACGTATGGGAGACAGTGAGCGCTTTTGCGAACACTGCGGGTGGGCTCATTATTTTGGGCCTAAACGAAGCCGAAGGGTTTGTTCCTTCGGCTAACTTTGCTATCGATAGGGTGCGCGATCAGTTTGTTTCGGGTATCGGAGACGGAGGCTCAGCAGCAGTGGTGACCCATGCGCCGCGGTACGAGCTTGATCGAGGCGAGGTCGATGGGCTCCAGGTGCTTCTGGTGCGCATCTTTGAACTTGAGCTTAAAGCGAAGCCTTGCTATATCGGCGCGCGCGGCGTACAGAACGGTAGCTACAAGCGCGTGGATGATAAAGATATCAAGATGTCACCCGCTGAGCTATATGAGCTGCAGAGTGCGTTGCTTCCGAGCGATGCAGACGGCACGGTGGTTTCGGAAGCAACAGTCGAGGATTTGGATCCAGATGTCGTGCGGTCTATTATCGCAAATCGCCGGCTGCAGACCCCCCGCGTTTTGCGCGGGGCCGATACGCTGGAAAAGCAGCTGGTCAGACTCAATATCACTACAAAGGATGGTGCGGTGAAGCTCGCAGGGCTTCTGTCGGCGGGAATTTACCCCCAGCAGTTCTATCCCAAACTCATGATCGATGTCGCCGTTCATTCCGATGTGGAAAAATCTGCACCCGGGCAACCCCGGTTTATTGACCGCCAGTTGTGCGATGGCCCGATTCCGGCTTGCATCGAAGATGCCCTTGCCGCGATTGGACGGAACTTGCGCAAAGCGGCGATAGTGCAAGGCGCTGGTAGAAGGGAGGATTGGGAAGTTCCCCAGGAGGTTTTGCGCGAGGCCTTGGCAAATGCCTGCATCCATCGAGAATATTCGCCCATGTTTGTGGGGCAGGCCGTGAGTGTCGATATCTATCCAGACAGAATAGAGATCAAAAACCCCGGTGGGCTTTGGGGCGGAAAGACGGTGGACAATCTTGCAGACGGGGAATCGCGCTGCCGAAACCCAAAGCTCATGAGCCTAATGGGGGCGACGCCGTTGGAGCATGCCGAGGGGGCCGTTGCAGAAAGCCAGGGATCTGGTATCCCGGCTATGATTCGCGAGATGGAGTCTCGTTCGCTTGGAAGGCCGAAATTTATCGTTAAGGCCGATTCGTTTACGGTGCTGCTTTCCCGGCACGGGGCGGAGCTTGCTGAAAACCGCACGTGGATTCAGAGCCATGTGGGCACCGAGCTGACGGATCGCGAGGAAACATTGCTCATGTTTATGCGGGAGCATGGGTGCGTATGCGATGTTCAAAAAATACGAGAGGCCCTGAAGTGGGATTCGGATGACATTCGCCTGATCTGCGGGGATCTTGTCGATAAACATGTCCTGTCAAAATGTGGCAAAGACACGTTTGAGATTATCGATATGAGCAGAGAATCGTCAGCTTCGACAGCGGATAGGATCCTGGAGGCTCTCAGCGCCGAAGTGGATATGACGGCGCGAGAAATAGCGGTTGCATCGGGGGTCAAAATTTCGTCCGTCCGCTACCATCTGCCAAAAATGGCGGATAAAGGGCTCATCGAAGTAATGGGCTCATCGACGAGCCGCAACCGCCGCTATCGGAAGAAGTAGATGCAGCCGAGTCGCCCCTCTTGTGTCTCTCGAAGTAGATGGGTGCTAGAGGGGCGACTGCCTCGCGATATTTCCCCAGATAAAACCTGCCAAAATAAACCTGTCCCTTTTTGGTAGGTCAGTTAACGCAGTCCAGGTTGAGCATATGCGAGCGAGCAGACCCCGGGTGCGGTAAGGTGACGTGAAACAAGCGGGCGCTGACCTTTTGGTCGCGCCCGTGAAGTTGAACGTCAGATTGCCGTGCCCGGAGCCTGCGCAGCGCCGAGCAGTTACGCCGTTTGTAAAACGGCGTAACCTAAAGGTTCATGTTGCCGTGGATGTAGGGGCTGACCTCGGGGGAGATATGGCCGCAGCCCAGCTCGCGCAACGCAGACTCGATCGCAGCGGGCAGCGGGGCCTTGCCCCCGTCGTCGACGGCGCTACCGCCGAGAGCGGCAATTTTGGTGACATCTGCGGGAGCGGCTTCGATATGCATGCAGCCGCCGACCAAGCGCGCGCGAACCTGCGCCAGACCAAGATCGTGCAGGTAATCCTCGCAGGCGCGGATTAAATCGACCTTCTCGCGCGTCAGCTTCTCACCCGTGGGGACGCGCGTGGCAAGACAGGCTCCCGCCGGCAGGCTCCAAACGGGATAGCCCCATGCGCGCAGCAGCTTGCGCTCTTCGTCCTTGGTAAAGCCGACCTCCATAAGAGGGGAGCGTACACCGAGCTCTTCTGCCGCGCGCATGCCGGGGCGGTAGTCACCGCGATCGCTTGCATTACTGCCATCGATGACGGTGGAAAAGCCCAGCGACTTGGCGTGGTTGACGATGGCGGTAAAGCCGGCCTGCTTGCAGTGGTAGCAGCGATTGGCGTCGTTGCAGGCTACTTGGGGGAGCTGCAGCTGATCGACCGAAAGATTGAGCACGGGGAGCTTAAAATGCGGCCCCTCACTGGCTTGTACGTCAACGGATCGCTCAAATGAAGCCTGCTCGGGCGTGCCGATGAGCGGCGTGGTGAGGTGAACGAGAAGCGTGCTGGCAGGCATAATGCGGGCGCAGACCGCGGCCAAAAAGCTGCTATCGACGCCACCGGAAAAGCCGATGGCGACGCGTCCGTATGCCAAAAGCAACTGCTCGAGCGTCGCGAGTTTGTCCTGAAGCTCCTCTGCAGGTGCAGTAGTGTCTGAAAGCATGAAACGATCCTTACCATTGAGTACTCGGTCGAAAACTATAATCCTACCGAGCTGCCTGTCATAAGACTTCCGCTTATGTAACGAAAGTGCAATATGCTATATACGTTATATACAAGTTTGTAAAGTGCGGTAGAGTGGCAGTAATGCAATCCGGTGAGGGGGCCGATATGATCAAGGCTGTTATTTTTGACATGGACGGAACGCTGGTCGATACCGAGCGTTTAGGCATCAAGGCATGGAAGGCGGGCGCTGCCGAGCTGGGGATCGCAATTGATGATGCTCTGATCCATCAGTTTATCGGCCGCACGCTGCCCGATGTCATGGACATCCTTGATGAACATTACGGTAGTCGCGAAACCGCCGAGGCGATCTATGTCCGCCACAAGGAGATTCGCGACGAGATAGTCAAGACCGAACTGGAGCTTAAGGCCGGCGCCGCCGAGTGTCTAGACGAGCTGCTGGCTGCGGGCTATCACGTGGGCCTTGCGACGTCGTCGCGCCACGTTACGGCGGAGCGCAACCTTAAGATGGTCGGTCTTTTTGACAAGTTTGAAACGGTGACCTGTGGCGAGGACGTCGTGCACGGCAAGCCCAACCCCGAGATGTACCTGCTTGCCTGCGAGCGCGCGGGCTTCGCTCCCGAGGAATGTGCCGTGGTCGAGGATTCGCGCAACGGCTGCGTCTCGGGCATCACGGCCGGCTGCCATGTCTTTGCCGTTCCCGATATCGTGCCGCTGCCGCAGGACGTGGTGGATGGCTGCGAGGCCGTGCTCGATACGTTGTTCGATCTGACGGCGGCGGTCAAGGCCGTGCGCTAGACAATTGCGGAGCTGAAACGAGCAATTGGCCGTCTTTGCGCTCAAGCAAAAGAGGTCCGGCAATGGTCGGGCCTCTTTTGCTTGAGCGGCGTTTTGGCATACTGGCCGACGTGCTATAGATACGCGCCGAGGTTGATGGCGGTGGCTTCGGCTTGGCTGCTCGCCTGGGTACTGGCGCGCTCCAAGAGGAACGGCCGCACGAGTTCCTGACGGTTGATGTCCTCGGCGGCTGTGACCGCAGTAACGGTTCTCGCTGCGGAACCAATGCGGATGTGCTTGGTTTTTGCCGGCGCCTTGTTCTCGATTTGCTCCATGAGCAGCTGGACACCCTTGCGGCCAATCTCGTAGCCCGGGGGTGCCACCGTGGTGAGGGGGACCGACCCGCTCCATGCAAGCGGGTTGCCGTCGCAGCCGGCCACGCGAACCTGTTCGGGGACGGAGATGCCTTTGTCGGTCAACGCCGAGATAACGCCCGAGGCCAATACATCGGTAAGGCCGATGACAAAATCGGGACGCTCGCCGGTAGAGCGCTCGGCAATCTGAGCGCCGATGCTGTAACCATCGGCAGCGGTATTCCATTCTCCGGCGTCAATGACCTCAATTTTGATATCGGGATGCAGGACGAGGGCCTTATGAATGCCAAGTACGCGCAGGGTGAGCTGCATAAATGCCGCTCTGCCCACAACGGTGATATGGCGCGCGCCGCGGGTGATGGCGAGCTCGGCGATAATGCGCCCTTGCGCCTCGTTGTCGGCGGCCACGTAGTAACCGGGTTCGGAGCAGTGGATGTCCAGATGGACGATCGGCACGGGCATCTTGGTCATTGCGGGGTGCCAATCGGGGGACGCCATAGGCTGAACCATGACGCCGGACATCTGCGTGCCCATAAAATAGCGCAGGTAGTGGTCCTCGAGGATGTCGTCGTTATCGGCGTTGGCGATGAGCAGGTCATAGCCGTGCTTGCGGGCCTCGTTATGGGCGCCGCTGGCAATTTGGAGCGAGAAGCCATGGTCGAGACGGGGGAGGACCAGGCCAAAGGACTTGGTGGCGCCGCCCGCGAGCTGACGAGCACTTTGGTTGGGCAGGTAGCCAAGGCGATTGATGGTCTCGTTGATGAGCTTGAGGGTCTCGGGGCGCAGCTTTTCGGGGTGGTTGAGCGCGTTGGATACCGTGCCCAGCGAGACTCCTGCCTCGCGCGCGACGTCGCTGATTTTTACCTTTGCCATAGCGGCCCCTTTGATGCGTTTCAAGTACGAGTCAGATTGTAGCATCGCCCGTCCTCAGGGTGTCAAAGCCTGTCAATTGGGGGCGGGTTTATTTTGGCAGGTTTTATCTGGGCAAACATCGTTGCAAGCGCGACCACCACAATGGGGACAGGTACCTTTGTGGCGGTTTGAGCTGCCCGGGCCTTCAATTGTCTCGATCTGTAACATCTTGACGGCAAAACCGGCTCTACCTGTTACAGATCGAGACATAGTGCAGGGGCTGAATCGTAATGTCTTGATCTGTAACACTAAGCCGGCTTCCGGAGGCCCAGATGTTACAGATCGAGATCTTTCACCGGGGCAGGTCGCCGCCCCGGTCCAAGCAACCATAAAGGCGCCTGTCCCAATCGCGGTGGTTTGGGCATGTGTGCATCGAGTGGTATCCAGTTTAAGATACCACTTCTGGTATATCAGCTTGTGCTTGCGTGAGTACAATACTCGAACGTTATACGTCTCAGCGCCCATGTGCGTGGACGTTTTGCAGTCACGCGGACGAAGGGATTTATCCTATGTGCGGAATTGTCGGCTACACCGGCTCTGATATTGCAAAGAACATCCTGGTCACGGGCCTTAAGCGTATGGAATATCGTGGCTATGACTCCTCGGGTGTCGCGCTCGAGGTGGGCGAGGGTGCCGCGGCACATCTCGATGTCATTCGCCGCGTGGGCAAGGTCGCGGGCCTTGAGAGCGAGCTCTCCAACATCGACAGCGATGCTACCTGCGGCATTGGCCACACCCGCTGGGCTACCCACGGCAAGCCTTCTGTTGCCAACGCTCATCCCCACACTAGCTGCGACGGTCGCATCGCCATCGTCCACAACGGCATCATCGAGAACTTCGCCGAGCTGCGCGAGGAGTTGGAGGGTCGTGGCCATCACTTTAAGAGTGAGACCGATACCGAAGTCTTCGCGCACTTGATCGAAGAGGCCTATGCCAAGACGCGCGATCTGATGGCTTCCGTGCGCGAGGCCTGCACCCACGTGGTGGGCGCCTATGGCTTGGCCGCCGTGTGTGCCGACGAGCCTGGCGTGATTGCCGTTGCCCGCAAGGACTCCCCGATTGTGGTCGGTGTGGGCGGGACCGGTTCCTACGTTGCCTCCGACGTGATTGCGCTTATCGATGCCACCCGCGATGTCGTGGTGCTCGAAGACGGCCAGTTTGCCAAGCTCACGCCCGCAGGCGTCGAGTATACCGACGAGGCCGGCAACGTGATTGAGCCCAAGATCACCCATATCGACTGGGACCTGGACATGGCCGAAAAGGGCGGTTATCCCGACTTTATGCTCAAGGAGATCCACGAGCAGCCTCGCGTCGTGCGCGATACCCTGGTGGGCCGCATGACGCCTGCCGGTGAGCTCGATATCGACGAGCTGGGCCTTTCGCTCGAGGAGCTCAACGATATCGACCGCGTGTATGTGATTGCCTGCGGCACCAGCTACCATGCCGGTCTCATCGCCAAGAACCTTATTGAGGGCTGGGCTCGCATTCCTACCGAGGTCGAGGCGGCTAGCGAGTTCCGCTACCGCAACCCCATCATTACGCCGACGACGCTTGTCGTTGCCGTGTCCCAGTCGGGCGAGACGGCCGACACCCTTGCCGCCATTCGCGATGCGCGCATCAAGGGTGCCAAGGTCTTTGGCATCACCAACGTGGTGGGCAGCCCGGTGGCGCGCGAGAGCGACGGCGTTATCTACACCAAGGCCAACAAGGAGATCGCAGTCGCTTCGACCAAGAGCTTCATCGGCCAAGTCGTGAGCCTCACGCTTTTGGCCCTGCTGCTGGCGCAGGTCAAGTACCGCTTGACTACCAAGCAGACGCGCATGCTGTTCCGCGAGCTTTCCGATACGGCCGAGCAGATCCAGTGGATCTTGGATACGCAGACCGAGGCCGTGCACGAGGCCGCGCTTGTGTGCAAGGACGCGCAGTCTGCACTGTTCGTGGGTCGCGGCATGGGCGCCGCCATTTCCTACGAGGGCGCGCTCAAGCTCAAGGAGGTCAGCTACCTGCACGCCGAGGCATATGCTGCCGGCGAGATGAAGCACGGCCCCATCGCGCTGATCGACCCGGGCTTCCCTGTCATCGCGGTGGCAACCAAGAGCGCAACGTACGATAAGACGGTGTCGAACCTCATGGAGTGCAAGGCGCGCGGCGCCAAGGTTATCGTCGTTGCCACCGAGGGCGACGAGGAAATCAACAAGATTGCCGACTGCATCATTCGCGTGCCGGCCGTCCGCGACGTGTTCAGTCCCATCACGGCGAGTGTTCCCCTGCAGCTGCTTGCCCGCGAGGTTGCCATTCTGCGCGGCTGCGACGTTGACCAGCCTCGCAACCTGGCGAAAAGCGTTACCGTGGAATAATCGAGTTCCGTTATCCTTACGATTAAGGCCCGGCTCCGCGTCATCAGGCGGAGCCGGGCCTTGCTGCATTTGACCAGATAAAACCTGCCAAAATAAACCTGTCCCTTTTTGGCAGGTTAGCGGAGCTTGCTGGTCTCGAAGTACTTGGGATGTTGGTCCAGGACCTCGGTCTGGTTGCGGAACATCATATGCAGGTGCTTGCTGACCAAAAAGCTCGCCTCGATAGGATCTCGACCGGCGATGGCGCGGCGGATTTGCTTGTGCTCGTTAACAATCTCCTGATTGTCGAGTGTCTGCGTGGCGGCGCGCAGCCAGCGGAAGCGCTCCAGGTCGGCATTGGTCTCTTCGAGCCATGACCACACGGTGCTGCGGCACGCGATGCTAAAAATCATGCGGTGCATGAGGTTGTCGCTTAAAAAGAATCCGATGCGATCCTCTTCGGCCATGGCCTTTTCCTGCAGCGCGATGGCGCGGTCGAGCTGCTCGATGCCTGCCGAGGTGGCACGGGCGCAGCACTCCACAATCACCTGTTTTTCCAAGTGTTCGCGAATATAGCAGGCGCTCTCGGCAAAGGTGAGGTTGATGGGCGAGACATAGGTGCCGCTTTGGGGCACGGTGCGCACTAGACCCTCTTGCGCCAGACGCACCAACGCCTCGCGTACAGGGGTGCGCCCCATATCCAGGTCGTCGCAAAGCTGTTTGACGCCCAGCTTTTCGCCCGGCTTGTAGTCCAGGTAGACGATTTTGCGTCGAATGGTGTGGTAGGACTGGTCCTGTAGACTCGTTTCCTGCTCGCCGACGTGCATCGATTCTTCCATAGCGCCTCGCAACTGTTCTATCAAACTCATATGTCAGTTGTTAATTATGCCGCGAATCAGCTCTCCGCGGTGGGTAATTCGGCTGTTGCCTGAGAACTATTGCGGCATCTTAGTCTGTGTTTGCGCAAGGCTGTGCTCAATGTTGCCGTATCATAAGCCGTCGCACACGTGAAAAAGAAAGAAGGAATCCCATATGCAACTGGCAAATATCGTACGCGAGCGCTGGAAAGGCGTCTTGTTCTGCCTGATCATCGCCATTCCCGCGACGTTGCTCGGCAAACAAATTGAGGTGGTCGGCGGTCCGGTATTTGCCATCCTTTTTGGCATGGTCCTGGCGCTCGTCTTTCCCAAGAATCGTCGCGAACAGCTCGCTGCCGGTGTTACCTATACGTCTAAAAAGGTCTTGCAGTACGCGGTTATCCTGCTTGGATTTGGCATGAACCTCTCCCAGATTCTGTCCAAGGGCGCTCAGTCGCTGCCGATTATCGTGGCGACGATTTCGACCTCCCTTGTCATCGCCTTCGTGCTCTGCCGCGTTATGAACGTGCCGGGCAAGATCGCGACGCTTGTGGGTGTGGGCTCGTCGATTTGCGGCGGTTCGGCCATCGCCGCGACAGCACCCGTCATCGATGCCGACGATCGCGAGATTGCACAGGCTATTTCGGTCATCTTCCTGTTTAACGTTATCGCGGCGCTCGTGTTTCCGACACTCGGCGGCATGCTCGGGCTGACCAATGAGGGCTTTGGCCTGTTTGCCGGCACCGCCATCAACGACACCTCGTCCGTGACGGCTGCGGCGAGCGCCTGGGACAGTATGCATCCCGGCGCCAATGTGCTCGAGAGCGCCACGGTGGTCAAGCTCACCAGGACGCTGGCTATCATTCCCATCACGTTGGTCCTCGCATGCTGGCAGATGCATCTGGCGCGCAAGGCCGGCGGCGACGCCAAAAGCACGTTCTCGCTTAAACGCGCGTTTCCCATGTTCGTGCTGTTCTTTGTGCTGGCGAGCGTGATCACCACGGTGCTTCAGCTTCCCGCGTCTTTTACGGCGCCCATCAAGGAGCTGTCGAAGTTCTTTATTGTGATGGCCATGGCGGCTATTGGCTTTAATACCGATATCGTCGAGCTGGTCAAAAAGGGCGGAAAGCCCATTGCATTGGGCTTTTGCTGCTGGATTGGCATTGCGTGCATGAGCTTGGGAATGCAGCACGTGCTGGGAATCTGGTAGAGAAGTAGCTTATTTGCGTGCTGCGTGCTGGCGAGCGCATCCTCGCGGTGGAGCGATAGGAGCTCTTGCGGGTATGGCTTGTCCGCAGGTTGATAGGTCCCGAAGAGCTCTTATCGCCCCGCCAGGATGGCGATGCGGGGCAATTCATATATTCGCAAGAAGGCACCGCAGGCCCTATAGTGTTTGGTGAACATTATCGTTCAATTTTGAAACACTTGAGATGTCGGGGCCCAGATGGGCCGCGGCTGGAGACGGGGCGAACCATGGACAGCGATGCCAAGCTGCAGATTCTGATTGAGGCATTGTCCGCAGCCGGAGCATCGGCGCTGGCAATCGACGAGCGCGGCGGCGTTGTGATTTCGACTATGAGTGACGCTGCGCTCGAGCGGGATGTCGCTGCTTTTGTTTCCGAGCGTCTCGCTCGCGTGGGTGATGGGGTGCGCCTGGTGATGGGCCACGAGGGCGTGCGGTTGAGCTTGACGGTGCGCCCGACGGCCGAGGAGCACGGGGCGCTTTGGGTGGTCGTGGCGCATGAGGTGCGCGCCGCTGCGACGCATGCGGGCATCGAGTGGCTTAATGCCGACGAAGTCGAGGCTCGCTACGAGTCGAGCACGTACGGCATCGTCGAAGACGCGGCAGCGGTCGCTGCCCCCGTACGGGAGAGTTACGCACGCGGGGTGCCCCTTATGCTCGAGGGTGAACTGGGCGCGGGGCAGGATCAAATTGCAAAACGCCTGTACCTGGATGGACCCTATGCCGATCAGCCATTTGTGTCCGTTGCGCTCGATGAGCTTACGGATCGCGGCTGGCGCCATCTGCTCAAAAGTTCCGAATCGCCGCTATTCCAAACGGGGCTGACACTTTGCATGGGTGGCTGGCATGCTGTTGGTCCCCAACGCCTGCGCGAGCTCGTGTCCGCAATGATCGATACGGCGTTCGCAACGCGTTGCCATGTGGTGTTGACGGCAAACGATATGCCGGGCGGCGGCGAAAGCGATCAGGCTGCCTTTGTGACCGAGCGTCTGGCCTGTGCCGTGAGTGTGGCGCCGGCGCTTGCCGAGCAGGGCGGCGCGTCGAAAAAGACTGCGTGCTACCTGAAGTATCTGGCAGATATGTTTAAGACGGGTGCCCCCATGTTGTCCGCCGCGGCGGCAGAGACGCTCGATGCGTACCGTTGGCCCCGCAATTACCTGCAGCTGCGCGAAGTATCGGAACGACTCTATATATTAGTGGGGGCGGGTACGGTGGAGCGTGCCGTGGCGAAAGAGGTACTTGCCCAGGAGGACGTTATCAAGACCGCGACCTTTGGTGCCCCGACACTCGAAAGCGATTTGTATATCTTGCGGCCTCTGGTCGATACCGAGCGCGATATCGCGCGGTTGGTCCTGCAGCATCTTCACGGCAACCGGACTCGTGCGGCAGAGGTACTCGGTATAAGTCGCACGACTTTATGGCGCCTGCTGAAGGACAACGACCGCTGAGCGAGGCGCCGTGACCACGAGCGGCGCGTGTGATACAGTCCAAAGCAGTACTGTTTCGATTGTGTTACGACGTGCGGGGGAGTATGGCGGAGACTTCAAAAACGAACCGAACAAAACGAAGTGCGGCGCCGGTCAACCGACGTACGACTTCGCGGACGTGGGGTAAAAGTGCCTCGGGGTTCGACGGCTCGTTCAAGCGCACAAAATATGGCTATCCTTCGGCAAGCGCTCGCTTGGCCATGCAGGCCGAGTCCTCGTTGCGGGGGCGAAGGCGTGTGGTGGGTTCAAAGCTCAAGCACGATGGCACGCTTGGCTACATTAGCCGCGGTGCTGCCCGCCGTAGCGGCCTCAATCCTGCTGGTTGGCATCGTTATGTGCCGATCGTGGTCGTTGCCGCGATAATCGTCATCGCGCTCGCGGCGCTTGGCTATGCAGGTGGCGGCGCGAGTCTGGGCGCGATGTTCAAATCGCCCGAACTTGCGCATGCAGGCATAGAAGTTGTCGAGGGCGCTCAGGCCCAGACGGGCGTCGCGCCCCAGCGCGGCATGGTCGCAGTCGCTGCCACCATTGCCGATGCTCAAAAGGATGAAGGCAGGCAAAAAGCAGAGGGAGCGGTACAGGCGAGCGATGACGGGGCGAATTCGACTCCAAGTCAAACGACATAGACCTGCCGGAACATAAAATCGTTACAGCGAGGTGCCGTTTGGGGGCTATGGGCGAACAAAAATCTGCAACATTGTTTCATGCAGAGCTCTTTGGTCGAAGTTTGCAGAAAAAGGCTATACTACTAGGCACTTGAAAATCCGTAAGCTGCAAGTTGAGGAGTACCTAACATGAAGAAGAGATTCATGGCAGCACTGAGCGTTCTCGCTCTTGCCCTGGCTATGCCCGTGGCTGCTTTTGCTGCTCCGAGCCCGGCCAACACCACCACCACCGGCGCCAACAATGTGACCGCGAGCGTCAACAATGCCAACGTCAAGGTTGAGTCCACCACCAAGTACGCCGAGGGCACCCCCGCCAACGCCAACGTGGTCGCCTCCTTCGAGATCACCGAGACCGTCGCGGGCACTGTTTCTGACTCCAACCCGCTGACCGTCACCTTCACCCTTGGCAAGGCCTACGCCGGCGCCAAGGTTACCGTCTATGTCCAGCACAACGACGGCAGCAAGGATACCCTGAACCTCACTGCCGACAACAACGGCAATGTTACCTTTAAGGTCACCAAGCTCTCCATCTATACCATCGTGGCTGAGAAGACCGCCACTGGTGCCGCTACCACCGACAACGGCGCTAAGTCTCCGACTACCGGCATGGACACTACCGGTGTCGCCGCTGTGGCTGTTGTTGCCGCCGCTGGTGCCGCTTGCGCCTTTGTTGCTCTTCGCAAGAACAACTAGCACGCATACGGTTTCAACCGTAAGATTTGAGGACCCGTACTTGTGCGGGTCCTTTTTTAACTGATTTGGGATTAAGGAATATCATGGCAGAGCAGCCGTTGGGCAAGCACGTGGGCAACCCGGGCAAAAAGCGTCGCGCCGCAATTCTCAAAGGTGTTATCGCCGTGCTGTTGTTGGTTGCAGTTGGCTGTGGCGGCTACGTGCTTTACATGCACCATCTAGATCAAAAGGGCGCCGAGGAGATGAGCGCGACGGGCAAGCCCGCGACCAAGGTCGAGTCTAAGAACGACGAGCTGCCGGATAATCCCATCGATTTTGCTCCACTGATCCAGGAGAATGCCGACATTTACGCCTGGCTCTATATCCCGGGCACCGATATCAATACGCCCTTGCTGCAGAGCTCGGTGGATGACCTGTTCTATCTCAATCACGACAAGGATGGCAAGTACGATCCGTACGGCACCGCCTTTAGCCAGATGGCCAACGCCCGCGATTTCAGTGACCCCGTCACGGTGATCTATGGTCATGTGAACAGGCGCATGTTCCATAACTTACATTATTTTGAGGATGCGGACTTTTTTAACGAGAACACCGAGTTCTTCATCTACAGACCCGGTCATATCCTGAAGTACAAGATCGTTTCGGCCTACCAGTACGACAATCGCCACATCCTCAACTCGTTTAACTTTGCCGATCCCGCCGTGCGTCAGGAGTATTTCAATACCGTTTGCAATCCCGACGCGCTCCTTAAAAACGTGCGCGAAGGCGTATCGCTTGATGCAGATAGTAAGATTGTGCAGCTGAGCACCTGCGTGCTCGACAAATCACAGCGCAGCAACTCGCGCTATATCGTTAGCGGTGTTTTAGTTAATGATCAGGAAACCAAGTAGCAATGAACCCACGCGGTAAACACTTTATCGATGCGGCCGACCCCGAAGAAAGCGGCCAGGAGAACACTTCCCAGCAGCAGATTTCCGATGTGGTGGAGCCTGCCGATATGCAGCAGCGCGCCGATGTCGTCTCGGCATCTGACGCGCAAGATGGGGCGCAGAGCAAAGCCGCGGAACAGGCCGAGGCTTCGGCGCAGGTTGCGGATGATGTGCCGCAGCCGGCTGATGAGGCCGAATGGCCTTCGCTCGATGAGACGGCACCGCAGCGCCGTCGTCACTCTGAGGAGTCGATTAAGCGCATCAAGCGTCGTCGCCGTATCCGCACGCTCGTGATCGTGCTGCTCGTGATTGGTGCGGTTGCTGCTGCCGGCTGGGGCTTTGTGAATCACAGCGTGAACCAAGGCAAAAAGAAGATTGAGGAAAAGACCGAAAAGGTCATTAAGGCCAAGGGCGACATCATTACCTATAACGGCAAGAAGTATGAGCTCAACAAGCATATGGCCACGGTGGCGTTTATTGGTTTTGATGGACGCGACAATGACGATGGCACCCAGAAGGGTCAGTCCGATACCGTGATGGTTGTGGCACTCAATACCGACACGGGTGAGGCGCGCGGCATTGTTATCCCGCGCGATAGTATGGTTGCCGTGGACACGTATTCCAATGGGTCATTTGCCGGCCAGGTGACCGAGCAACTGTGCCTGCAGTTTGCCTATGGCACCGACGGCGACAATTCCTCGGCTCTGGCGGCCGCCGCCGCTTCGCGTGTGCTCGACAATATTCCGGTCGACTATTACTACACGCTCAACATTGAGGGCGTGGCGCCCATTAACGATTCCATCGGCGGCGTAACGCTGGTACCCACGCAGACTGTGCCGGGCACCTCGGTGGTCGAGGGTCAGGAGACAACACTCTTTGGCAAGATGGCCGAGAAGTACGTGCAGTGGCGCGATACCTCTGTGCTCACGTCCTCGCTCGACCGAACCACGCGTCAGGTGAGTTACCTTCAGGCATTCGCGGCCAAGGTGCTCAACAGCGCCAAGAGCAATCCGGCCGTGCTGATCAACTTGTACCAGACGATGGGCGACTATACATGGACCAACCTGGGTCTCGATGAGTTTAGCTACCTGGCGACTACGATGCTCGAGCACGGCCTGACTTCGTTTGATGTTGTGACGCTGCAGGGAACCATGCAGCAGGGCGACACCTTTGCCGAGTTTTACCTAGACCAAGACAACGTAAAGCAAACGGTCGTCGACACCTTCTACCATCCAGTCGATTAGCTGCCCAAGCGCCAGATGCCAACAGTGGCGCGGTCGATGTCAGTCACCAACAGCGAGCGAGCCGCATTTGCGCCAAGGTGACGTGAAATGAGAGGGCGCTGACC
>CAJKZP010000035.1:0-16631 GCA_905204415.1 uncultured Collinsella sp. | reverse complement strand
AAGCCTGTGCCTGGGGTGCGGCTATGGAAGAGAAGGAAATGCCGGTGGGGTGAAATCCTTTGGGAGAGGGGGAAGAATGCTCGGGAAACAGGTCGTTTTTTTCGAAATCAATCTTGCAATTTTAGTGAGCAAGCCCGCGGGGCAAATTAATCAATCGACAGACGGTGGTTTACATCTGTCACGTTAGTACTAAGATATTCATCTAATAAATTGCATTAGTGGCTTTAGTTTTGGGGGATACGAGGCAACGTGACTATGACGTGCTCTTTGGTGGTTAACAGCAAGAGCGGTAATACCAGGATGGTTTCGGGCGCGATCAAGCGCGCTCTGCAGGCTGCGGGCGTTGAGTTTGTCCATGCCGCGGCGTTGAGCGACGATGCGGATGCAGATCAGGTTGCGCTCGAGGCGCAGGGCGCCTGCGCGGCCGACACGGTGCTTGTCGGTTTTTGGTGCGACAAGGGCGCGTGCACGCCTTCGGTCGCGACGTTGCTCTCAGCCTTGCACGGCAAGCGCGTCTTCCTGTTTGGCACCTGCGGCTTTGGGGCCAGCGAGGAGTACTTTAGGCAGATTATCGATCATGTGACCTCCAATTTGGCCGATGATGCCGAGCTTGCGGGCTGGGCAATGTGCCAGGGCAAGATGGGTCCCGCGGTCAAGCAGCGCTACGAGGCCATGCTCGAGCAAGATCCCGACAACGCCCGCGCTAAGTTGCTGCTCGATAACTGGGTCGCCGCAAAGGATCACCCCACCAAGGATGACCTGGACCATATGGCGGCGGCGGCCAAGAAGGCCGTGCTGGGCGAGTAGCTGCGCCGTTCGCGGTCCTTCGTGCAAAACAATACAAATGTGAAAGCCTCGAAATTCTCGAGGCTTTTTTCTTGCCGCTTGTGGGCGCAACCGTGGCAAGCGTCTGGGGCGATATTTTCCATCACCCCGATGACGAGGCCGTTCTGGACAACACGCTCGCATGCGTTCGCTGGATGTATTCAGAGTGGGACGGGCTTTCCGGATGGATGGGGTTTCCAGAAGGTATGGGCTGAGGGCTACGCGGGGTAGCCGTAGAGGCATGAATAAGGGGGTTGAAAATAAACGATACTAAATGCAGTATAAATTTAATGTGGGGGGGGGGTACGATATCTGAGCCGTACAAAATATTAGACCCTCTATTGAGAAGTTGTGTAGGGGTTAGCCGCAGGCGTTGGATAAAGCAGACGAGTGCGGGGACAAATAACCACTTACGGCAAAAATAGTAGCATTTGGCGGAAAGACGTTGATAAAAACGCGGAAGTAGCTACGGTGATTGTTAGAAATAGATTTCAGATTGGCTTTTTCGAACTCATCTATTAAACGTCTTAGAAAAGCGGCTAATCCTTGATGGGATCGAATATGGCCTCGATGGGGATGAAATAATCACGTTGGCAGCGCGCGGATTCAGACGATTTATTTCACTTCTTAGTGGCATGGCGCTCGCGCTTGTCATAGCCCTTGCCGTCGTTTCTTTCGCTCCCCGTGCATTTGGTTACATGCCCTTCGCCGTGCTCTCGGGCTCTATGGAACCCGAGCTTCCCGTCGGCTCCATGGTGTTTGTTCACCAGGTTGACCCAACGAATATTGCCGTGGGCGACAATGCAACTTTTTACCGATCGGACGGCGCCGTGGTGACTCACCAGGTGTACGAGGTCGACCCTGTGGCGCAGACGATCGGCACGCAGGGAATCGCAAACAAAAATGCAGATGGAACCATCGCGCACGACGCCGAGCAGACGCCTTTTTCACGCGTGATCGGCGTCGTCTCTCTTTGTGTCCCTTACCTGGGCTTCGTTAACGCATATTGCACGACGATGCCCGGTTTGCTTGTTGTGGTGGCCGTTCTGGCGCTGCTGGCCGCGGCGTCGATTGTGCTCGACCGGCTGGTTCCCGACGAGCCTGCGTGCAAGCATGCCCGCGCGCATGCGAGGGGGCGGCGTCCATAGCGGCAGGGAGAGGTGCCGGCGGCGGCAAGGGCCGTTGCCGGGGAAGGCGATTCTCGAAAGGAAGAGAACGATGGAGAACAAGAAGAAAAAGCGCTACGGCATAGTTGCCGCCTTGCTGCTGCTGGTACTGGCCGCCGGCGTGGGCACCTATGCATGGCTGTCGGCTACGCAGACCCTGAAAAACGAGTTTACGGTGGGTAGCATCGACAAGCCCGAAGTGAAGCCCGACCCCAATCAGCCGGACAAGCCCGGCACTGATCCCACGGACCCCTCAGTGGATGGTTATCTGTTTGAGACCAAGTGGGTGAAGGACTCCAAGATGATTCCCGACACCAACATCAATAAGAACCCCAACGTCGGTATCGGCAAGGACTCTGATAAGTCCTATGTGTTCATCTACGTGAAGAACGCCATCGTGAAGGACGGTGAAGGCGCGCTTGCTAAGACTCCGTACTTCAATCTTAACAATGGCTGGAAGCCGGTTGCTGCTGACCAGGTGAAGACCAACGGTAACGAAGGCCAGTACGTGAGCGGTCTGTTCATGTATACCGCTGGCGGAACCGACGCTCCTGCCCAGCTTGCTCCCGCTGATGGCAAGGCTGCTTACACCGGTGAGCTGTTCAGCACCGTGCATATCCCGGCTGCCATGAACAGCGCGGATGTCGTTGAAAATCCTGCTATGACGGTCTCCTGCTACATCTTCGGCGCTGACCAGCTTGGTGCCCAGAACGCCATCGACCAGGCCAAGGCTTGGGCTGCGGATCTGGCTTAATCCCCCACCGAGATCCCGACCCGCTCCCCAACCCCTATATTCGGGTTGGGATCTCGGTCCCCTTTTTATCGACGATTGGCGAACGTAATGCTCAACAATCTTTCCGACAATCAGAAACGCACCTTGGCGCTTGCCGCGATGGCGCTGTTGGCCCTGGCGTGCCTGTGCGGCACGCTGACTTTTACCGTTGATATGGTTCCGGCGAACAACGTCCTATCGTTTGGCAGCGTGAAGGTACGAGTCTGCGAATACACCCTAAACGAGCGGGGCGAGGAGATTCCGTTTGAGGCCGACGAGCACGGGGACTATCCCGACACCAAGGCCGGGGGCTCTGACATCAGCCGCATCGTGCGCGTGGAGAACGCCGGAGCGCAGCCTGAGTACGTTCGCGCTCGCCTGCGCATGACGTCAGTGGCACCCGACGGTTCGAGTGCGGATGCCTCGGGCAATGTCGCCTTTCACGTGAACGCGGGCGAGGGGTCCCCGTGGATCGATGGCGGCGATGGGTGGTACTACTACCGCGGATTGGCCGGACGCGGGGGCGTGCTCGATTCCGGCGCCATGACGGAAAGCCTCATGGATTCGCTGCGCTTTGTGGGTGACTACCACGATGCCGCGCGCGACGGTTCGTTCAGGCTCGATATCGACGTCCAGGCCGTGCAGGCCAACAATCAGCAGACAAACGATACCGTCCTCGACGTGCTCGACGTCGCGGGCTGGCCGGAGGCGAACTAGCCCATGGAGATTAAGAATATGAACCGAGGTGTGATCGGCAGGCTGGTTGCCGTGGCGACAGTCGCCCTTTGCTGCGTTATGGTGCTGCCGGCGGCAGCGCATGCCGAGGATCAGACCGAATTCCATATCACAAACAGGAACGACTTCCTGGCGTGCGTCGCGCTGTCGCGTCAACGCGACACGTCGCAGTGGCGCGTCTATCTCGATAACGATATCGTTCTTAACGATGATGATATGAACGCCATTGTTGCGGATACGGTCAAGCACCTCTCCTTTGGCAACAAGGAGCATCCCTTTAAGGGCGTCTTTGACGGTCAAAACCATACCGTGAAGGGCCTGAACTACGAGAATAAGGTCTTGGACCCCGAGCGCGACACGGGCTTCTTTGCCGAGACCGACGGCGCCACCATCAAGAACTTCCTTGTCGAGGACGCCAACATCTGGGCGGACTTCCGCGGCGGCATCATCGTGGGCAAGGCCGTCAACACCAGCTTCGAAAACGTCATGGTCATGGAGAGCACCCTGCACGTTACGTGCGCCAACAACATGCTCAACGTTATCACGAACGCTGGTTTCGAAGGCGGCATGATCGCAGGCGAGCTGGAGGGCTGCAACCTGTACAACTGCGAGGTGCGCGGCGGTCGAGCCGTTCATAACACCACTGCAGGTGTGCAGGCGATCGGCGGCGAGGGCCTGTATATGGCGGCGTTTGCCGGCTACGTCAAGAACTCGACCATCGAGTACTGCCGCGTTACGCCTAAGCGCAACGAGGATGGCTCGATTGCCGAGAAGGGCATGACAGACGTCACCAATAAATACGATGTGGCCGTTGGCGCCCTGGGCGGCAACAACGTGTACGCCTCGGGTTTTGTGGGCTGCATGGCAGGCGACGCCAAGATTATCGACTGCTTCTCGACGGCCCAGTGCTACAGCTATGCCGCGTCGTACGTGGGCGTTGTCGCCGTGACGCGCGCGTGGACGGGTGGCCTGGCGGGTCGTATTTTAACCAAAGAAGGCAATGAGCTCGTCCGCAGCCACTTTGCAGGTGACCTGAGCTCGCGCCAGTACAACCCCATCGCCGTGATCCCCATCATCCAAAACGACGTGAACCTGGGCGGTATTGCTGCGCGCGCCAACAAGGGCGACGCCACGGTCACCGAGTGCTACTTTAAGCCGAGCGTGAGCCTAAACGGCAGCAGCCAGGGTACCGCGGCTAAGAAAAAGATCCCCTCTTTTGGTGGCGACGGTACCACCAAGGGCGACGGCTACGGCCCGTGGGACGACGGGCGCTACGCCACGCGCGAGCTGTGGGAGGAGCACGACTACGACTTCTGTGCCGGCACCATGCGCTCGACCGCTAACGATGAGGCCCTGGGCGGTTCGCATGCCAACGAGTGGGCGATGGACTACAGACTGAATATCCCCGTGCATGGCCAGAGCGTTAAGGCGACGATTGATTTTCCCGGTGCGGGCACCGCGACAATCGAGGCGACCAAACTCGGTATTGATCAGAAGACCTCGGATCCGTACGCCTTTGCCGTGAGCGCCGTGCTGGCGGGAACGGCCCAGGGCTTGGCCCAGGGCGATACGTCGGTAACGTTCAGGCAGGAAACCTCCGCAAAGCCCGCGGGGCTGAGCGAGGCGAACGGCGGCTACCGCTTTATGGGCTGGTTCCGCGAGCCCGATGTGCGTGTGAATCGCACTGACCAAGACAACAGCTGGTTTGACGGCAAGACCGATGCTGCTGCTGTTAAGGACGGCAAGCGTGTCGAGAAGAACACGAAGCACGAGGCGTCCTCGAGCTACACTGCCGACAACGGCAAGGACCATGCCAAGAGCGAGGGCTTCAAGGGCAATGACCTCTTTATCGCTTCATACGAGGCGCAGGTGCTGTTCTATAACGTTAAGGGCGAGACGCTCGATTACCGGAGCGGTGTCGCGCATGACAAGTCGACGGATTGGTACCGCTATGGCGTCGGTTTGACGCCAGCTGCCCCCGAGGATCGTGGCAGCTTGTCGACAACCGCGACGTTTATTGGATGGACCACGCAGCCGAACGCCAATAAGAGCATGAATGGCGCCTATGCCGCCATCACCTCGACTGAGTTAGCCGATCTTAAAAATCAGGGAGCTTTTTATCCTGCGGGTAGCGAGATCACCGTTGTCCGTCCAACTGACTTCTACCCGGTGTACAGCGACTACGTGTCGAACATCATGACGGTGTTCGAGGGCAATGAGCAGGATACGCTCGGTGATGTGACCCAGCGCGACGGTGTGGGCAAAACTAACGTTAAGGTTGAGACTGCAAAAGATGGCACAAGCACGTATACCGTGCAGGTGCTTGACGTATCCGGCAAAGCTATATCCGAGGACGACGAGCTGCCCAAGGGCTATCGCTTCCTGGGCTGGTATGAAAACAAGCAAAATGCGGATGGGTCCGAGGTGGAGGTGCGCGTAAGCCGTGATCCGAGCTACAAACTCCCTGTCGACGTCGATCTAACCGTGCCGCACACCTACATCGCCCGCTTTGAGTACCGAGTGGATTATTACGTCCGGGCTTATACCAACCATGGGTTTACGGACAGCAAGCTACTTTGTTCCGTTTGGAATCGCTATCAAACGCCCTTTGAGGAAAACGTCGGCAGCACCTTCGTGCGTGAAAACGTCGTCCACTGGGGTCCGGAGCATGTTGACCACGGTATAAAGGATAGGTATGACGAAACGTGTGACACGCGCTTCACGAAGGAAACCCTTGTCGTGAGTCCCCTTAATGCGTACTCGCACAACGTTAAAAACGATACGGGAGCCGATACTCTAAAAGACCTCTATGCCGATACCGATTTTCCAGGCGCTGCAACGCTAAGCGATACCTGGACTTCGGCTTCGCTGAACGTAACGGTCAAACTGGTGAATGATCGCTATCGCCTGAATTTCTGGACGCTTGAGCGCGGCAATGGCTGCTGGACGTATGTGAAAAATCCCATCGAAAGCACGATGCTGGATCTCGATACGAAGTATTATGTTCGTGCGATGATTACTACAGACGTTAACTTCTACAACAAGGACAACACAATCCTGAAGGCCGCTACGCGTCGTTACGAAAGCAACCTGCTGCAAAATAAGGTGAATGGATCAGACCCTACGTACACGTATTACTACCCGCACGTGAACACTTCGGTTGAGGCAACAGGGGACCCGCAGGATGAGCCAACTGGTTCTTATGAAAGCCCCTTGACCCTCGAAGCTTCCCCGACCGATGCCGAGATGGCGGTGCCGGGCTATAAGTTCCTGGGCTGGATTTCGACCGCCGAGGTCCAGAAGGGTTCTGACGTCTGGAACTATATCTATGATGTCGCCAACGACCCCTATGTGACGAGCGATCCGGAAAAGGCGGCGCCATACTTGGCGACGGATGACTCCAAGGTCACCAAGTGTCAGGATGCCTATCCCGTCTACGCAAAGTACGACGTCAACTACACCACCAACCTGCACCGCGCAGGTTTTGATGGCACGGATAAGGTCAATGTGCCTAGGTATGACATCGATCCCGTTATCAACGCGGGTACCGACCCTGCTACGGCAACGGTGACCCCTGACGTCACGACGTCGGTTTATAAAGCAGGCGGTAAGCTGTATAAGTTGCAGAAGGTTGAGATCGAGCTTCCGAATGGCGAAGTTAAAAAGCTCGAACCTAACGGCGATAACTCGTATTCCTATCAGGTGGAACCCGGCGGGCCCTATACATTTGTGGCGTACTATTCGCCGTTGGCGGTCGTGTATCATCTCAATGCCAAAGATGTGGATGGCAAAGTTGCTCAGCAAGGCGATATGCTCGGCAACCTTGATGGCGGCATCCCGAAGCCCACTTATGACATCAGCACTATCGATGCGGATACAGGTGCGTTCAACGTCTTCGTGGGCTGGACGGAAGCCCAGCCGGCACCTGGCAAGGGCTATGTCGCTTGGTCGGAGGGCATCCGTATGGTGAGTGCTTCTACCGTGGTCAAGGCCCCCATGGAGCTGTACCCGGTCTACCGTCCCAGCCTGGTTACCGTTCAATCGAACATCGACTCGAATCTCGCGAATCCTGCTCTTGTCCGCGGTCTCGGCCGTACTGATTCCGGCGACCAGATTTCTCTTGAGGTCAAGGCTGTCAAGGAGGTTGTGGGCATTGACGGCGCCAAGTACGACTTTGTCGGCTGGTCGCGCGACTACGAACCCGATGGCAAATACACCCTGTTGACCGATGACGAGAAGTATCCCCTCGAGGGCAGCGAGCCCTTTGAGAGCGTGACCTACACCGCGGTGTACAAGATCGCGCCGTATAAGGTTCGCTATCACGGTGTCGATGGGTCGGTCGTCTTTACGGCGACGGTCGACTCGGACGGCGAGCGCGCGACGGGCGCCGGCTTTGTCCATAACGTCGATGTTCCCAAGGTGGATGAGAGCGGCAACCCGGTCTATGACGACAACGGCAATCCCGAGATGGAGAAAAAGTCCGTGGCATACGACCCAGACGCCCACTCCAAGATCGTCGCGCTGCTCGATGAACAGGCGACCAGCGGTGACGTGCGCGAACTCTTCCTGGAATGGCGATATGTGCCTGACGGTGGCGCTGCGAAGTCTTGGGATGAGTTTAAGGACGAGCCGGTCAAGGGAGACATGGACCTGTATCCCGTGACGTATCGAGTGGCCGCCAACGATACGTCCGATACCGAGAGACCCGTAGCCATGACCGCGCAGCTTAAGTGGCTGCTCGATCCCAACGCCGCCAACACAGTCGACAACAACGCCGACGAGGCGCCGTTTAAGGCCTGCTTCGCCGAGCCGTTTATGGGGACGCAGCTGACTGTTACCGTTAAGCGGGCGAGCTACGGTCCTGATGCGTCCATGACGGAGGAACCCGTTAACGACCAGTATGTCTCGCTCTACAGCTTGGGCTCGGGTAACGGTTCGTTCGACTTGGCCAACCGCCTGGAGTCCAAGAAGACGGGCGAAGGCAAGCAAGGCGACGGCAATGCCGTGTTCGACTTCGCCAAGACCCATGCGCTGACGATCGTCAAAAAGACCACCGATGCTAGCGCCATGGGACAAACGTTCCGCTTTAAGGTGGCACGCAAGGCGTCGGAGGATTCTCCTGCCGAGACGCGCATGGTCGAGGTGAAAGTTAGCGAGAGGCGCGACGAAGACGGCGAGACCTGGTATGTCGGCAGCGTGCAATTTGCCGCGCCGACGGGCATCTATACCGTCGAGGAAGACACGAATTGGGCATGGCGCTACGAGGGCGAGCTGAGCACGCCGGGCAAGGCGCCCGGTAAATCTGCCGAGCTGACGATTTCGTCCGCCTCGAGTGCGGGCGACACCGTGGTGACGTGCGTCAACACGCGCGCGAAGGACAAATGGGTCGATGGCGGCTCGCGTGCCAAGAATGTTTGGGAAAACGGCACGCTGAGGAGGGAGGACCAGGATGACTAAGCGCAAGCGGATCGTTGCCCTCCTTGTCGGCGTCCTCCTTTTGGCCGGCGTCGTCGGCACCTTTGCGTGGCTTTCGGTTACGGGCGTGCTGGTCAACGAGTTTGGCGTTGGCTCGGTGGCGCCTTCGGTGGACGAGACGCGCAAGGACAACGTGAAAAGGGATGTCTCGGTAAAAAACACGGGCTCGGCTCCGGCATACCTGCGTGTCGCGGTGGATATCTACTGGCAGGATAAGGATGGCGCGCGCCTGTGGGATGAGCCGGTTGCCGGCACCGACTACACCATTGAGTGGGGCGATAAAGGCGATGCCGCCGCCACTAACAGCCCTTCGTCTTGGGTTCTTGCGAGCGACGGGTTCTACTACTGGACGTCTTCTGTTAAGCCGCTCGACAAGACGGGCGTGCTCATCAAGAGCGTGTCCGAGAAGAAGGCAGACGGTAAAAACCTAGTCGTCGACATTTCGACCCAGGCGATTCAGTCCACGCCCGACGATGCGGTCACCGAGGCATGGAACTGTACGGTCAAAGATGGCGTGCTGGTGCCGCCGCACGGAGGTGCGTGAGTATGGCGTTCCCGATTCGCAAAGGCGTTGCGCGCTCCGTGCGTTGCGTGGTCGCGGCCATTCTCTGCATGGTCGCGCTCGCCGTTCCTGCCCGCGCGTTTGCCGAGACTCCCGCGATTGCCTATGACGGAAATGCGCACCAGCTGACGGTATCGGGGGCGACGGGCTCCTCGGGGGAGCCCGATCTGTTTCCCGCCTTTAAAGATCTAATGCCCGGCGATGTGCGCGAGCAACAGATTGAGGTTCGTGCCATGGGCGTAAAGTCCCAGGTACGCGTGTTTGTGCGGGCCGTTGTCGATCACGAGACGGCACACCTGCTGTCGCCCATTATTACCTTAACGGCGTCGGCTGGCGATGCGTCTGACGGTTGGCTCCAGACGGGAACGCCGGGCAGCGTGTTCGCCTATCCCACGCAGGTCGCCGCGTTCACGAGCGATGGCAGCACGGTGCTCAATCTGCAGCTGAGTGTCCCGACGTCGGTGGGCAACGAGCTTGCCGACGCAAACAAGACCATTCGCTGGGAGATCACCGCCGAGGACGATGGCGAAACAATTCCTGCGCAGCCCGCTGGCTCCAAAAAGCCCAGCCTGTTTGGCCTGGCTGCGACGGGCGACAACTCGCTCGCTCTGCTTTTGACGCTGCTAACGCTAGCGATTATCGCTTTCATGGCTGCGCTGATCTTGTCCCGAAGGAATAAACGCTAGGTCCATCTTCAAAATGTTTCGCCCGCCCGGCGGCGGAATATTAGGTTCCCTGCTCTACAGTCCTGCGCAAGACGAAGGCCACATTAAGTGGCCTTCTTTGCGTGCGGAACTCGCGATGAACTTCGTGCCCCGCCGTCCGGGAGGACGCCTCTTTATTGATGGGAGGCCTGATAGGTCGATGGTTCCGTGCCCGGATGCGTCCAAAGTGGGACGGGTTTTCCGGATAGGCAGGCTTTCGAAAAATGCGTCCCGGAATTTGCCTTTGGAATGGGACGTAGTTTCCCGTTGAGGTGCTTTGCGGAAAGTGCATCCCACTCTGGGCGGTCGAAGTGGGACACACTTTCCCAAAGGCGCTCCAACGGGAAATTGCGTCCCATTATTCGGTCAAGAAACGGGATGCATTTTCCTAATGAGAGCAAAACCGGAAAATGCATCCTACAATCAGCCCTCAAAGTGGGACGCCGTTTCCCAATGAGGCTCAAGCGGAAAATGCATCCCGGAATTTGCGCTCAAAGTGGGATGCGGTTTCCGGTTGAGGGTCTAAGGGGAAAGTGCGTCCCAGAATCGACGCTTGAAATGGGATGCAGTTTCCCGATGAGGCACTCGACGGAAAATACATCCCAGAAATGGCCTTT
Source organism: uncultured Collinsella sp. (assembly GCA_905204415.1). GTDB lineage: Bacteria > Actinomycetota > Coriobacteriia > Coriobacteriales > Coriobacteriaceae > Collinsella. The sequence goes on along the minus strand of CAJKZP010000035.1, from coordinate 5,775 downwards.
GAGCTGGGATAAGATTTCCGCGGCATCTCGGATTCTCAAAAATGAGACACGCCGTTGGCGAAAATGAGACACGTGATATCGGGCATCGGATGTATCATTTGCAAAAATGAGTCCACTCCACTCGAATAAAGCGAGGTCCCTCATGTACGTTCCACACCCCCGTATCCGTAGGCTGTCGAAAATCCCGCTTGTTGGGACGGCGGCGCTTGCTGCGTTGATCGCCACGAGCGTCGCCTGCTTCACGGCCACGCCCCAGGTTGCCCAGGCGGCAGACGCGCCCGCAATCACCGATATGACCGAGCAGGATTATCAAGCCCTGGGTCTGGGCACGAGCGAGGACATTCCGGCCGATACCGTTGGCCCCTATTCCACTGATACCCCCACGACGTTTGCCACGCGCAGCGAGGTCTATATGGCAGCTAACGGTAGCCATGGCAATCGCTACACTCTGCGCGAAAGCTCGAGAACGTCGAGCGCGGTGACATTGGCGGCAGCAGCAAACTCTTCGATGGCTATGGAAGTGTGTGGGGCGCCGCAAAGTTCTGGCAAAACGTCAACAACTTCGATACGAACAGCGATCTCTACAAGCATAGCGACTACGGTGGCGGCACCTGGTCGTACCTAAGCAACAATGAGTCCTCAACAGTACTCGCCAACGAAAACAACGGTTTCTCGGGCATTCACGCCACGAGTGTTGAGTTCTGCAGCGACGCCAGCACGGGCAAAAAGAGCCGCGTTACCGAGCTCCGTGCCTACGGCGACAGTTCCTCCACGACGATTGACGGCAAGTCATACGCCGGAAAGGTTGAGCTGGTCCTCTACTCGTTTAGCAACGGGCGTACGCGCACTCTCGACACACACCTGCCGGTGACGGTCAACACTAATATGATGTACGAAGGCCGTTTTAAGTACCTGGATGCCGGTTACCTGCAAGAGCACGACGCCGTCTTTGATGTCGAGGCGGGCGATGTCGATGGCGACGGCGTCGACGAGCTTTTTGTCTACGCGGGCTGCTATGTCGACGAGAACGGCGTGCGCAAGGCTGTAGTCGACATGTATGACTTGGAGGGCGGCAACTGGAAGCAAAGCGTCGTCAAGATCGATGCCGGTAACGCCGCGGACTACACCACGCACAACAAGGGCGGGAACGACTCCTGGACGCAGCTTCAGTCAGCTCCTGTCGTTTCGCTAGCGGCCGGCGACCTCGATCGCGATTTTTGCGATGACCTCGCCATCGTGGTCTCGGCACCCTACGGCAAGAAGAATATTGATAAGTCGACGCATTGCGAGCTGTTTTCGTGGGATGCATCCAAGGGTGCGCTCGTCCATGTCGATGCTCTGGGCGACGCGGGCGCAATCTCCCTCTCCGCGAACGGCAAGACCATGGTCGCTGCGAATGCGACGTTCGGCACGTTTGCCGCCTACGATGAAGAAGGAAAGAAGACGGGTGAAACCGTCACGGGCCTTATTCTTGCGGGCTATGACTGGCAACGCAGCGCTTTTGATTACGGCGCTTCTGACGGCAGCAAGGGGCTGTACGGCGCGCTGTACCGCTACGCGTATTTTGACTCGGAGTCTGGCGAGTTCAAGCTTTCCGATTGCAAGGAATACAGAGACGGGCTCCTCGCCTCCTATGGGCTGATGCATGTGCCCAACAGCGCATGGAAGGATAGCGCTCAGGATAAGCGCTATCCGTGCACCTTGGCGCCTATTGCCCTTGCCACTGCCAACCTTGACGGCCTGTCCGAGCAGCTGGCGGTCGACGAGGTGCTCGTGGGCGGCGATGTGTTCCGCGACTTTGCCTGCAACACGGCACAGAGCGGGGCTCAGGGCTTGGGGTCCATGGTCGGAACCATGAGCATGAGCGGTCAGCAATACAACAGCAGCAACAAGCATGACCACAAGGGTATAGAGCAGGTGTGGATCAGCGACGTCAAGGCGGGCAGCGTCTCGGGTTCGGACCGCTATAACGAGAGCTTTATCGCTGTGGTGGGCAAGCACCGCGACGAGGACCTGCGCAAGAACGATGACTACTATTGGATGACCGCCTCGCATTTTTCGCTCGACGAGAACGGAAAGGTGCGCCGCGGCGAGGAGCAGGTGATTAGCGAGAGCAACCGTCGCGGCACTACCTACGGCACATTTATCTCGCTCGCGCTGCCCGATGTCGACAACGACAGCGTCAAGATCACGTACAAGGACCGCTACAAGGTCTATACCAACCCGCGCGTGCTTGCCGTGCTGCAGGATGCGCCCTATGTTGAGGATCTGGAGCAGGCATACGGCTATCTGGTGTTGGGCGGCACGTCATACGGAGAGGAAAAGGGCACGGGGACATCCCAGGGCTATACCATTGGCGCCGAGTTGGGCGTTGCCGTCGAGGTGCAGACCGGTCCGCCCCTGGTCGCGATGAATGCTTCAGTCGATTTTGCCGCCGAGGGATGCTATGACTACCGGAGCGAGCGCACGGTCAGCGCAAGCGTAAGCTATGAGTCGCATGCCGGCGAGGGTGACAAGGCCGTGCTCTACACGATTCCGATGGTCTATTACGAGTATGAGATCGAAAATGAGGAAACTGGTGGCAAGGGCGTGATGGCGGCGCCCGTGTCGCTCGGCGCGCAGACCTCGGTCGTTAATGTCGAGGCCTATGACCGCATTGCCAAACAGCACAATATGACGCCGCTCAGCTACTTTTTGACCAACCGGTCGGGAGAACCCGGAACCTATCAAACGACGCTCAACGGCGAGACTCCCGTTGGGGATTCCTTTGGCCTGGGCAAGCCTGGCGTAACGCGCGCCTACACGCACGATGGGTTTAACGGCGCCGCCGCGCAGTCGGGGGCGAGCATTGAGCAGACCATCGAAGTCGAGGAGGGCAAGGAGCAGGAGCTCGAGCTCGGCTTGACGCTGAACGGCAGCGTTGTCATGGGCGCGAAGCTCGCAAAGCACGAGTTGTTTGGCGGCCTGTGCTTTGGTGCCAACGCCGGCTTTACTACGGGTAACTCCTCGAGTGAATCGACCGAATACGGCGGCACCGTCGACAACCTGCCCGAGGCCGCGCAGGGCAAGTACGGCTTTGCGTGGCGCCTGGGCGTCAACGCGGTGGATGTCAACAAGTTCGAGGACGGCTCGGGCGACAAACTCGGCACCAAGGACACCGATCAGTTCTGGATCGTGGGCTATGACGTTAAAGACGTCGAGATGCCCGAGGCACCGGCCGTGACGGGCTTTACGGCAAACGCCGTTGACTCGGCAAGCATCACCTTTAGCTGGGACGATGTGCTCGCAAAGAAGGACGGCTTTAGCTACGGCGTGGGCATGCTGCAGAGCAATGCGGCAGACGCGGTCGTCAACAGCTGGAAGATCGCCGACAATACGAAGACCTCGCTTACCTGGGACGGGTTGCAGCCCAATACGGAGTATCGATTTGCCATTGCCGCCGTTAAGAACGGATCTACGATTGAGACGGGTATTCGCTCGGCAATCATCGCGGTCAAGACCATGCCCGACGGCATGACGATGACCGTGAGCGGACCTGCGGCGGATACAGCGGAGAGGTCGGCCCTCGAGTATGTCTCTTCGGTCGAGTGCGCGGAGGGAGACAAGCTGACGCTCTCGGCGATTGGCCATGTGACGCAGCGCAATGCCGACGGAAGTGAAACGGAGCTGGCACCGTCGTATACCTGGTACCGCAAGGGCCGTGGCGAGACTGAGTTTAAGCTCGTGGGTGCCGATGGCAACCTCGCGGCTGGAACGGCCTCAAAGCTCGAGATTGACCTGACCGCAGACGATGACGGTGCGCAGTATTACTGCCACGTGGGATACAACGAGGTGGGCCTCGACACCGGCACGACGCTCGGGAATATCGAGGCCGAGGAGACGGCGCCCACAACGGTGAATGCCACCCCGATCCGCACGCGCCGCCTGTTCTCACAGGCAAGTGCGGGCGCCAAGAAGTTCCTGGACCATACGCTGGTAAACACCGCCGGCCCAACCGATTCCGAAGGCTCAAAGGACCCCGAGACTCCTGAGACCCCGACGAACCCGGACAAGCCCAAGTCCGACAACGGAGCTAAGACCGACACCAAGGTCAAGACTACGACCACAGCGAAGAACCTCGCAAACACCGGCGACCAAACATTCGCCCTAGTCGCCACCGCAGCAGCAGCGGGAGCAACGCTCGTGTGATAGCCCTCATCATGCTGATCAAGCGCCGCAAGACCCACTAGTAGCCAGTCGAACATATCGACAACCCAAAAACCCGGGTAGCCAAAAACAGGCCACCCGGGTTTTCTGTTGAGTGGAGACTCCGCAAGCGGAAACTGCATCCCACAATTAGCGCCCGGAACGGGACACATTTTCCGTCAAGCCCTCATCCGGAAAATCCATCCTGGAATCCAGCTGAATAGTGGGACACACTTTCCCAATCAGGTCCCAAGCGGAAACTGCATCCCATTCCAGACAAGAATTCCGGGACACACTTTCCGCAAACAAAGAAGGCCACATAACGTGGCCTTCAACTTATATATGTTCGGCGATACACCCAAGACAAGCCACGCCCCAACATCAGGGCGTCTGTCCAGGCGAAGGCATATAAGGTTCATCGCGAGTTCCGCACGCAAAGGAGGCCACTTAATGTGGCCTCCGTCTTGCGCAGGACTGTCCGAGCAGGGAACCTTACATACCTCCGCCCGGACAGACGTTTCAGTTGTGAACTCGCAGCTAGTCGCTACTTGATCTTGGTCGTACCCGGTGCCAGGTTGGGGTCGGTCTCGTTGGCCTCGGTCTGGAAGTGCTCGGTGTAGACGTTCTTGCCGTCGCGGAACATCTCGTAGTACTGCATCTTGGCGTAATCCTCGCGCGCCTTGGTGGCGGCAGCGGCGGCAGCGTCGTCACCGGTGACGTTGGAGGAGAGCGCCCAGCGCAGGCTGGCGTCCTCGTAGCCGACCGAGTTAATGGCGGGCAGCGACTCGCGCAGCGTCATGTGCGCCTTCTGGTAGTCGGTCAGCGGGGCGCCGATCAGCTGCATAAGCTGCGTTGACAGGTAGTTGGTGGACAGGTCATCGATCTCGCTCGTCTGGTCGCAGCCGGCAACGTCGTAGTTGGCCCAGATGATGTAATCGGTCTGCCACAGGCGCTCCTGGTGGGTGGCGTCGTCCTCGTCGGTAAACCACTTGTCGTTGAACTTGGACGGGAAGAACGGCTGATGGTCGCCCCAGAACACCACGACCACCTTGCGATCGAGTTTGTTCAGGGCGTTGAGGAAGTAACGCAGCGCCTGGTCGGACTGCTCGATGCACGAGACATACTCGTCGACATCGGAGAGCGTGCCGTCCTCGACGGTCTTGGCGTCCAGATCGGTCGTGTCGATATTCAGGTGCATCTGCTTGTCGACCGGCAGCAGGCCCGTGTCGTAGCCCGAGTGGTTCTGCATGGTCACGTCGAAGATAAACTGCGGATCGGCGTTCTGGTCGAGCAGCTCAAGAATCTTGTCGTAGGTCGCCTGGTCGGTCACCATGTCGCGCAGGGTGTCGGCTCCCTGGAAGTCGTTGATGGACAGGAACTGGTCAAAGCCAAAGTCCTTGTAGACGTTCTCGCGGTTCCAGTTGGTTGCGTGGTTGGGGTGCATGGCCGTGGTGGAATATCCGAGCGACTTGAACTGCTCTGCCAGATTCCCGGTCGTTTCCATGTTGTAGATGGTGTAGGGGTACACGCCCGAGCCCAGGTTGGCCATGGAGTTGCCGGTCATAAACTCAAACTCGGTATTGGCGGGGG
>CAJKZP010000034.1:0-17323 GCA_905204415.1 uncultured Collinsella sp. | reverse complement strand
CCAGCCACTCCATGAGCGCCGGCAGCGCCTTACAGGTGAGCGGACCGTAGGTGCGCTCGATCTCGTCGGCATGCACGGCACCCGCCGGCATCTCCGTCGACGCGGCATATGCGTTGCCCGCGATGGCGGCGGCCAGAGCATCCTGCGGCGAGAGCGCCGGGGCGGCTAGGCTATCGAGCGGATTGGAACCTGCGGCATCGCGCGCGCCGACCAGCGCCTCAAACGAGGACGCGGGCGCGGACGGTCCCGGCTCGCGCTCACCACAACGGGCTCGGGCTCAGCGTCGGCAGGCACATCGGCAACGCCAGCCGCGCGCAGCTCTTCCAAGCTCTCAAGCGTACCCTCGATATCCTCGTGTGTCTCTTCAAATTCGGCCGCAACGCCCAGGAATTCCTGGATGTTCTCGGCGCGGCTCTCGGACTCCATGGTGCCCTCGGCGCGGAATGCCTGCAGCAGCCCCGTCTTGTCGACAATCATCTCGACGACGTCCTTGAGCTCGCCATCCATGCGACGGCCCTCGCGCACCAGCGACACAAAGCTCGACAGGCCATTGCGCACCTTGGCGCTAAACATGCCGGTTTCGGCGCACGCGATCTCGCAGGCCTGGAAGAACGAGCAGCGGTTGTCGCGCGCCAGCTGCTCAATTTTTTGAATCGAGGTGGAACCGATGCCGCGGCGAGGTGTGTTGATGACGCGCTTGACGCTCATCTCGTCGGCCGGGTTCACGATCATCTTGAGGTAGGCCATGACGTCGCGGATCTCGGCACGGTCGAAGAATCGCGTGCCGCCCACGATCTTGTAGGGCACGCCCGCGCGCAGGAACATATCTTCGAGAATGCGCGACTGGGCGTTGGTACGATAGAACACGGCGATATCGTCGTAGCTCGTGCCCTTGGAGTGCAGCTTCTCGATCTCGCCGGCAATCCAGCGGCCCTCGTCGCGCTCGTCGCTCGCCTGGAAGGCCTGGATCTTCTCGCCATCGCCCTCGGCCGTAAACAGGCGCTTGTCCTTGCGCTGCGAGTTATGGCGCACCACGGCGTTGGCGGCACTCAGGATATGACCAGTAGAGCGGTAGTTCTGCTCCAGCTTAACAGTCTTGCAGTCTTTAAAGTCCTTCTCAAAGTCCAGGATATTGGTGATGTCGGCACCACGCCAGCTATAAATGGACTGGTCGTCGTCGCCCACGACCATGAGGTTTTGGTACTTGGCGGCCAGCAGGTTGGCGATCTCGTACTGGACGTGGTTGGTGTCCTGATACTCGTCGACGCTAATGTAGCGGAAGCGCTCTTGGTACTTATCGAGCACCTCGGGGCGGGTGCGCAGCAGCTCGAGCGTGCGCACGAGCAGGTCATCAAAGTCCATCGCATTGGCAGCGCGTAGGCGGCGCTCCAGCTCCAAGTAGACCTGCGCGGCCTTTTTGTCGTTGGGGCTATCGGCACTCTTGAGCATGTCCTCGGGGCCGATCATGGCGTTTTTGGCCGAGCTGATCTTGCTGCGGATCATGTTGATGGGGAACTGCTTTTGCTCAATGCCGAGCGCCTGCATAATGTCACGCACCATGCGCTTTGAGTCGTCATCATCGTAGATGGTGAACTGACCGGTGTAGCCCAGCAGGTCGGCGTCCTCGCGCAGCATGCGCACACACATGGCATGGAAGGTGCACACCCACATGCCGCGGGTACCGCTGGGAATGAGCGCCGCCAAACGCTCGCGCATCTCGGCCGCGGCCTTGTTGGTAAACGTAATGGCAAGAACCTGCCAAGGCTTAACGCCCAGGTCGCCGAGCATATGTGCGATGCGGAAGGTCAGGACGCGGGTCTTGCCCGAGCCGGCGCCGGCGAGCACCAGCAACGGGCCCTCGGTGGTCAGAACCGCCTCGCGCTGGGCGGGATTCAGGCTGTCGATGTCGACGAGCGGCTTGGCGGGTTTGGGTGCCGGCGCAGGAGCGTCGTAGATGTCGAGCGGGACGAGCTCGGGCTCCGGCGCTGCAGGGGCGGTGTATGCATCGAGCGGCACGGGTTCCGGCGCGGGCGGCACGGGTACCGTGGCGTTCTTTTCCCAGGGCAAGGGCTGGGTCATGGGCGACTCCTCATCTGACGGACGGCGCGCCTGCGGGCGGCGCCATAGTTTGAGCCGTACCAGTATACCGAGCCGCGCGGACACCGACGCAAATCACACCACGACTCCGTGCGCCACCGTCAGGCCCACCCCAGCGGATTAGGCGCAATGGGGTCAGGTTAGTCTGCACCAATCAATTGACAATCACGAAACCGCCGATGTCATGGCAGCAGCAGCGAGCGGTGGCCGGGGCGAACAAATTGGCATGAAAAGGGGCGGCATAGACCTTCTGGTCATGCCGCCCCCTTTGAATGACAAGTTGTCGCCCCGGCCGCCGCGCAGCGTCGACTAAGTTACAGGCCGAGCATCGGCTCCAGGACAAAGAAGTACGCAAGCACCACGATGCCCAGGATGATGCGGTAGACGCCGAAGCACTTGAAGTCGTGACGGCGGACGAAGCCCATAAGCCACTTGATGGCGATAAGCGACACCACAAAGGCGACGACGCAGCCCACGCCCAGGATGGCGATCTCGTTGGTGCCGAAGGTGCCGCCCTTAACGAAGTACTTGACCAGCTTGAGCGCGCTCGCGCCAAACATGACAGGAATGGCCAGGAAGAACGTGAACTTAGACGCCACCGAACGCGTGCAGCCCAGCAGCAGGCCACCGATGATGGTAGAACCGGAGCGCGACGTGCCCGGCACCAGCGAGAGCACCTGGAAGCATCCGATACCAAGCGCGGTCTTCCAGCTCAGATCCTCGAGCGTAGTGATGGAGCCAAAGTCCAGATTATCGTCATCGTCTGCAGCGGCAGTCGCAGCGGGCGCGGCAAAATGCGCACCAGCGGGTCGTCCGCCCGCCACCACGGCACGCGAACCAAACGAACCGGCAAGAGCGGCCTGGTCGCGCTTGTTCGCGCGCCAGTTCTCGATCACGATAAACAACACGCCGTACACAATGAGCGCCAGCGCCACGACGGGAGCATTATAGAAATGCTCCTCCATCCAGTCGTTAAGCGGCAGACCGATCGCCGCGGCGGGAATGCAACCGAGCACAATCTTGCCCCACAGCACCCAGGTGTCGCGACGGCCCTCCTTGCCCTTGCTGGGAGAAAACGGGTTGAGATCGTAGAAGAACAGGACGCAGACGGCCAAAATGGCGCCAAGCTGAATCACGACCAGGAACATATTCCAGAACGTCTCGCTCACGTTCATCTTGACGAACTCGTCCACCAAGATCATGTGACCGGTCGACGAAACAGGCAGCCATTCGGTGATGCCCTCGACCAGGCCCATGAAGGCAGATTTTAGAAGCTCGATGATATCCAAAGGGACCCCCTCGTTAGACACCCGCCGATAGTTGTTCTGCGGACGGTTGCGGGCGATGTCCCATTATCAACCGTTCGGCCGCGGCTGCGCCCACCCTTACCAAAAAACTCGCCCGTTCACAGAATTGCGAGCGGTCAAACCCAAATCCTTGGGTATAACTGCAACAAGATAAAGTGTCCGGCGGCCACGCATCCGCGCCCGCCCGACGCACGAGCTCCATGCCCGTGCGATAGACCAAGGAGGAAACCATGAACGAGGGCTATACCAAGGTATTTGTTTCACTCGACGGTACTGAACAGCAGGATTTTGTGCTCGCACGCGCCATCAAGGTCGCCGCGAACAACGGCGCCAAGCTAATCATCGGCCACGTTATCGATTCCACGGCGCTCGAGAGCGCCGGTTCCTATCCGGTCGATCTGGTCAACGGCCTAGAGGAGGCATTTAAGAACTCCATCGCCAAGCAGCTCGAAGAGGCCAAGGCCAATCCCGATATTCCCGAGGTCGAGGTCATGATTCGCGCCGGCCGCATTCGCGAGACGCTCAAGGACGAGATGCTCGACGTGGTTAAGCCCGACCTGGTGCTCTGCGGCGCCCGCGGCCTGTCCTCGATCAAGTATGCGCTGCTGGGTTCGATTTCGACGTTCCTGCTGCGCAACACGGACTGCGACATTCTGGTCGTGAAGTAGGTTCCTTCCCGTCGGCGCAAGGCCTGCGGGGTTATCACGCCGACGTCCTCGCCGCTTCGCGGCTGCGGGATGTCGGCTTAGATAACCCCTCCCGGCCTTGCGCCTTCGTCACCGTACTTCAGCGAGTTGGCTGATAAAAGATAGCGTGCCGCCCCGATTGGGGCGGCACGTTTTGTTTGATGCGGCACGTTTTTGTTTGGGCGGACGTCCGCCGCGTGCGTTACTCGAAATACTGGAACTTGTTGGTTGAGAAGGCAAACGTTACGACGAAGCCTTTGCCGGAATCGGATGCTGCGGTGACGTCGATGCCCATCTTGGAGCACAGACGCGCCACCAAGTAGAGGCCGATGCCCGTTGCGCGCTTGGTGGTGCGGCCGTTATCGCCGGTAAAGCCCTTCTCGAACACGCGCGGCAGGTCGGCCGCGCTCACGCCGCAGCCGTTGTCCGCGACGGTAAGCTCGATGCGCTCGCTTGCCAGGCCCTCGTCCAGCAACGCACCCGAAAACACGATCTTTGCGCCATCCGCGCGCGCATATTTAATGCTGTTCTGAATGAGCTGGCCCAGAATAAACTCGAGCCACTTCTCGTCGGTAAAGACCTCAAAGTCGAGGTTCTCGCACACCGGGGCCACGTGCGCCGCGATGAGCTCGCGCGCGTTGGCCTTAATCGCGCCCGTCACCAGGGTCTTGAGATCCCAGCGGCGAATCAAGTAGTCGCGCTCCACGACTTCCGAGCGCGCGTAGTACAGCGCCTGGTCGATATAGCGCTCCACGCGAGCCAGCTCGCGACCCAGGTCATCCACACGCGACAGGTCGTCTTCGCTGCTGTCCAGGTTTTCCAAAATCAGATGGGCCGCCGCCAGGGGCAGCTTGGCCTCGTGGACCCAGCTCTCGATATAGTCACGATAGTCATCGGTCTGGCGCCTGCCTTCGGCAACCTCGTCACAAGCGGCTTTGCCCACCCGGCGCAAGACCTCGTACTCGAGCTCGCCCTCGGCATAGGTCGGACATTGCACCATCTCCTGCACCCATGCGGGACTCTCGAGCTCCTCGGCCGCGCGCTCCAACTGACGCAGAAAACGGCGACGGCGAGCGTACTCGACCACGATGCCGAGCATACCGAAGATAAAGGACACGCCAACCGCCACGACCACGATAGAAACGGGTGCACCGGCGACCGTCAGCACAAAGCAGCTCAGCAGCACGCCGCACGTCCACACGGCGACGGGAAGCAGCGCGTCTTTAAAGAACTTGCCAAACGACATAGCCGGCCCCTAGACCGAATAGCCTTGGCCGCGGTGCGTTGTCAAATACCCCTTGATGCCGATTTTTTCGAGCGTGGTGCGTAGGCGGTTGATGTTGACGGTGAGCGTATTGTCGTCCACGAAGGCGTCGGAGTCCCACAGGTCCTGCATGATGGCCGAGCGCGAAACAATCTTGCCCGCGCGGCTCAGAAGCAGTGAGAGGATACGCAGCTCGTTTTTGGTGAGCTCGGTGCTAGTGCCGGTTTGCGTGTTGGTAACCATGGAGCGGGCGAGGTCGAGCTCCAGCCCCTTGTGGACAAGTGTGCTGCGCTCGCCTGCCGCCGCGGTGCGACGCAGCAGTGCGTTGATGCGCGCCACGAGCACACGGGCGCTGTAGGGCTTGGGAACAAAGTCGTCCGCGCCGAGCGTCATGGCCATGACCTCGTCGATCTCGGTCGTGCGCGACGTGAGGACGATAATGGGGACCTCGGATTCGCGGCGAACCTCGTGGCAGATATGCTGGCCGTCCTTGACGGGAAGTGTAAGGTCGAGCAGCACCAGGTCGGGCGCGGCGGCGAGAATATCGCGCGAAACATGCTCGAACGATTCGCAGGCCTCGACCTCAAAACCGGCACGGGCAAGGATGTCGGCAAGCTCGCGACGAATGGGCTCGTCGTCCTCAACGATATAGATCAGCGCCATGGATTCCGCTCCCCTCTTGGTTGTCTTGCCCCATTATGACCGCGGAGCCGCAGGTGCGCGCCTCGCGCGGCACCAAGGTGACAGAACTGTTCGCAAGCGGGGGCGTTTTGTCCGCCTCACGCTCGCGACGGAAACGGAGACCAAAATGAGTTTTTAATCCCCGTCCCAGAAAAATCATTTAGCGGCGGGCGCGGAGCTTTTCGTAGCCGTCGGCAAAGAAGGCGACCGTGGCGGCGTCGGCCTCCGCAACGTCCGTCTCGGTTGCGGGAACCACGCCATGCTCGTCGCTCACCAGGAACAGCGCGCCCTTAAGCTGCGCGGGAATATCTACGCGCGTGACCGGGATGCCCTTGGTCTGGGCCAGCTGCTCGATGAGCGTCGCCGTGCCGCACAGAAACTCGTCCGCCGGCGCCACAAAGGCGAGCTCGCCGTTGTTGACAGCGGCGAGCAGCTCGGGGGCCACGCCGGTTTCGTCGGCCTCGGAGCGGGCCTCGGCGGAGCGGGCACGCAGCGCCTTGGCCGACGTATCGGCGAGCGGCTCGTACTCCCCCACCGTCATGGCGGCGTTGCCGTTAACGTCGATCACCAGCATGAGCACGCCGTCGCGTGCGGTGTAATCGCCCTCGGCAAGCGACCACTCAACGTGCTGTTTGGCCCAGCTGAGCATGTTATGGGTAAGCGGCTCGCCCTGCACCAGGCGCTCGGACAGTGCGCGAATGTGGCGGTTGAGCATGGGCACCTTTTTATTGGACATGCGCCAACGGCAGACAAGCGCGGGCTTGTCGAGCGTGAACTTCTCGACCGCCTCCTGATTGGCGCAAAAGTCCTCGTACGCACGCTGATCCTCGGCATTGCCAAACAGCTCGGCATCATCAATCTGGGGCATGGTCATACCTTTCGTGTTAGTCATTCCGTCCTCTTATACCAAAAAGACGGCCCTCCAAACGGAGCAGCCGTCTTTTGCGGAGATTATTTTGTCCCAAAGCGGAACTTAGTGGCGGAAGTGGCGAGCGCCCGTAAACACCATAGCAATATTGTGCTCGTTGCAGGCCTGGATGCTCTCGTCGTCGCGCTTGGAGCCGCCGGGCTGGATGATGCAGGTCACGCCGTGTGCAGCAAGCACGTCGACGTTGTCGCGGAACGGGAAGAATGCGTCGCTTGCGCAAGCAAAGCCGCCCTTCTCCACGCCCTCGCGCTCGCAGAAATCCTCGGCGCGCTCGCAGGCAAGCAGCGCAGAGTCAACGCGGTTAGGCTGACCCGGGCCCATGCCAATGCCGGCCTTGCCCTTGGAAACCAAGATGGCGTTGGACTTAACGCCCTTGCAGACCTTCCAGGCAAACTCGAGCTCGGCCATCTCGGCGTCGGTGGGCTTGCGGTCGGTGGGGAACGTAAAGGTCGCGGGATCCTCGGTCACGTGGTCGACTTCCTGCACCAGCATGCCGCCGTCGATGGAGCGCAGCTCCACCTGGGCGCCGTGGTCCACGCCACCGGTGGCCAGCACGCGCAGGTTGGGGCGCTTGGCCATGCGCTCGAGCGCCTCGGCAGTGTAGCTCGGGGCGATGATGACCTCGACGAACTGCTTGTTCTGATCGGCAAAATGCTCGACCAGCTCATAGGGAACCTCGCGGTTGCAGGCGATGATGCCGCCAAAGGCGCTCTTGGGATCGCAAGCGAAGGCGCGGTCGTAGGCAGCCGTGATGTCCTCGGCAACGGCAGAGCCGCAGGGGTTCTGGTGCTTGAGAATCACGCAGGCCGGCTCGTCGAACTCGCGGACCAGGTTCCAAGCAGCATCGGCATCCAGATAGTTGTTGTAGCTGAGCGGCTTGCCCTGGATCTGCTCGGAGCCAACGAGCGGGAACTGCGAGCTCGCGGTGTTCTCGCAGCCCTCGGCAAAGCGGTAGACCGTAGCCTTCTGCTGAGGATTCTCGCCATAGCGCAGGTCGTCGACCTTCTCCAGCGAGATCTCGAGCTTGGCAGAGGTATCCGCCACATCGCTTGCCTGGGCGGCAAGCCAACGGGAGATAGCCGTGTCGTAGGCGGCGGTGGTCTGGTAGACCTTCACCTGCAGGCGACGACGGGTGGAAAGCGTGGTGCAGCCACCGGTCTCGTGCATCTCGGCCAGGACGGCATCATAGTCGGCCGGGTCGGAAATGACGGTAACGCTCGTGGCGTTCTTGGCAGCAGAGCGCAGCATGGAGGGACCGCCGATGTCAATGTGCTCGATGGCGTCCGCGAAGGTGACCTCGGGATTGGCGACGGTCTTCTCGAACTCGTACAGGTTGACGACGACTAGATCGATCAGCTTAATGCCGTGCTGAGCGGCCTCCTGCATGTGCTGCTCGGAATCGCGGCGGGCCAGCAGCGCGCCGTGAACCTTGGGGTGCAGGGTCTTGACGCGGCCGTCCATCATCTCGGGATAGCCCGTGAACTCCTCGATGGGGGTTACGGGAACGCCCGCGTCCTCGATGGCACGAGCCGTGCCGCCCGTAGAGATGATCTCGACGCCAAAGTCATCGACCAGCGTCCGTGCGAAATCGACGACGCCCGTCTTATCGGTAACCGAGATCAACGCGCGTGCGATCTTCACATCAGATCCCATGCAGTCCTCCTGTCTGGTACGCCGCCGTGCTCTGTGAGTCGGTGATACGTCGATCTGCAGCGCTCGCGCAGCGGCATTGAAAATACTGATTTAATGTAGCGCATCGAGCGCATCGATGCACCCCGCAACGGGCGCATGTGCAGAAAAAGTTTGCACGCGGAGGGGATGGGCACGGCACCGGGCACGGTGAGTTCATGGAACACAGGGGCACCATAATTAGATGCCAATGGCGTGGTAGAACTGTGCTCGATATGCATCCGCAAAAGAAAGAGGCACCATGGTCTCGCGGGTTCTCTACCGACCGTTTGATACCGAAGACTTCGACGCCATCGCGCTGATTCTGCAGCAGCTTTGGCATAACAATTCGGATAACGATGAGTACAACCGCCTTGAGGCCGCGTGCGACCTCGCCTACTGCCTTTCGTCGTCGACGTTTTCACAGGTTGCCGTAATCGACGGTCAGGCGCGTGGCATTTCGCTCGCGCGTGCGGGACAGAGCTCCGGCGCCACTATCAACGAGCATTGGATGGATACCGAACGCGCGCTGCTATCGCAGATGCGTGAGCTGGAGCCTGATGCCTGCGCCGAGTATCTCTCGTTTGTGCGCGCAACCATCCGAACCAACAACCGCCTGCTCGAGAGCAGCCCGTTGCCGCACGACAACGAGGTCACGCTGCTTGCCGTGGATCGCGATGTCCATGGCCTGGGCGTTGGCACGGTTCTGCTCGATGCCGCGGTCTCGCACCTATCCTCGCTTGGAGCGACGAGGGCGCACCTGTACACCGACTCCAACTGCTCGTGGAAGTTCTACGAGCTGCACGGCTTTAAGCGCACGGCCACGCACCGCGCCAACCGCGAAGAGCGCCGCCACGACATGCCGCGCGAAAGCTTCCTCTACGAACTCGACCTAACAGCCTAGCCTCGGCAGCCACACCTGGTCATTTAAGTCTGTCCCCAATGAGTGGCCTAGGGGGTTTGTAGATAGCCGTGGTCAAAAAACATCAAATATGAGTACTGTTACCTTTTTAGTAGCAGCGATTTGGGGCATTTTTGATGCTTGCAGGCATGACGACCAGCTGCGCGAGCTGACGTAGCTCCCCAAATGTTCAATAAAATGGGCTCCTAACGAGAAGTACTCTCATTAGGAGCCCGTTATTATGTGCAAACATATGTGACCAACGCAGCAACAGTACTCATATTTGGCATTTTTTGTCCACTGCCCCTTGCGCGAAAGTCCTCAACGGAAAGTTTAGCCCGTTTCGATGCACAAAAATGGGGTGGATCTTCCCTGGCAACCGCCCAGAAAGATCCACCCCAAAGCAAGCGCTCGCTAGAACGTTCCGCCGCCGCCTCCGCCGACGCCGCCACCGCCGCCACCGGAAAAGCCGCCGCCGCTACCGCCGCTCGAGCTATCGGAACTCGAAGCCAGCTCGCGGATGGTCTCGTGATACACATCGTTAAACGAATCGAGCGGAGACTCGTTGCCGTAGTGATGGTAATACCACCAGTAGCAGGGGTAGTTGTCGTAGAAATCGTCGCTGTTGCGCAGGTCCGCAGGCACGGCCTCGGCCAGCTGTCGCAGCACTTCTTTCGAAACGCCCAGGGCAACGCCCATCACCAGCAGTTTGTTCCACAAGATCAGGTCGCTGGGGATGGCCTCCTTCAGGCGCGTAAAGTCCTCGAGCCAATGCTTGAGCGCCTTGCAGCGAGCCGCCACCTCGGCGCCCTCCGGCGTGTAACGGCGGAAGGTGCAGCTCAGGACAAAGCCCACAATCGTGACGGGGATCGAGATCATAGCGGCACCGACGTTGGCGTCCGCAAAGTCGGTATAGAACAGAGAGCCCAAAATGCCAAAGACAATGATGATGCCAAGAACCAGGCCGGCCACCATCGCGATAGTGCCATCCGATGCAATAAGCTCGCGCGCCTCCAGCTTGGCCTTAACTGTGCTCTGATAGTCCTCGAGCTTGTCGCCAACAGATGTGGTGCGCTCGCTAGCGTACTCCTCCAGCTCGCTAAACGTGCGCGAACGGACTCCGTCCTTATCGGGCTTAACGCCGGCGAAGAAGACCTTGAGCACATCGCGATCGATGCCGTCCTTCTTGGCAGCCTTCCAGGCCTCGTCGGTCACTGTGATGCGATACGTCTGCTCCTCTTTTTCGCGACGGAGCAGACCCTTCTTCTTGGTCTCGGTCGCTTCTTCCAGCTTGATCACGCGGTCGTCGGTCAGCTTCATCAGTGTGGCGATATATGCCTGATCGGGCACGTCGTTCCAGCTCATAAGAGCTGCAAGCACCGCGGGATGGTCGGCGGAGGGTACATCGCGGAAGTACTCGTCCTGGAAAAGCGGCTTGGGCTTGCGCTTGCGCAGCTTGAGCATAACGATTGTGCCGGTAAAGGCCACCGCCGCAACAACACTTAGCACGGCAAGTGCATTGGCAATCATGCGAGCGTGAGCGCGGCGGGCGTTAGCTTCGTCGGCCCATTCCTTCTCTTCGCTCAGGATCGTTGACATGCGCTCTTCGCCCGAGGCGGCAAGCTGCGGCACCCAGTCGCTGGGGAAGGCGATGCGTGCCTCGGCGAATTCGCCCTGGTGCACGCAGGGAATGGTATAGGTGACCATGGGCTCGTCCTCATCGAGCGATACGTCGCCCGTCAGCGAACCGTGGCCCCATGCGCGGAAGTTATCGCCCTTGACGGCCGCCGTCCCGGCAGCGGCATTTGCGAAGTACACTTCCATCTCGACATCGTCGGAGTCCGCGGACCAGCCGTCGCCCACAAACTTCCAGTAGAGCTCGGCGGTATCGGCCCAGTTCATGACCGCACCGGTCATGGAATAACTCACGTAGTAGACTGCACTGTCGCCGCTCTCGTGAGGGCTGAACACCTTAATCCTTACGCCGTCACCGGTCTGCTCGACCGTATAGACGCCAGAGTCGCCCTTGTTCGCGCTATCGACTTTGTTAAACGCAGTGTCCTCTTCCTCGACACTCAGCACGTCGACGCCCGCCGTGCCGCCCTGCTGGTTAGTGCCCGTATTGATCTCCCAAAACACACCGTTGATGTCGTCATCGAAATCAAACTGGCGACCCTCGACAACGGTCAGCGAGCCATCGGCCTCGACCGTGGCACCGATATAGGTTTGGGTCATGGAGTAGCCGTCGGCGTGCGCGGCGGCAGGCAGCAGCAACAACGCAAGCGCAACGAGCGCGCAGACGGAAGCGAATCGCGCAAACAGGTGGCGCTGCCGGCTGACTTTGGCGGCGAGGGTGTTCATAGGCACATCCTTTGTCTGTAAAACCAACAGCGCCATTGTCCCACGTTTGCGGGTACGCATGGCGAACATCTAGGCGACCGGAGCGCCAAACGGGATGAAAGTCACACCCGCACCCCGGCAGCTAGTCATTGGGGACGTTCTTAAATGACTAGTCATTAGGGACACCCTTGGCATAGCCCGCCCCGGCAATAGATACCACTTCACAGCTCCGTCACAGGTGTAGCGGCTTTGTGTGGGTGCGGCACGCGCTGATTGAGCCGCCAGCCGAGGGGCATAAAGCAGTTGAGCGAAAACGGTTTGCCCCTTTGCCGTTCGCTCGAGGATCATGTCCCCCTTTTCCGCGGAAACCCCGGCAGTTGCGAAGAGCTGCCGGGGTTTCTGTCGTTTGTGAGGCTAAGTCGGTACGCAGCGATCGAGACCTTGAGCCGCAAACCCACCGTGCGCAATGCGCACCGCCGCCAACTTGTGAGCGCGGCAACGCCTTCCCTGCCAAGCCCCGCGCTATACTCATCCGCATGGATATCAAAACACGCAACATAGCAACGCCCGCCGCGGACGCACCAGCAACGGCAGTGCCCACCCCCGTCGTGGGCCGCTTTGCCCCGTCGCCCTCGGGCCGCATGCACTTGGGCAACGTGTTCAGCTGCCTGTGCGCATGGCTTTCGGCCCGCAGCCAGGGCGGCAGCATCGTGTTGCGTATCGAGGACCTGGACGATCGCTGCAAGCGCCCGGAACTTGCCGCTCAACTGATTGACGATCTGACCTGGCTGGGGCTCGAGTGGGACGAAGGCCCCTACTACCAGCACGATCGCCTGGATCTGTACGAGGACGCCCTGCGCCAGCTGCAAGACGCCGGCCTCACCTATCCCTGTTTTTGCACGCGTGCCGAACTCCACGCCGCGAGCGCGCCGCACGCCAGCGACGGCACGCCCATCTACCGCGGCGCCTGCAGAGGTCTTTCTGCTGATGAAATCACCCGCCGCAGTGCCCTGCGTGCTCCGGCCACGCGCCTGCGCGTGCCCACCGTCGACGACCTCGCCAGCGACGTGATCGAATTCGTGGACCGCACGTACGGAGCCCAATGCGAAGCACTCGCCACCGAGTGCGGTGACTTTTTGGTGCGCCGCAGCGACGGCGTGTTTGCCTATCAGCTGGCCGTGGTGGTCGACGACGCTGCCATGGGCGTCACCGAGATCGTACGCGGATGCGACCTGCTTGGTTCCACGCCGCGCCAGATCTATCTGCAACATCTGCTGGGACTGCCCACGCCGCACTACGCGCACATTCCGCTGCTCATGTCACCGGACGGCCGCCGCCTTTCCAAGCGCGATCGCGATCTGGACCTGGGCGAGCTCCGCACCCGCTTTGGCACACCCGAGGCACTGTTGGGATGGCTCGCCGGGCAAACAGGCATCGCGCCGGACACCACGCCGCGTACCGCCGAGCAGCTGGTCGAGCACTTTAGCTGGGACGTCATCCGCGCGCATCGGGAGAACATCACTGTAACGGTCGAGTAGCCAGCCACCCCGCCTCTACGCAACATCCCAGGGCTGGAGTTCGTCGCCCAAGCGAACGATGCAGTCGTAGAGCACGGTGTGACGCTCGGCCGGGTTGGTATCCCGATGAAAATGCCCGTAGTACCAGCGCTTGTAGTCCAAGCGGTCTTCCAGCTCATCGAAAAATGCCGTAAGCCGATCAACGGAGGGGCAATTCCAGCCGGACGCTGGATAAAGCGTGGACGAAAGCATGCGCGTAGAGCAGGTGTGAGTGATCACGTAGTCGACCGTCCAGCCCACGCTGTCGAGCTTTGCCCGCGCCTCCTCAAAGTTGCGCTCGTCCGGCAGCTCCTGCGGCCACCAGCTGGAATACGGAATGCGGTATTCCTTGTCCACGCTCGTGGCGCCGCCCATGGTAAAGACCGTTGAGCCGTCGAGCTCAAAAACCTCGCCGCGCGTCAGGCGCCGTATGGGCGAGGTATCCGACAGGCGCTGCGTCAGCCCACCGTGCCACAACTCCATGGGGCGTTCCGCCCAGTGATCGAAACGCTCGTGGTTGCCGTCGACAAACAGCACGGTGTAGGGGCGCGACTCCAGCCAAGCAATATCGGCACATTCCTCGGTAGAAAAGTCCCAGGGAAAGCCAAAGTCGCCCGCGATGATGAGATAGTCGTCGCTCGCCAGGCTATCCCCAAGCTCCCAATCGCGGAGCTTTTGCATGTCAGCGCCGCCATGAATATCGCCTGTTACATAGACCGTCATCGGATTACCACTTCCCTGTAAGTCGCTAGCCCACATTCTGCACGATCACTAAGCCAACCGTTCCAGCCCTTCCATCCCTTAGGGCTTACCCTTCGTTCTTCCATCCAAACGGGTCAAGCACCCAAAAAACCAGATCGAGCACGCCGCCGGTCATCATGGCGCCGGCAAGGGCCATGCAAACGTGCAGAGAACTGGCACTTCGGAGCACGTCGAATGGCCCCAGAACAGCCAGCAGCGCGACCGCTGCGCCGGCAAGGCACAACGCGAGGCACGGCCCCGCGTCCTTGACGCACTTCTTTGCGAGATGCTTGGTGTTATCGCTCATTGGTATCGAACTCCTTAGAGGGTCGTTGTTTGGGTACATGCCGCCGCGGCAGAGCAGG
This sequence comes from uncultured Collinsella sp., assembly GCA_905204415.1. Lineage (GTDB taxonomy): Bacteria > Actinomycetota > Coriobacteriia > Coriobacteriales > Coriobacteriaceae > Collinsella. The sequence goes on along the minus strand of CAJKZP010000034.1, from coordinate 2,789 downwards.
GCGGCAGGGTAAGTGTCCCATGCCGTGCGGGCATCAATGGAGAAACCGCCTGCTCGACCAACCTTTGACGCCGTTTTGCACCGGCACCCCATCCCCCGCTATCGAGGTCTAATACTTTTCCCACCGCTACCCAAAAACTCATCCAACATTAATCTTGGCTCAAGAATCGCTTAATCTATAACCTGCACTATAGAGTTCGAACAAGGGGCGGGGCGGCGCCGCGCAACGCAGGCCGCCGAACGCAACGCTCGCGCCCATCGAACGAAAGGACAGGTCATGGACGACCTCGAAAAAGTTGAAACCATCCGCACCAAGTGCAACGTGAGCTACACCGATGCCAAAGCCGCGCTCGACGCCGCCGACGGCAACGTTCTGGATGCCATCATTTGGCTCGAGTCACAGGGCAAGACCCAGACCACGTCGGCGCACGCCGCCACCGAGTCCGCGCCGGTCGACGAGCCCTCGGCCGAGATGGTCGCCGCGCAGGTAGCCTACGAAAAGTCGAGCGAAAAGACCGACTTCTCCAAGAAGATGGACAGCGTGTGGGAGTACCTCAAAAAGCTCTTCCGCCTGAGCCTGGAGACCAAGTTTGTCGCCACGCGCCGCGACGCGATCATCCTCAACATCCCCATCCTGATTCCCATCGTCGCGCTGTTTGCCTGGGGCGCCACGATTTGGCTGATGCTGCTTGGCCTGTTCTTTGGCATGCGCTACCGCATCGACAGCGACGGCGACGTGCCCGGCAGCATCAACAACCTGATGGATCACGCCGCCAATGCCGCGGACGACATCAAGCAAAATCTGAACGACGACAAGTAATCGCAGACGGGGGCACGCATGGCACGGATCCTGATCGTAGAGGACGAGGAGAAAATCGCCCGCTTTGTGACGCTCGAGCTGGAGCACGATGGCTACCAGGTGGAGCACGCCGCCGACGGCCGCACCGCCGTGGACCTGGCGCTGGAGCGCGACTATGATCTGATTCTGCTCGATGTCCTGTTGCCGCAGCTCAACGGCATGGAGGTCCTGCGGCGTGTCCGCAAGCACAAGGATGTGCCGGTGATCATGGTCACCGCGCGCGATGCCGTGATGGACAAGGTGGCCGGGCTTGATGCCGGTGCCGATGACTATCTGACCAAGCCGTTTGCGATTGAGGAGCTGTTCGCACGAATCCGCGTGGCGCTGAAACGCTCGGAGGCCGTGCAGGCGGCTTCGGGCGTTGGCGGTGTCGGGGCCGGAGAGGGCGCTACGGGTGCCACTGCGATGCCCCTGGCCGGCGGCTCGGCCCAGGCATCCGCCTCGCCCTCCCCCGCCGCGCTCGTCGTGGGTTCGGTCGCGCTCGATCCCGATCGCCGCGAAGTCACGGTCGACGGCTCGCCCATCGTGCTGACCGCCCGCGAGTTCGACGTCCTCGCCCTGCTTATGGCACATGCCGGCACCGTGCTCACGCGCGAGCGCATTGCGCACGAGGCGCTGGGCTACGACTACGTGGGCGATACCAACAACGTCGATGTGCACATCGCGCACCTACGCGCCAAGATCGAGGACGGCGGCAGCGCCCGCATCATCCAGACCGTGCGCGGGGTGGGCTATGTCTGCCGCGCGTAACGCCGAGACCAAGCGCGTCACCTCCATCGCCCGTGCCATCAACTGGAGCTACATGTGGCGCCGCTTGGCGAGCTACGTCTGGCTCGATCTGTTGCTAGTGGTGATTGCGGCGGCGATCCTCGTCTATGGATACAACCAGACGCTGCCCGACGGCGCGTTTACCGCAGGATGGATCCCCAGCGCCACCGTTCGCGGCATGTCGCTGAAGCCCGCGCGCGGCTGGAACCCGACCACACTCACCTATACCGTCGAGCTTGCGCGCACTACCAAGACCTTCTCCCTCGCACAGGACCTCGTCGCACTGTGGCCCCTCTACCTTGTCGTTGTGGGCTGGCAGGTCATCAGTGTGCTCAACATGCTCAGCGGCGCCCGCCGCGTGCGCCGTACCATGGCGCCGCTCAACGACCTGGCTTTGCGCGTGGACGAGCTCGGCCGCATGCAACTCTCCGGCGGCAAGATGGAAACGCTGGAGCAGGCCATCGAGCGCGCAAGCGTCGACTCGCCGAGCGTCACCACCGGCGACGCCGATCTGGCGAGTATCGAGGTCGCACTCAACCGCCTGCTGCGCCAGATGCAAGAGGCAAAGCTGCAGCAGATGCGCTTTGTCAACGACGCGAGCCACGAGCTGCGCACGCCCATCGCGGTGATTCAGGGCTACGTAAACATGCTCGACCGCTGGGGCAAGGACGACCCGGCCGTGCTGGCGGAGTCTATCGCATCCCTCAAGGCCGAAAGCGAGCACATGCAGGAGCTCGTGGAACAGCTGCTGTTTTTGGCGCGCGGCGATGCCGGCCGCACCGTGCTGCGACGCGCGAATACCAACCTGGCCGCACTGGTCGGCGAGGTTTGCGAAGAGTCGCAGATGATTGATGCCGGGCACACATATCGGCTGGCTTTTGACGCTGCGCTTGTCAGCGACCCGCGCTGCGACGCGCCCGTCGACGTGGCGCTCGTAAAGCAGGCTCTGCGCGTGATCGTGCAAAACGCCGCCAAGTATTCGGACGCGGGAACGACCGTCACATTTGGCATAACACCCGATGCGGGCACGGGCACAATCGACATAGCCGTTGAAGACGAGGGCATCGGCATGAACCAGGAATCCGCAGCTCACGCGTTCGAGCGGTTCTACCGCGCCGACAACGCACGCGATGCCGGCGCGCAGGGCTCGGGCCTGGGGCTCG
>CAJKZP010000033.1:0-17559 GCA_905204415.1 uncultured Collinsella sp. | reverse complement strand
TCTGCCGCTGACGCTCATGCGTATGACCCGGGATACCGAAGTGTTGGTAGCAGAGATGGGCATGAACCATTTCCATGAAATTGAACGCCTGTCTCAGTCTGCCAATCCTAACCTTGCCGTCGTGACCAAGATCGGTACCTCCCATATCGGTATCCTGGGCAGTCGTGAGAATATCGCTCGTGCCAAGTCGGAGATTGTTGGCGGCATGTGCGCCGCCGGCGACCTTCTCCCGTTACTGGTTTTGGGTGGTGAGGACGACTTTACTCCGTTCATCCGTGACACCTTCGCCGGGCCTGCGGGCATCGACGTGATGCTTGCGGGCGTCTCGGACGACGATGAGGTCCGTGCGCGCGACATTCGCATTGACGACGAGGGGCGCCCGGTCTTTACGCTCGATTTTGGCTCGGGCGAGACCATTGACACCCTGCTTGCCATTCCCGGCGTGCAGTCCGTTCCCAATGCCGTCAAGGCCGCGGCGGTTGCCCATCGCCTTGGCGTGACGCCCGAGCAGATCGATTCCGCCTTTAGGGGTCTCACGATTACCGGGCATCGTCAGGAGATCAAGCGCGCCAAGAGCGGCGCCCGCGTCATCGACGACTCATATAACGCCAGCGCCGAATCGATGGCGGCGGGCCTCGACCTGCTGTGCTCGCTTTCGTGCATGGGTTCGCGCATGGCCGTTTTGGGAGAGATGGGAGAGATGGGCGACGAGGCCCCTCGCATGCATGAGCTGGTGGGCGCCTATGCGGCGGCCAAGAAGCTCGATATGCTCGCATGTGTCGGTGGTGAGCTTGCCCGGCGTATGGCCGAGGCCGCGCGCATGATGGGTATGGACGAGGACCGCATCCAGGTGTTCTCCGACTATCAGCAGGTGCTCGACCGTATGGGCGGCGCACTTGAGAAGCATGATGTCGTGCTGGTCAAGGGCTCCCGCTTCGTTGAACTCGATCGCTTTGTGGAAGGTGTGTGCTAGACCATGTTCGGCAATCCTTCGTATCCTACGTACCAGGCCTTTTTGGGATTGGGCATCGCCGCTATCATCGCGATGCTCATTATGCCGTGGTGGATTAAGCTCCTGAAGGTCGAGGGTATCGGCCAGCAGGTTCGCGCCGATGGCCCCAAGCGCCACCTGATTAAGCAGGGCACGCCCACCATGGGTGGCGTCATCATCCTGGTCGCTGTTTCGCTGACGTGCCTTTTGATGGGCAAGCTCACCACCGAGCTCGTGCTTGTGCTGCTCGCCACGCTGGCAACCGGCGTTCTCGGTCTCATCGATGACCTGACTTCTGTCACGCACGGCCGCTCGCTCGGCCTGACGCCTCACGCCAAGATGATCGGCCTCACCATCATCTGCGTTACCTTTACCGTGCTTGCCGTCAACTGGTGCGGCGTTGCCCCCGAGATTCGTTTTCCCGGTGGCCTGACGATCGACCTTGGCGTGCTCTCGACCACCATTTGCGGCCTCTCTTTTCCGTGGCTCTACCTTGTCTTTTGCTGGCTGATGATCGCGGGCCTTTCCAACGCCGTAAACCTCACCGATGGCTTGGACGGCCTTGCCGGCGGTACCTCCATGATCGCTATGCTGGCCATGGCTGCCATGGCGTTTTTACACGGCGATGTGAACCTGTCCATCTTCTGCACGGCGTGCGCTGGTGCCTGCTTGGGCTTTTTGTGGTTCAACTGCTATCCGGCGAGCATTTTTATGGGTGATACCGGCTCGCTGGCGCTGGGCGCTGCTTTTGCCTGCACCTCCATCATCACCAACACCGAGGTCGTTTCCCTCATCATCGGCGGCCTGTTTATCGTCGAGACCTTGTCGGTCATGATTCAGGTCGTCTATTTCCACTTTACGCACAAGCGCGTCTTTCTCATGGCGCCCATTCACCATCATTTCGAAAAGAAGGGCTGGGCCGAGACCAAGGTCGTCATCCGTTTTTGGATTGTCGCCGCGGCCTTCGGAGCCCTGGGCCTCGCTTTGTTCTTCCAGTTGGGATAGTGGTCTTTCATGCCTCTTGCTGATGTCTTTAGCTTGCTCGTTTTGGGCCAGGGTAAGTCCGGTCTTGATGTCGCTCGCTGGGCGCTTGCGCATCCCGAGCGCGTGAGTGCCGTTACCGTTTACGGTGGCGGCACATCCGAGCCCAACGATGCCACGCGCTCGCTCGAGGCGCACGGGGCATCGTTTGTCTACGGAACCGAGCAGGTCGAGGGCGCGTTTGATGTATGCGTGACGTGTCCGGGCATCTCGGAGTTCTCGGCATTCTTTAAGGCTGGCCGCGATCACGCTGCCCAGATTATGGGTGAGCCCGAGTTTGCCTACCGCCTGTCTCCCCAAAATTGGATTGCCATTACGGGCACCAACGGCAAGACGACCACCACGTCGCTGACCGACTACCTGCTTAAGGCGGCGGGCGAGGCGAGCGTTGCTGTCGGCAATATCGGTGAGCCTCCGGTGAACGAGATCGATGGCCGCGCGCATAACGAGTGGTTTGTGGCGGAGCTTTCGAGCTATCAGATCGCAACGACCCAGGAGCTTCACCCCCGTGTGGCGGTGCTGCTCAACATTACCCCCGACCATCTGGGCTGGCATAAGAGCCATAAGAACTATGCGCTCGCCAAGATTAAGCTCTTCGAGAATATGGTCGACGATGACCTGGTGATTGTTGACGTCGAGGATGCCGGTATCCACGATTTCGATGAGTACATCTATGTTCCGGGCCGTCGCATCTGCAAGGTTGCTTTTGACGAGCCTGCGGGCGAGGACGCCGCATTTGTGCGCGATGGCAAGATGGTCGTTCGCCTGAAGGGCGTCGAGACCCCGCTCGTCGATACGTCCGAGCTTAAGATTTCGGGCCATCACAATGTAATCAATGCCCTGTGTGCTGCCACGGCGGCCCTGACGGTCGGCGCCGATGTTGACGGTGTGTGTCGCGGCCTGGTCTCGTTCCAGCCGCTGGAGCACCGCGTTGAGCCCTGTGGCGAGATCGATGGCGTGCGCTATGTCAACGATTCCAAGGCAACGAACACCGATGCGGTCGAAAAGGCCCTGACGGCATTTCCCGATGACGATGTGATCTTGCTGCTCGGCGGTCACGATAAGGGCACGCCGCTCGAGTCCTTTGCCCGCGTTGTGATGGATAACGTTCGCTCGGTGGTCTGCTTTGGAGACGCGCGCGAGCGCTTTACCGCCGCTATGGACGAAGCGGATGTCGACGGTGATGTCGATATCGCCCAGGCCGAGGACCTGCGCGATGCCGTGGACGTTGCCCGTTCGCTGTCGAGCCGCGGCGATGTGATCTTACTGTCGCCCGCCTGCTCTTCGTTTGATGAGTTCTCGGGCTACGAGGAGCGCGGCCGCGTGTTTAAGTACTATGTGGCCCAGCTTGCCGCTGCGTCCAATACGCAAACGGAATAGGGGTTGCCGGTGAGAGAGGAGAGCCCCCGACAGAATATGAGGAGGCCCGACTCGGACCGTGCTTCCTCGCAGCGCAGCACGCCGCGCGCCGGTCGTGGCACGCAGGGCATCGGCGAACGTTATATCGCCGGCGTCCCCGCACGTATCATGCGACCCCGCCTGGTCTTTTTGACCTGCCTGTTCTCGCTGGTCTGTTTTGGCCTGCTTATGGTGTACTCGGCATCTTCAGTCGAGGCGCTTCACGAGAACGACTCCGCGACCTACTTTTTATTTCGACAGTTTATGTTCACGGTCGTCGGTGTTGCTGCCCTCGAGTTCATCGCGCGCGTTGCACCCGATAGCTGGTTTGGCGAAGGGGCGCTTAAACTTGCTCTTATCGCTATGATGATCTTGCTGTTTGCGGTGTTCCTCTTTGGTAGCGGCAGCCGTGGTGCTACGCGTTGGCTGAGCATTGCCGGCATTCAGTTTCAGCCATCGGAGTTTCTCAAGCCGTTTGCCATTGCCTATTCGGCCATCATGCTCGACCGCGTGTTTTCGCCCGGTGGCAACATCAATGAGTTCCTTAAGGGCATGGGCTTCTATTTGGGCGCATCGCTCGTCTTGATTTTTATTCAGCCCGACTTTGGCACCATCCTGATTATTCTGTTGACGATCATGTGCATGGCGCTCTTTGCCGGCCTTGACCCAAAGTTCATTATCGGTGCGATTCTTGCTGGCGCCGTCATCATCGTGATCGCTCTTGTCGTCGAGCCGTACCGTATGGTGCGCATTCAGGTTCTCTTGAATCCTTGGGCAGATGAATATGGAGACGGGTATCAGGCAACGCTCGCCATTATGGCGTTTGCTTCGGGCGGACTGTTCGGCCGCGGTATCGGCAACTCAACCATGAAGTACTCGTATTTGCCCGAGGCGCACAACGACTACATCCTGGCCATCATTGGCGAGGAAGTTGGCTTTTTGGGGACGCTGCTGTTTTTCTTGGTGTTTGCGATGCTGATCTACTCAGCGTTTCGAATCGCCGAGCAAGCTACCGATCGTCGTGGGGCGCTTATGGCTTCGGGCTCTGCGGTTATCCTCGCGGTGCAGTTTTTGATCAACGCGCTGGGTATTCTCAACGTGTTTCCTATGACGGGCAAGCCGCTGCCGTTTATCAGCTATGGCGGCTCTTCGATTATCGTGTCGCTCATGCTCGCCGGGCTTATCTTGCGCGTCTCGCACGAGAGCGCTCGACGCGATGAATACGATCGTCGCCGCGATAGCTTTGCCGTTATGGACGAGAGCACTGCCGGGGTTCCCCATGCACGCGGGGAGCGCTCGTCGCGTGGCGGCTTTACCGTCTTGAACGGTTTTGCTTCGGAGTCGGATGCCCGTCTCCGGCCACGCTCGGCGCCACAGGGTCGCCCGCAACGACCGACGCCGCGCAATGCGGGTGGCGGATATAATCGAATCGACCTGAATTCGGACCCGTCGACGCGCTTGCGCACCGACGACCAGGGGCCGCGCGTACGAAGGGACTACCATGACCGATAAGATGACCGTTGCTATCGCAGCCGGCGGCACGGCGGGACATATCAACCCCGCACTTGCCTTGGCCGAGGAGCTGCGCGACCGTGGCCACCACGTTGTATTTGTGGGTCAGTCGCATAAGCTCGAGGGTCGTCTGGTTCCCGAGGCTGGGTTTGATTTTGTACCGATTACGGTTACGGGCTTCGACCGCTCTCGCCCTTGGACAGCATTGAGCTCGCTGTGGCGTGTCTATAAGGCGAAGCGCGCGCTCGGCAACCATTTTTCTAAAGCCCGCAAGCCCGATGTCGCCATAGGTTTTGGCGCCTATGTCGAGGTCCCGCTTCTGGGCTGGTGCAAGGACGCGGGCATTCCGTATCTGCTGCACGAACAGAATTCCGTCCCGGGCCTTGCTAACAAGATGATGAGTTCGCATGCCGCCCGCGTTTGCATCTCGGTGCCGGCAGCGCGTTCCGTGTTTGAGCGCGAGGGCGATCCTGACCATGTGCTCATGACCGGCAACCCCGTGCGCCGTTCTGTGATCGAGGGTGATCGAGTCCACGGCCGCAGGGCCCTTGATGTGCCCGAGGACACCACGCTCCTGCTGGTGTTTGGCGGCTCACTTGGTGCCCAGCATCTTAATGAGCGCGTGGCTTCGCTTAAAAACGAGTTGCTCTCGCGCGAGAATCTCTATGTTTTGCATTCGACGGGCGCCGATGGCTTTGAGGACACCGAGCGCGCTCTTGCCCTGACGCCCGAGGAGGCGAAACGGTATCGCGTCCAGCCCTACATCGACAATATGGGCGATATGCTGGCTGCGGCCGATTTGGTCCTCTCGCGCTCGGGCGCTTCGAGCGTCGCCGAGATTGCCGCTCTTGCCGTTCCTTCGGTGCTGGTGCCGTATCCGCATGCGACGGCCGATCATCAGACCACCAATGCCCGCTATCTGGTCGATGCCGGTGCCGGCGTGCTCTGCGCCGATGTCGATATCGACACCCAGGCGTTTGCCGATGAGCTGCTGCATCTTATCGATGATGCGCAGGCGCGCGATGCCATGCGCCAGGCGGCTCGCGGTTTGGCCCAAGACCGCGCTGCCGTCCTTTTGGCGGACGCGGTAGAAGGATTGCGTTAGTTAGACGGGATATCGCGGGTCGCCCTCGCGCGGATGCGGTAGGTGCGGTAAAGTAAACGGGTTACAGGCAGTGTTTACGCAAGGAGTACACGAGCACATGGCTGATTCCAAGACTGCAACCTCCGCGCCCGAGTTCAAGAGCGCCCATTTTATCGGTATCGGTGGCGCCGGCATGAGCGGCATCGCCCTCGTCCTTCACGAGCGCGGCTATGTCGTTACCGGCTCCGACCTTAAGACGTCGCGCTACATTCGCCAGCTTACCCGCGCCGGCGTGAAGATGCATGTGGGCCATGAGGCTGCCACCATCGACGAGGTCAAGCCTGACGTCGTCGTGGTCTCTACCGCTATTCCCGAGTCCAACCCCGAGCTCGTCCGTGCGCGCGAGTTGGGTATTCCCGTGTGGCCTCGCGCCAAGATGCTCTCGGCTCTGGGCCACGGCTACACCACCGTTGCCGTTGCCGGTACTCACGGCAAGACCACGACCTCTTCGATGTGCGCCACCATGCTCGACCGCATGGGTCTGGACCCCAGCTTCCTGATCGGTGGCATTGTCGAGGGCTACGATACCAACGGCAAGAACGGCTCGGGCGATTATTTTGTCGCCGAGGCGGATGAGTCCGACAGCTCCTTCCTGTTCCTTAACCCCAACGTGGTCATCGTGACCAACGTCGAGGCCGACCATCTCGATCACTACTCGGGTATCGAGGAGATCGAGGCCACCTTCGCCAAGTTTATGAGTCTGGTGGGCGAGGACGGCACGGTCATCGTCTGTGGTGAGGACCCGCATCTGGTCGAGCTTGCCAGGTCGACCGGTCGCCGCGTGCTTTCCTATGGTTTTGCCGAGACCAACGACATCGTCTGCGTGCATCCGGACGTCCGAGGCATCCAGAGTGATTTTGTCGTCCGCTTTGAGGACGGCACCGAGCACGCCGTCGAGATTAAGAGCAACCCCGGTCGCCACAACATGCTCAACGCCACGGCGGTTCTTACGGTCGCTCATGTTCTGGGGCTCGATATCGACGCTGCCGCAAAGGCGCTTTCGAGCTTTGAGGGCGTCCGCCGTCGCTTTACCCATGTGGGCGATATCGATGGTATTACCGTGGTCGATGACTACGGCCATCACCCCACCGAGGTCAAGGCGACCCTCGCTGCCGCTTCGTCGCTTGGCTACAAGCATGTCGACGTCGTGTTTCAGCCGCACCGCTACTCGCGTCTGCAGGCTCTGTGCGACGACTTTGCCGATGCCTTCGCCAATGCCGACAAGCTGCTGTTAATTGACGTGTTTTCTGCCGGCGAGATGCCCATCCCAGGTGTCACGTCCAAGATGCTCGCCGATACCGTGCGCGCCAAGCACCCCGGTAAGGAGGTCGTGTACTGCTCGAGCCGTCTTGAGCTCAACGAGGAGCTCGAGAAGATGGTGGGCGAGGGCGATTTGCTGCTTACCATGGGCGCCGGCGACGTCACGACGGTCGGCCCCGAGTTCATCGAGTATCTGACTGCCAAGAAGGACGCTTAAACCCCATGGGTTTGTTTAACGCCGTCATGGCGCTTTCGGGCATGATCGATACGGACGTAATCGAGGATGAACGCCTCGCGCGCCATACGAGCTATCGTATCGGTGGCAAGGCGGACCTCTTTGTGACGTGTCACAGCTATCATGCCCTGCGCCGCGCCGTGGCGGTGCTCGACCGTGAGCAGGTGCCGTGGGTCATTATCGGCAAGGGGTCTAATCTGCTTGTTGCCGATGCAGGCTATCGAGGTGCCGTTATTTCGCTGGGGCGCGAGTTTCAGCGTACGGTTGTCGCCGATGACGGTTGTACGCTGACGGTCGGTGCGGGCGTGATGTTCGCACGCCTGGTCAACGACGCGCTGTCGCGCAGCCTTTCGGGCCTTGAGTTTGCGGTCGGTATTCCCGGCTCCGTTGGCGGCGCCTTGTCCATGAACGCCGGCACGCGAACCGAGTGGATTGGCTCGCTGGTCGAAGATGTCGTTACATTCGACCCTTGCTCCGGAATTAAGCATTACGCGGGCTCGGAGATCGCTTGGGGCTACCGTGAATGCAGCTTGCCGCGCAACGAGATCATTTTGGAATGCGTGCTCAAGCTCAAACCTGCGCCCAAGGCCGATATCCGTGAGCGTATGGAGCGGTACCTGACGCGGCGCAAGCGAACACAGCCCATGGGCTGTGCATCCTGCGGGTCGGTCTTTCGCAACCCGCCCGATGCGAGCGTGGGAAAGCTTATCGAGGATTGTGGATTAAAGGGTTTTTCGGTTGGCGGCGCGGAAGTTTCTCCCGTACACGCTAATTTTATCGTTAATAACGGAACCGCCTCGGCCGATGACGTGGCCGCGGTTATCAGACATGTGCACGGAAAGGTGAGGGAGGCGTATGGCATCGAGCTCAGACCGGAAGTTAAATTCCTCGGCTTCTAGAGCATCGAAACCAACCTTCCGCCGCGCCGGAGGGCGTTCCGGCGCACCGTCCCAGTCTCAACGTAAATCCGTCATGCCTTCTAAGACCGTCGGGTCCGTGCGGTCTTCCAAGCGTTCGGCTTCCGGCTCGCAACTTGGCGGACGGCCCGCGGCCAAAAAGGTTGCTCGTCCGGCGGCACGTCCCTCGGTAACGTCCAAACCGGCGACGGGCGCCAAGCCTTCTCGTCCCATGGCTTTGCCCACGCCCTCGTTGGGGGCAAAGGCGACGCGTCCCGGTCGCGTGCTGGGTGCATCGAAGCCACGTATGTTGACGTCGGTGTCGGCCTCCGCAAAACCGCAATCGGGCAAAAAAGGCTTCAATCCGCTGTCATCGATCGGCGCCCTGGCAAATCATGCGACGGGTGCCGCTTCTGCCGTTAAGGGCAAGGGTAAAATCATGGGCGGCATCCTTGCTGCTTTGGCAGTGCTTGCGGTCGTTGCCATCGTTGTCATTAACTCAGGCCTGTTCGCCGCCACCGATATTCAGATTCGGGGCAGCGAGCATGTGACCAAGCACGATGCTATCCAACTGATCGATCTGCCCGAGAACACGTCGCTGTTCAATGTGAATCCCGACCAGATCACCGAGGGCCTCAAGCAAAATCCGTGGGTCTCGGGCGTGGATGTCCAGCGTCAATTTCCCCATACGCTCATCATCACGCCGACGGAACGCAAGGTTATCGCAATCGCCTACATTAGCTCCGACGATCTTGCGTGGGCCATCGGGGACGATGACACGTGGATTGCGCCGCTGTCTACCTCGGTCGATGTTGACGACCAGGGCAACGTCACCGCAACGGGGGAGGGTGCCAACACCCTGACCGGCATCGATGCCGCCCTGGCACTCGCCAAGCATTACGGTGCCGTGCTGCTGACCGATGTCTCGGCCGATGTCGCACCGGTTTCGGGGCAAGCGGTAAATTCCAAGGCAGTCAAGGCCGGTCTGGATTACGTCCGCGGATTCTCGAGCGAGTTCTTGGGCCAGGTCAAGGATATTTCCACGCCCTCGGTCGAGGCCATCTCGGCGAACCTCGATAACGGTATCGAGGTGTCGCTCGGAGATTCGGATGACATTGCCAAAAAGGAGCGTATCGTTACCAAGCTGCTTTCGCAGGTGGAGGGCGTGACGTATATAAACGTTCGATCTCCTGGCAACTATACGTTTAGGAACGCGCCGACCTCGTAGCGTCTTCTAGCCTTTGTTGACGGGGCATACCGCGCCGTTTATCTGGTTTGTTTGGTTTTCACCGTCAATTATTTGACTGATGCGTTCATAATGTGCAAACATAATACGGTTTACCTTTGCATTTACTTTCAACTTGAAGGTTAATGTGCGCAGGGGTCAACCCATGCTATGGCTATAACCTTTGTTCGGAGGACCGACATGCACGAGACAGAGATCAACAACTACCTTGCCGTCATTAAGGTGGTCGGCGTCGGCGGCGGCGGTACCAACGCGGTCAATCGAATGATCGAAGAGGGCATCCGCGGCGTCGAGTTTGTTGCCATCAACACCGATGCTCAGGCACTCGCGATCTCTGATGCCGATATCAAGGTGCACATCGGCACCGACCTGACCCGCGGCCTGGGCGCTGGCGCCAACCCCGAGGTCGGCCGTAAGGCCGCCGATGAGTCCCGCGACGACATCGCCGAGGCGCTCGCTGGCGCCGACATGGTGTTCATCACCTGCGGCGAGGGCGGCGGCACCGGTACCGGCGCTGCTCCCATCGTTGCCGATATCGCGATGAACGAGGTCGGCGCGCTGACCGTCGCCGTCGTGACTAAGCCCTTTACGTTTGAGGGCCGCAAGCGTAAGAAGAGCGCCGAAGAGGGCATTAAGACGCTTTCCGACTGCGTCGACACCATGATCGTTATCCCTAACGATAAGCTGCTCGACATCGCCGAGAAGAAGACCACCATGCTCGAGGCCTTCGCAATCGCCGATGGCGTCCTTTCCCAGGGCACCCAGGGCATCACCGACCTCATCACCGTCCCCGGTATCATCAACTTGGACTTCGCCGATGTTAAGACCATCATGAAGCAGGCCGGTACCGCTATGATGGGCATCGGTACCGCTTCTGGGGACACCCGTGCCGTCGACGCCGCCCAGCAGGCTATTTCCAGCCCGCTGCTCGAGAGCTCCATCGATGGTGCCACTCGCGTCCTGCTTTCCATTGCCGGTTCCAAGGACCTGGGCATCCAGGAGATCAGCGACGCCGCCGATGTTGTCGCCAACGCCGTCGACCCCGAGGCCAACATCATCTTCGGTACCGTTGTGGACGAGTCCCTGGGCGATCAGGTGCGTATCACCGTTATCGCTACGGGCTTCTCCGACTCCAACGTCAACCGTCAGGACGAGCTCTTCGCTGCTCAGCAGTCCCAGAGCAAGGCCGCTGCTTCTACCGAGCCGCAGCGCACCGCTCCGGCCACGAGCCCGGCTCAGGCTGCCCCGACTCGCAACGTCGGTGGTACCGAGCTCCCGAACTTTGGTAACGACCAGTTTGAGCTTCCCGACTTCCTCAAGCGCGGCAGCTTCTAGTTCGTCTTTCTAAACGACCTGCATGGGGTGCGTCCGATTGGGCGCACCCTTTTTTGTTGTGTTTCGCCTTTGTAAATGAAAGCCTCCAATCTCCTTACGTTCCCTTTACGTTTGGTCCCTACCGCTGCGGGTATCCTTTTGATGAAGTATGGCAGCCGTATGGCACGGACTGCAGCGGCGTCGCCGCGATACTTGTGTTATTAGGAGGCTTTAGTATGGCAGCACGTGCGGACAACGTTTCGCGTGTCGACCATGATGGAGTTACGTTCGTAGAGGGCGCGACGCGCGATGTTCGTTTTGCCTTTACCGAGCGCACCGGTGGTGTTTCCGAAGATGCGTACTCCTCACTCAATCTGGGCTCGCATGTTGGCGATGACCCCTTTGCCGTTCAAGAAAATCGTCGCCGCGCACTCGAGGCCATAGGGGCCGCGGAGTGCGAGCACAACCTGCTTGTTCCCAATCAAGTACACGGTGACCATGTCGTGACGGTGACCTCGAACGGTGCCGATGATCTCGAGAACATTCGCGAGCAGATTGCCGAGGGCTGCGATGCCATCGTCTGCATGGCCCGTGAGGTGCCCGTGATGCTCTGCTTTGCCGATTGCGTTCCCGTGGTGCTGGTGGCTCCCGGCGGCTTTGCCGTGGTGCACTCTGGCTGGAAGGGCACGATTGCGCGCATTTCCGCCAAGGCGTGCCAAGCGCTCTGCGAGGCGGCTGGCTGCAAGCCGGATGACATCTCTGCCTATATTGGGCCCCATATCCTGGGAGACGAGTACGAGGTGTCCCAAGAACTTGTGGACCGCTTTGCCTCCGAGTTCGTGTGCATCGATGCCGCCGCTTCTCGTATGCTCGATCTTTCTGCCGCCATTCGCGAGGCACTGATGGACGCCGGCGTCGAAGCGAGTGGCATTGTGGACACCAAGCTTTCCACCGTTCGCCAGAATGACCGCTTTTATTCCTACCGCAACGAGGGCGGCACCTGTGGGCGCCATGCTGCGATCGGCGTGATGCTATGAGAAAGATCGCATCGGTCCTGAGCGCGGCAGTGCTCACGCTCACGCTTTGCGCCTGCTCCTCGGGATCTTCTACGTCCTCTATTACCGTGGCCGGCTCGACCACGTGCCTCCCCATTGCCGAGATCGCGGCCGAGGGCTTTAAGGAAGAGGCCGGCATCGACGTGCTCGTCTCCGGCCTTGGCTCCTCTGCGGGTATCGAGGCCGTCAGCAACGGCACGGCCGACATCGCCAGTTCGTCTCGTGGCCTCAATGCCGACGAACAAGACCTTGGCCTGACCCCGATCGTAATCGCGCACGACGGCATCGCAGTCATCGTGAACGACGACAACCAGGTCGAGAATCTCTCGACCGAGCAGCTCCGCGATATTTACGCCGGCAAGATCACCAACTGGAAAGAAGTCGGCGGAGAGGACCTGAAGATTCAGGTTATCAACCGCGACGAGGCGTCCGGTACGCGCGAGGCCTTCCGTACCATCGTGATGGGCGGCACGCCGTTCGATCGTCGCTCGGCTGTTCTTTCGGGCACGGGCCAGGTGCGCGATGTCGTGTCCCGCTCGCGTGGCGCCATTGGCTACATCTCGCTTGGTTTTGTCGAGAGCCTCAACGCCAAGACCTCGGTTAAGGCCGTTTCGGTCAACCATGTTGAGGCATCCGAGAAGACGGTCGCAAGTGGCGGCTATCCCATCTCGCGCGACCTTTACTTCTTTGTGAAGGGTGCGCCTTCGCAGCAGGCGCAGGACTACATTGACTATGTGACGTCTGAGAAGATGGACAAGCAGATTCGCGAGGCGGGCTTTATTCCCGTCACCAACGACGGAAAGGGGAGTGAGTAGCGTGGAAGTGCAGGAAACCCCCCAGATTGAGCAGGAGGCTCAGACGCCCAAAAAGCGTGAGTTGGCGTTGGTGTCGCGCAGTACCTATCTCAAGGAGAAGGCGCTGCAGTGGATCTTCTTTGCCTGTGCGTTCTTGGCGGTCGTCACCGTCATCCTGATTTTTGTCTTTACCACGTACTCGGCGCTGCCCATCTTTACCGACATCGGTCTGGCGGACTTCTTTAGCTTTACGTGGGCGCCCTCCGAGGGTCACTACGGCATCATGTCGTTGCTGGCGGGCTCTGGTCTGGTGACGGTCGGTGCGCTCGCCATGGGCGTGCCCCTGGGTGTGGGCACGGCTGTATATCTGGTCGAGATCGCCAGCAAGCGCGTGCGCAGGCTCATCAGCCCCGCCGTCGACCTGCTGGCGGGCATCCCCTCCATCATCTACGGTTTCTTTGGCATGGTCATCATTCGTCCGTTTATCGCGCAGCTGACCGGCGGTCTTGGCTTTGGCGCGCTGACGGCGTGGTTCGTGCTCGCCATCATGATCGTTCCTACCATCACCACCCTCACCATCGATGCCCTCAATTCCATTCCCATGGGCATTCGCGAGGCGTCCTATGCCATGGGTGCCACCAAGTGGCAGACCATCTACAAGGTCGTGTTGCCTGCAGCCAAACTGGGCATTGTCGATGCAATTGTCTTGGGTATGGGGCGTGCCATCGGTGAGACCATGGCCGTGCTCATGGTCGTCGGCAACGCTCCGGTCATCCCGGACAGCATCTCGAGCCCCATCTCGACGCTCACGAGCCAGATTGCGCTCGACATGAGTTATTCCTCGGGCCTGCACCGCTCGGCTCTGTTTGGCATGGGCGTGGTCCTGTTTATCATCTCCGCTGCACTGGTGGGTATCGTCCGCCTGATTTCCAAGAAGAGGGGGTAGGCTATGTCCGATTCCGTTGACACGACGGTCGATACGACCTCGTCGCGCGAGCGCATCAAGCGTGCCCTTTCCCATGGCAAGAAGGGCCGCATCAATAAGGACCTGTCCAACAAGATCATGCTCGGCGTGTTTCGCGCCGCGGCCTATATCACCACGCTGGTGCTGGTTGCCATCATCGCCTACGTGGTCATCAACGGTCTGCCGCATATCTCGCTCGACTTTATCTTTGGCTGGCCGCAGGGCGTAAACGCCGAGGGTGGCATCTGGCCCACGATCGTCTCGACCATCTACGTGACGGCACTCGCCATGCTCATCTGCACGCCGGTTGCCGTCTTGGCTGCGGTCTATCTGGCCGAGTACGCCAAGCAGGGCAAGGTCGTCGACATCATTCGCTATGCTGCCGATGCCCTGGCCTCGGTGCCCTCCATCGTTATGGGCCTCTTTGGCTACGCTTTGTTTGTCGAGGCTATGGGCCTGGGCCTTTCGATGGTCTCGGCCGCCCTGGCGCTGGCGCTTCTGATGCTGCCCATCGTCATGCGCACCACCGAGGAGGCAATCCGCGCCGTTCCGCGCTATATTCGTTGGGGCGCATATGGCCTGGGCGCCACCAAGTGGCAGGTCGTCTCCAAGATCGTGCTTCCTTCGGCCTTTGGCCGCATCGCCACCGGCATCGTCCTTGCCATCGGCCGCGCCATCGGCGAGACCGCGGTGGTGCTCTACACCATGGGTCAGGCCATCAACCTGCCTATATCGCCGCTCGATTCCGGTCGTCCCATGACCGTTCACCTTTATCTGCTTGCCAACGACGGCATCAACATGAACGCAGCCTACGGCACCGCGCTTTTGCTGATGGCGATTATTCTGGCCTTCAACCTGTTTGCGCGTTATCTGTCGCGCAAGCGCCGCTAGTTAAGGAGTCCCATGTCCGTCTATCAGTCCGCTCCCACGCCGGAGCAAGCGGCCATCACGGCCAAGGATTTCAACTTTTGGTACGGTGACTTTCACGCGCTGACGGGGCTCGACCTCAACATCGCCAAAAACGCCATCACCTCGTTTATCGGCCCTTCGGGCTGCGGCAAATCGACGTTTTTGCGCTGCATCAACCGTATGAACGACCTTATCGAGGGCACTCGTGTCGAGGGTACCATGACGCTCGACGGCAACGATATCTATGCCGAGGGCGTCGACCCGGTCGACCTTCGCCGTCGCGTGGGCATGATTTTTCAGCAGCCCAACCCGTTTCCCAAATCCATCTACGAGAATGTCGCTTTTGGCCCTCGTCTGCAGGGCGTGACTAGCAAAAGCGACCTCGATGATATCGTGGAAGAATCGCTCAAGCGCGCCAACCTCTGGAAAGAGGTATCCAATCAGCTCAACAAGGATGGTTTGGCGCTCTCGGGCGGTCAGCAGCAGCGTCTGTGCATCGCGCGCGTGCTTGCGGTGCAGCCCGATGTCCTTCTGATGGACGAGCCCTGCTCCGCCATCGACCCCACGTCCGTCTCTAAGGTCGAGGATCTGATGGCCGAGCTGGCGCCCGAGATGACGATCATCATCGTCACGCATTCTATGCAGCAGGCGGCCCGTATTAGCGACTACACCGCATTTTTCTTGCAGGAAGTTGCCGGTGAGCCCGCCACGCTCATCGAGTATGGTCAAACCGACGCGATCTTCACCAGCCCGGTGGATTCGCGGACGGAAGACTATATCACCGGCCGCTTTGGCTGATCGGTGCGACTAGTCCCAAGCCGATCGGACCTGGTCCGGTGCGTATTCACTGTGCGGGCGGCATGACCGCACCCAACTGATTGGAGTGAACCATGCGCAAACTGTTTTCCCGTCAGCTCATCGAGGCCCGTCACGAGATGCTGAGCATCTACGAGGCCGTCGATCTGGCCCTTCACGACGCCGTGAAGGCCTATGTGACCGACGACCGCAAGCTCGCCACCAAGACCAAGAAACGCACGCTTTCGATTGATGCCCGCTGCGCCAACTTGGAGGCCGTGTGCTACAACCTGATCGCCACGCAGTCGCCGGTCGCCTCCGACTTCCGCCTGCTGCAGACGATTATCTACGTCGACTTTAACCTGCAGCGCATGACCGATAAGGTTCGCCAGATCTGCCGCGCCACGCGTCACATGGTCAAGGCCGACATCTCGCTGCCCCAAGAGCTCGTCGGTACGGTTGAGGCCGAGGCCGAAGCTGTTTACCAGGTGCTAGGGTCGTCGCTTTCCGCACTCGTCACCAACGACATGTCCATCATCTGCAACCTGGCCGTCGAGGACGAGCCGGTGCATGCGGCGTACGAGAAATTCTTCCGCACCTTTAACCGCATGGATACGGGCGATTTTATGGACGACGACAGCAACTATGACGACCTGCGCCGTGCCATCATGGTTTCGCGCTGCCTCGATCGCATCGCCTCGATTTCCATCGATGCCGCCTGCCGTCTGACCTTCCTTTTGACCGGTCAGCGTATGACTGCCGGCGATATCGCCCGTACGGACGAGGACGAGCTCGAGAGCATGCGTGTGCCTTCGGGCGAGGGCGTCATCATGAGGCCCACCGTCGACGCACGCTATGTTGCCAAGGTGCCCGCTAACGAGGTGAGCGAGGGTCTTCGCTACTTGTTGGATCATCTTGAGGACGAGGATGATGGTGAGGACGACGAGGAGTAGGGTAGCCTCGTTCGTCAAAAGATTGTAAATACCTGAGGGAGCGCGGCCTCGCGGATGCGGGGTCGCGCTCTTGCGTTAGCATGGGACTACTTGTTGTGCTGTTAGCGGAGGCGATTTGCAATGGATAACTATTTGGACTTGATGCGCGCTCGCCGCGAGCAGATACTCGAGCGTTTCTATGCCGCGCTCGATCGCGCTGGGAGGCCCCACGATGCCGCGCGTTTGATCGCCGTGTCCAAGACCGTCGGCGTCGATGAGACCGTTGCCGCTATTCAGGCGGGGTATCGCCATTTTGCCGAGAACCGCCCGCAGGAGCTCGTTCGCAAGCTTGCGGGCCTCGCAGAGCATCCGGAGCTACCCGAGGTGCGCTTCGATATGATCGGCAACCTGCAGACCAACAAGATCAATGCGGTTCTGGGCTCGGCCGAGCTGATTCATTCGGTAAGCTCGCTGCATTTGGCTCAGGCTATCTCGAGCCGTGCGGTCCGCAAGATTGAGGCGGGCGAGCTCCCCGGCCCCCAGCAGGTGCTAATCGAGGTTAACGTAAGCGGCGAGGAGTCCAAGGGTGGCTTTTCGCCCGATGAGATTCGTGGCGCCGCCGGCGAGCTCGCGGAGCTTGAGGGAATTTGTGTGCAGGGGCTTATGGCTATGGCCCCTCGGGGGAACAAGGATGTGGCGCGTCGCACCTTTGCCGGGCTGCGAGAGCTGAGGGATGAGCTGGAGGCGGCGCATCCCGATCTGAGCCTGCCCGAGCTTTCTTGTGGCATGAGCGAGGACTTTGAGCCTGCCCTTGAGGAGGGCTCTACGCTCGTTCGCCTGGGCAGGGTAGTATTTAGCCCGGAGTTTGCAGTAAAATAGGGCTCTGAAGTGCGCACTGGTTTACAGAGCGCCTGCACTAAACCGTGAGAGGACACAACCATGGGCTTCCTTGACGAGATTAAAAATAAGATGCACCTTGGCGGCCAGCAGGGTTACGACCAGGGCTATGGCCAGGATGACGACTACGGCTACGATGACGGCTACGACGATGGCTATCAGAACAACGGCTACAG
>CAJKZP010000032.1:0-17779 GCA_905204415.1 uncultured Collinsella sp. | reverse complement strand
GCCCGCTGAGCTGGGCCTATGCCGGAATCTCTCCCACAGAAACCACCGAAGAGCCGTTTTTCAGAGCTCATAAGCCCTCCCAATCATCTGTTAAATGTCATCTAAAACCGTCCGAGCTGCAAGTGCAAACACGGACGGCGCACCTGCTAAGGGGAATGGGGAAAAGGGAGTCAACAAAGCCATCCCCCTTAACGGCGCGAAGCAAACGTCCAGGCGGACGAATACTACTTGTTGGGGAAGGAATAACCTTCGACTGTCACGTGCAGTACCACGACGCGGGGATCCGCGGCATCGGCCACAACACGGTAGGCCTCGTCAATTTCGACGACGGCAACGCCGCCGGCGGGAATCGTCACGGTCTCCCCCGTACCCTCAAAGCGCTCGCGATCATCGATATCGCTGTAGGCGCGCGTACAGGTAAGATCGGCCTTGGAAGCCACCTCAACGGTCAGATTGCCGTCGAGCGGGGCGAGCACGGCATGGTAGCGACGGTGACCGACCAGATCGGCAGTAGCCGCCTCGTGGGCGTTCACCCACCAATACACCAGCGAGTCGCCGATAGAGTACGCCACATCGTGCTGCAGTTCAGAAACGCCGTCGAGTGCCTGACCGGTACGCATCCACTTCTTGACGGACTTCATCTGGGCGTCGAAATCGGCACGCGAGTTAAAGATATGCATGACTTATGCCTCCTTAATGGGTGCCAGCGCCTGAGCCAGATCGGCAGACGTCAGCGGTCGCAGGGACACCTCAAAGCTGAAGCTCTCAAAACGGGTGCGATAGGAATCGAGCACCTCGGAACCCCAAGAGTTCGAGCCAAGGCCGAGCAGCTGGTCGTTGATGTTGACCGTAACCGTGTCGCCCGGGACAAGATCGTAGACATGCTTGGCATTATCGATAGCCTCGCAGCTATAGGGCCATGCGGAGAACGAGAACGGATTGGAAGCGGCGTCGCTCGGACGCGTCACGACCAGACCGTCACCGTGGCTGGAGCGCAGGGCGACCCAGCGGGTACCCTCGCGGTTGGCGCAGTCCTGGGGCATAACGTAGGGCGTGAACATGTCGTCGACCGTAGTGCGGTAATGACCGACCGGGTTGGCGCGCAGCGAGTCCGGATAGTTCTCGCCCGGGCCGTGGCCATACCACTCGACGGCACGATCACAACCGGGAACCTCGAAGGAGATGCCGATGCGCGGGATAATGTCCGAATAGTCGCCGTAGGGCTCGCCGGAAACCTTGAGGTCGACGCGGCCACTCGGAAGCACGGTATAGACGAGCTCGACGCGCATGCCGAACGCGCGGACGGGAGGAGCGATACGCTGGCTCACGGTAACGACGACCGCATTGTCGTCCTGCTTCCAAGAAACATTGCGGGTAGACGTCTGCATCACATCGATGAAGTTATCCTTCCACAGGGAGTCGTACTCCTGGGCGTGGTTATCGACGAGCGGATGCCAAAAACCAACCTGGGGACCGGAGGTCATGACGTCGCGACCGGATGCCTTCCACTCGCTCACGGTACCGTTGACCTTGCTGAAGGTCAGCTCGCCGTTGAGGGAGCGAATACGAATCTCCTGCTCGGTCTCCTCGACCGTAAGCTCAGGACGAGTGGGGGCGGCAATTGCCGGCGCCGGATGGTTTGCGATGGCAAACTGGCTTGCACCCAGTTGGAACATCGGCTCGCACCAGGCGTGAGCCGCCATGGTGTAGGCGTGCACGGTCAGCAGGGTCTCGCCCACTGCGGCCTCGCGAATCACCAGCGGAAGCTGGACGGACTCGCCGGGGGCAACCGCACCGGGCATGAGCGTCTTGCGGCAGACCACGTCGCCGTCCACCAGGGTCTCCGCCGACAGGCAGACATCCTCGAGGGTGGTAAACCAACGCTTGTTGGTGACGGTCAGCTCGCCCGCCTCGGCATCGTAGGCCATGCGAACCGGGCAGATGACCTGGCCGTACTCGGTAAGGCCCGGGCTCGGCTGCTGCCAGGGGAACACCATGCCGTCGATGCAGAAGTTGCTGTTGTTGGGGTAATCGCCGTTGTCGCCGCCATACATGTCGTAGGCAACGCCGTCCTCGGTCACAGCAGCCAAACCGTGGTCGCACCATTCCCAAATAAACTGGCCTTGGATGCAATCCCAGCGATCGAAGACCTCCTGGTACTCGGACAGGCCTCCGGGACCATTACCCATGGAGTGGCCGTACTCGCAGTTGATGCGCGGCTTGGGGAACGGATGCTCGCCAAAGTCGTTCATCTGCGACACGCGGGAGTACATGGTGGAAATGACGTCGACGGTATCGGCGTTGCGATCCTCCTCGTAGTGGACCGGACGACCGTCGAGCTCGTGAGCTTTGGCGTACATCGCGCGGATGTTGCAGCCATAGCCGCTCTCGTTGCCCATCGACCACATGATGATGCACGCGTGGTTGCGTTCCTGCATCACCAGGCGCTCAACACGGTCAACGTAAGCCGGCTCCCAGGCAGGGTCGTCGGTGACCAGGGCGATATTGCCGATATTCTCGAAGCCGTGGCTCTCCATATCGGTCTCGGCGACCAGCATGATGCCGTACTCGTCGCACAGCTCGTAGAAGCGCGGATCGTTGGCGTAGTGGGACGTGCGCACCGCGTTGATGTTGTGCTGCTTCATGAGCTCCAGGTCGCGGCGCATGCGCTCGAGACCCACGGCGCGGCCCTTGTGATCGTCGTGGTCGTGGCGGTTGACGCCATGCATCTTAAAGTAGGTGCCGTTAAGGTAGATATGATTGCCCTCGACCGTCACCTCGGCAAGGCCTTGGCGATGCGGAACGTACTCGCTGATCTCGTCGCCGTCGTAGACCTCAAGCGTAAGGTCATAGAGGAAGGGGTCCTCGGGGTTCCAGAAGTGGGCATCGGCAACGCTGCACTCGGCATGGCCGTCGACGCACTCGCCCGTAGCGACCACATTCTGGCCATCGCTGAGCGTATACACGACGCGACTTGCGCCCTCGGCAACCGTATCGAGCGTGATCAGAGCGGCATCGCCCTCGCGGTGCGTGCGGAACCTAAAGTCGACCAGATGCGCGGCGGGACGCTGCATGAGGTACACATCGCGGAAGATGCCCGATGCCCACCACATGTCCTGGTCCTCGATGTAGCTACCATCGCTGTACTGCAGAACCTTGACCGCAAACAGGTTGTCGCCCTCGACGAGCGCGTCGGTCACGTCAAACTCGGCGGACAGGCGCGAACCCTTGGTCATGCCGATAAACTTGCCGTTGACATACAGCTCGCCGTAGCTCTCGATACCGTCGAAGCGAATAATCTCGCGAGCGCCGGCAGGCACGGCGGGAAGTTTGACGATGCGCTGGTAGACGCCCGTAGGGTCGTCGGAGGGAACGAACGGCTGATCCACCGGGAACGGAAAACCCTCGTCGGTGTAGGCAAGGTTGCCATAGCCGTCTACCTGCCACAGGTGCGGAACCTCCACGTGATCCCACTCGGGCTCGTACGTGCAAAGTGCTTCGTTGGAGACGGCCGCGGGGCCCTCAAAAAGGCGGAACTGCCACGAGCCGGACAGCTGGACAAATCCGCGCGACAGCTCGCGGCTGTACGTAGCGGCGAGATCGGCGGTCTCATAACCCATAAAGTACGCATGGGGTGCCAGGCGGTTCCTGTGGGTGAGCGCTTGGTTTTCCCAATCGTTAATGGCGTCCATGGTGATGCTCCTTCGTCATCGTAGTGCTTCTTTGTGCAACCGGTTGTCCTTATCTTACGGGCGGTACAAAAATCTGTGCAATCGGTTGTCCGCCGAACGGTCGATTTTGTCGGATTAACGGTGCAACCGGTTGTACAACCATGCTACTTATGTCACCCTAAGCTTAGGTGCACAGCACGGGGCATCGTTCTTGAACTCACAGGCAACTGTCGCGCCTGCCTATGTCTCGCCCGTACATGCCGTGCTCAGTCGCAGTTTGATTGCAAAACGACACCGGTCACCGGATACCATGGACGCCGTTCACGCGCGCTATAGTAATCTGTATCCGCATTAGCCTTTATCGATAGCCCACCGACCCAATTGCACAGGAGACGCCATGACCCAACCAGCACGCACCGCACCCACGCTTGCCGAGGTTGCTGAAGCTGCCGGTGTTTCGCGCTCCACGGCATCGCGTGCCCTCAACGACTCCCCCCGCATTAGCGAGGAAACTAAAAAGCGCGTCCGCGCAGCGGCGAAAAAGGTTAACTTCGTTCCCAACGCACGCGGCCGGGCGCTCGCCGTCGGACGCACGGAAATTATCGCCGTACTGGTTACCGAGCCTTTGAGCGAGCTGTTTAGCGATCCCACCTACAGTGAGTTTTTAAGCGGCATTACCGAGGAACTTTCGGAGTCGTCTTACTTGCCCGTGATCTTGCAGGCATCTTCCTCGCATGAGCGCAACCGCGCACGCGAGCATTTTGAGCGCCGCTCGTTTGACGCCGTCATCGACGTCTCGCCCTACAAGGGCAGTGAGCTGCTCGAGGTGCTGCGCGAGCTGGGCGTACCCACTGTGTTATGCGGCCAGCTCGAGGGCCATCCCTATCGCGACGTGTTCTCGACGGTCTACTCCGACGACGAAGAGGGCGGACGCTTTGCGGCGCTCGCTATGAAAGATCGCGGACGCAAGGACATCGTTGCCGTGCTGGGGCCGCAGGATAACCCCGCCGTCATCGACCGCCTTCGCGGCTACCGTGCAATTTTGGGCGAAAGCCTTCCGGATGAAAATGTCATCTATACCGGATGGAGCAGCGGAGACGGCTACCAAGCCACGCGGCGGTTGCTCGCGCGCGAAATACATGCCGACGGTGTGCTATGCGGATCGGACCGTATCGCAACCGGCGTTATCGCCGCATTCAACGAAGCAGGAATTAGCGTACCCAAAGACATTTCGGTCGTGGGCTTCGATGACCACGAGGTCGCAGCTCGCAGCGTCCCCGCGTTGACGACCATTCGTCAGCCGCTTCGCGAGGAAGGCCGCATGGCCGCAGGCATTGCGCTCGATATGATCAATGGCGCCGTACCCACCACCACCGTCATGCACATGCAGCTCGTTCAGAGAGACTCACTGTAGGAAACTGGGCCGGGCTTTCCGCTAGGCTGCTTTAGCGGAAAGCCCGGCCCATTCCGAACGCCGATTCTGGGATGTACTTTCCGCCAGAAGCTCAACCGGAAAGTGCGACCCGTTATTTGGCTGGATTCTGGGTCGCAGTTTCCGCGACGTCCGGTCACCCTATGCCCTCGCAACCTCGGCATATAAAAAACGAGGGAAACCACACGCCCTTCCCTCGTTGCAAGCAATATGTAGCCGCTTGCCTACATCAGGCGCAGGCTGACGTCCTTGAGCTGGGCGCCGCTAACGGCACTCGGGGCGCCCGACATGAGGTCGGAGCCGCTGGCCGTCTTGGGGAACGCCATGACGTCGCGGATGGAGTCGGAGCCGGTGAGCAGCATGCACACGCGGTCCAGGCCCAGAGCGAAACCGCCCATCGGGGGCGCACCAAACTTGAGCGCCTCCATGAGGAAGCCGAACTGCGACTCGGCGCGCTCCTCGGTAAAGCCCAGGAGCTTGAGCATGGACATCTGCATCTCGGCGTTGTGGATTCGCATACCACCGCCGCCGGCCTCAAAGCCGTCCATAACAAAGTCGTAGGTACAGGAACCGGCTGCCAACGGGTCGGCCTCGATCTTGGCGATGTCGGTCTCGGTCGGCAGAGTGAACGGCTGGTGCTCGGCAGCATAGGCCTTGCGGTCCTCATCCCAGTGGAACAGCGGGAAGTTGATGACCCACAGGAAGTCGTGGCCCTCGCGCTTGATCTCGAGCGCATTGGCCATGTGGGAACGCATGCCGCCCAGGATCTCGTCAGAGAGCAGGCGCGGGCCGGCGGCGAACATCACAAGGTCGCCGGGCTCGACGTCCATACGCTCGCGCAGAGCGGCCATCTCCTCGTCCGAGAAGAACTTGACGATGGGGCTGTTGATGGAGCCGTCCTCGCGGAAGGCGATCCAGGCCAGGCCCTTGGCGCCAAACGTGGAGGCCACGCCGGCGAGCTTATCGATCTTGGCACGTGCCCAGGCACCGGCGCCCTTGGCGTTAATGGCCTTGACGACAGAGCCCTCCTCGTTTGCGGCAGTCGCAAAGACCTTGAACTTGGAGTTGGCAAAGATGTCGGTCAGGTCGACCAGGTGCATGCCATAGCGGGTATCGGGCTTGTCGGAGCCATAGGTGTCCATGGCCTCCCAGTAGTCCATGCGACGCAGCGGCGTGGGCATCTCGACACCCATGCGGCCGAAGGCATCGGACAGGACCTCTTCGAGTGCGCTCATGACATCGTTCTGGTCCACGAAGGACATCTCGATATCGACCTGAGTGAACTCGGGCTGACGGTCGGCGCGCAGATCCTCGTCGCGGAAGCACTTGGCAACCTGGTAGTAGCGCTCAACGCCACCGACCATGAGCAGCTGCTTCAGGAGCTGCGGGGACTGCGGCAGGGCGTAGAAGTTACCCGGCTGGATACGGCTGGGAACGATGAAGTCTCGAGCGCCCTCGGGCGTGGACTTAAACAGGGAGGGCGTCTCGACCTCCATGAACTCACGGTTGTGCAGCGCCTCGCGAATGGCAAAGGTAAAGTCGGAGCGCAGCTTGAGGTTGGCCATCATCTCGGGACGACGGAGGTCCAGATAGCGATAGCGCAGACGGGTGTCCTCGCTGGTCTCGATGCCGTCCTCGATCTGGAACGGCGGGGTGACGGACGTGTTGAGCACCTCGGCGTGGTCGGTCAGGACCTCGATCTCGCCGGTCGCGAGCTTGGCGTTGGTGGTCTCCTCGCCACGGGAGCGCACGACGCCGTGGATCTTGATGGGCCACTCGGGACGCATGGTCTCGGCGATCTTAAATGCGTCGCCGTCAGAGTGCTCGGGGTCGAAGGTGAGCTGCGTGATGCCCTCGCGGTCACGAAGGTCGCAGAAAATAAGGCCGCCGTGGTCACGGCGACGGCTCACCCAACCGGTGAGGGTGACCTCTTCGCCCACGTTCTCGAAGCGAAGCTCGCCGCAGGTACGGGTGTGCATGGAATGCTCATCGATGGGACGGGTCTGGCTCATACCAGTGATCCTCCTTTATGGATCTGTGCCGCCCCGTGTCGTTCCGGGCGGCGTCGTACAGATTTGCCCAGCCTGCGTAAACCGCGCAGCCGGACATGGCGTTCTATCTTATCGCACCCGCGTCGATGTGCCGCGAAAAAGTAGCTCTTGCCCAAAGACTTGACGGAGACGAAACAATTGACGCACCGTGGCCGTCGCCAAGGCGCGCGGCGTGCGACAATGTGCCCCAATAAAACAGCACTTGGAAAGGCCCGTCATGACTGCACGCCTCATCGTTATGGATATCGACTCCACGCTCATCAACCAGGAGGTCATCGACCTGTTGGGCGAGGAGGCCGGCGTGGGCGACCAAGTTGCGCGTATCACCGAACGCGCCATGCGCGGCGAGCTCGACTTTAAGCAGGCGCTTGAGGAGCGCGTGGGGCTGCTTGCCGGCTTGGATGAGAGCGTGTTCGAGCGCACCTTTGAGCGCGTGACATTTACCCCCGGCGCGTTAGAGCTTGTGCGCTCGGCACACAGCAAGGGCTGGAAGGTCGGCGTGGTGAGCGGCGGCTTCCACGAGGTCGCTGACAAGATCGTAGCTGCCGCGGGTATCGATTTTTGCCTGGCCAACCGCCTGGAAGTCGTCGACGGCAAGCTCACGGGTAAGCTGGCGGCAGACATTGTGACCAAGGAGTCCAAGCTCATCCAGCTGCTGGATTGGGCAGTTGAGTGCGGTGTCGACATGGCCCATACCGTCGCGATCGGCGACGGCGCCAACGACATTCCCATGATTCAGGCCGCGGGCACGGGCATCGCGTTTTGTGCCAAGCCCAAGACGCGCGAAGCCGCCCCGTTTGCCATCGACGAGCGCAACCTGATGCTCGCCATGGACATCATCCTGCGCGACTAGCCGATCCGTCTATAAAATGAATCAGTCCGTCCTATAGTTTCCGAACAATTTTGGCTTAGTGTTCGGAAACATACCCTTTGAGTGCTAGACTTTGCGCCGTCGAAGGGAACATATATGGATAAGCGAGATCTTGAGCAATTGCTGAGCGATGTTGCCGACGGAGTAGTCACCCCGGCAGTCGCCCTCACGCGCATCCAGACGGCTCCGACCGCCGATTTGGGCTTTGCGCAGCTCGATCTTTCGCGCGGAGTGCGCCAGGGAGCCGGCGAGGTTGTCTACGGTGCCGGTAAAACCGCCGAGCAGATTGCCGCCATTATCGAAGCACTGCACGATGCCGGCCAGGAGCGCATCCTGGTCACGCGCCTGGACGCCGAAAAAGCAGCCCGCACCTCGGAGCTCCTCGACAACGGCATCGACCTGGGATATGTCCCGGACGCACAGCTCGCCCTCGTGGGAGGCAAGCCCTCCCCCACCGGCAACGGACGCATCGTCGTCGCCTGCGCCGGCACGAGCGACCTGCCCGTCGCCGAAGAGGCGGCAGTGACGGCCGAGTTCTATGGCAACGAGGTCGATCGCCTCTACGACGTAGGTGTCGCCGGCCTGCACCGTCTGCTCGCGCATGCCGAGGAGCTTGCCCAGGCACAGGTGGTCATCGCCATTGCCGGCATGGAGGGCGCACTGACGAGCGTTGTCGGCGGCCTGGTGAGCTGTCCGGTCATCGCCGTTCCTACCAGCGTGGGTTACGGTGCGAGCTTTGGTGGCGTAGCCGCGCTACTCGCCATGCTCAACTCCTGTGCCAGCGGCGTTTCGGTCGTCAATATCGACAACGGCTTTGGTGCCGCCTACCAGGCAAGTCTTATCAATCATCTGAGCGCCGGCACACCCCGCGCCCGCTAAGGAGCATTCCATGTCCAACCATCAGCATACGCTTATCATCGACGGCACCTCGGGCATCAGCGGCGATATGACCGTCGCGGCCCTGCTCGACCTGGGCGCCAGCGAGGAGCATCTGCACGAGCAGCTCGCCACGCTGCCGGTCGACGGCTTTTCGATTGCCGTGACGCGCGTAAACAAGCACGGCATCGACGCCTGCGATTTCGATGTCCAGCTTGCAGAGGAGCTCGAGAACCACGATCACGATATGGCCTGGCTCTACGGCAACGAAGCAGCTGTCGAGCATATGCACGAACACGAACACCACCATCATGACCATGGCGAGCACGAGCACTGCCACGACCATGACCATGAGGCCCACGGTCATGGCCACGAGGGCCATCATCACGCCCACCACCATCACCACCGTTCTTTGGCGGACATCACCGCCATCATCGATGGCTCGCAGCTAAGCGATGGCGCCAAGCGTCGCGCCCTCGCCATTTTTTCCGTACTCGCTGCTGCCGAGGCCAAGGCTCACGGCAAAACGCCCGACACCGTCCTGTTTCACGAGGTGGGCGCCGTCGACTCCATCGTCGACGTCTGCTCGGTCGCCATCTGCCTCGACGACCTGGGTATTGAGGACATCGTGGTCGAGTCGCTTTCCGAGGGCCACGGCACCATTCGCTGCGCCCACGGTCTCATGCCCATTCCCGTCCCCGCTGTCGTCAACCTGTGCCAGGCGGGCAATATCGCCCTCACGCCTGCACCGGTCGCCGGCGAGATCGTGACGCCCACGGGCGCCGCCATCGTCACCGCGCTGCGCACGTCCGACCAACTGCCCTCACGCTACCGCATCGAAGCCGTCGGCTACGGCGCCGGCAAGCGCCCCTACGAGGGTTGTTCCGGTACGCTCCGCTGCCTGCTCGTTCACGCGGACGCCTAGCCATGGATGCCCGCAAGGCAAAAAGCCGCGCCGCCATCGTTACGGCGTTCTCCGAGCTGCTGCGCGAAGAGGACTACGGCAAGATCACCGTCGGTGACATCATCGCTCGCGCCCATGTGGGTCGGGCCACGTTCTACGGCCTCTTCAAGAGCAAAGATGACCTACTCGCTGAGCTCGTGTGCGATATCTGCACCCATGCCCTCGACGATGACGGTACGCCCCTCGACGACCCACTCGTGCAGGTCGAGCATATCCTCAACAACCTCTGGGAGCGCCGCCAGGGCGTACGCGCCCTCGTAGCCGGCGCCGGCTCACGCGTCTTTGCCGACTGCTTACGCAAGACCATCATGTCACGAGCAGCCGAAACCGTCCCCAACGACCCAAACGGCCCCGCCGCCACCATGGATCGCAGCTTCCTACTACACCACATAGCCTCAAGCTTCGTAGGAATGGTCCAATGGTGGGCCTGGCACAACTTCCAAGCAGATAAGTCCGACGTAGCCAAAGACTACCTCTCGGCCATAATGCCCCTCTTCAACTAAGTAAACCCCTCATCCCAAAGTTCCGCCCTCATCTCAAAGCCCCGCCCCAACCCAAAGCACAATCCATCCCAAAGTGTCAACAGCAGCCCAACGCTCCTACCAGCGACAAGCCCCTCCCATCCAAATTCAGATATATATGTTGGGTTGCTTGCACGAACGCAACGAAGACCCCGCAGCCGTCCGCATGGGGTAACTTCCCAGCGCACTCCGCAGGACGCAAAAAGGCTCGCCGCACAAAGTGCGCAGCGAGCCTTTTTGCATGTCCGAGGACGCGCTGGGAAGTTACCCCATGCGGACGGCGAACAACCTATGTAGCCTTGGACTAGAACATGCCCAAGAAACCGTGCACAAACAGTGCGGCCAGAGCGGCACCGATAAACGGTGCGATGCCAGGAACAAGCAGACCGTACTTCCAGTTGTTGTCGGCCTTGTTCTTGATCGGCAGCACCTGGTAAGCCATGCGAGGACCAAGGTCACGTGCCTGGTTCATGGCGAAGCCGGTGATGCCGCCCATGCCCATGCCAACGGCCCAAACGATCAGGCCAACGCAGATAGCGAGCATCAAAACGTTCTCGCCTGCGCGGCTAGCGGCAGCAAGGATGGCGCTGATGAACACAAAGGTGCAGATAGCCTCGCAGAAGAAGTTACGGGCATAGTTCGTACCCTCGGTGGTGGGGTTGGTCGAGAAGATGTTGCGCTGGGCAATGGGGTCGACGACGCCCTCGGAAGCCTTGAACTCATCGGCATACATAAGCCAAGCGATTACGGCGCCCACAAAGCCGCCGAGCATATCGGCAATCATGAAGGGGATGCAGCTGCTCCACGGCACCAGGCCTACGATGCACTGGGCAAGCACCATAGCCGGGTTCATGCACACGGCGCCGCCAAAGACAAACAGGCAGACAGAGATGCCAAAAGACCAGGCGGTGATGGCAAACATATGACCGGAGCCCTGATACTTGGTGCCCTTGAGCACGGTATCGCAGTGCACGCCCACGCCAAAGATGATCATGAGGGCCGTTGCGCCGAATTCACAGAGGAGTTTGGTAAGCATAAAACCTTATCTTTCTTGTCGGTTATAAACGATTCGTTTAGGCCGCGCGCTAGTGCTGTGCGACGACAACGCCCAGGCCATCGGGAATGACGGCAACCTTGGCATCGGCACCCTTCATCTCAAAGGCGAGCTTGAGCGCCTCCTCGAGGGTGTTGACCGGCGTCATGTGCATATCCTTGATCATCTGGTGATCGCACAGGTCGGTGACCATGATCACAGGGTGATGCGCCAGGATGCGGGCAAAGATCTGACTCGTCCACTGGTCGGGCAGGGTCTCGTCCTTGGGACGGTCGATGCAGGCGCGCTCAAACTCTGCCGGATCGTTGTCGGCGATGTTGTGATAGAAGCCCTCGCCACCGTGACCGTCGGCGCAACCGGCGACGTCGATGATCACGCCGCCCTCGGGAAGTGTGGCCTCGGCAGCGCACATGCCCTTCACGGCCTGGTAGATGTTCTGGTCGAGCGGGTAGCCGCCGTTGGTGGTGATGGCAATCTCGCACTCGACGGGCTCAACGCCGGCAAGGCTCTTCACGAACTCGCAGCCGGCCTCGTGCGCCTTGTGGATGTCGCCGGCAAAGGAGCCGATGACCTCGTGCCTGCCGTTGAGCACCACGTTAAGCACAAAGGCAAGGTGAGCCATCTCGGCAGCAGCAAACATATCCTCGTTCACGTGGTTGTGGCACAGGTTGCCGGCACGCGAATGGGAATCGTTCACAAACTGACCGTTGTGGTTGTACATGATGGTCTTGTAGCTGGCAATGCCGGGCAGCACGGACTTGCGGCTGCCAGAGAAACCGGCAAAGAAGTGCGGCTCAATAAAGCCCTCGGCAAGCAGCAGATCGCAATCGACGGCAATCTTGTTGATGATGCACTCGCCGCCAGAAGGCAGGGTGCCGATCTTTTCCATCATGCTGTCGTCAGTCGCGACGTGCATAACGATTTCCTCGTTGGCAACGATCTCCTCGCCATACTTGTTGACGAGCTCCTCGTGCGTCGACGGACGATGCATACCCGTAGCAACCAGAATGCGAACGCGTGCCTCAGGCGCAGCGGAGTGGATGTGATGCAGCAGAATAGGCATCGTCACACGCGAGGGAACGGGGCGCGTATGGTCGGAGCTAATGATGACGATATCCTTCTTGCCAGCACAAAGCTCCTCGAGCGAAGGTGAGCCATAAGGGTTGGCAAGCGACTCCTCTACCAGCTCTTCCTGCGATTTTATAGTCTTAAACTCGTTTTGATGGCCTTCCATCACACCCGCGAAGTTCTTATCCTCGAGCTCTAGATGCAACGTCTTATGGTCAAACGGTAGTTCACATTCAAACAATGACGAGCGCCCTCTTCCTTTCAACTGACACACTAGATAAACCGTTGGAAGGATACGCCGCTCACCGAAAAACACCACCGTCCACCGAGTCGTTAACACAACGTTCATATTTGACCCACAACAAAACGGCCGCGATCCCAAACGGGACCGCGGCCGCAACAGTCATAAGGCGAGAAGCGCCAAATGCGCCACCGAGATAAACCCCATCCAAAACGCGCGTAGCGCACTTTATTTTCATCAGCTTTAATCCCCGAAGACCGAGGACGAAGGGACCCGATGGGTTTCCCTCCGAATGCATTCCGCAGCACGAAGCCCTTTCCAAACGCGCGAAGCGCGCCATTATTCCCCCAGCAGTAATCCGCCGAAGACCGGACATCGCAGGGCCCGCCATCAGTTTACTTTTAGGCACACTCCGCAGGACGCAAGAAGCCCTCGCCGCACGAAGTGCGCAGCGAGGGCTTCTTGCATGTCCGAGGACGTGCCTAAAAGTAAACTGATGGCGGGCCCGGACGACTACAGGGCTATCGATTACCCCGTGTTCTGCAATCCTGCCGAGACGCCAGTCACAGTCGAAAGAATCAGGCTCATGTACTCGGCCTTCTTCTCCTCGGCCATCTCGTCCTGGTTCATACGCACCTCGCGAAGGGCGCGGACCTGGGCGATGGACAGGGCGTCGACGTAGGGGTTGCGCACACGAACGGCGCAACCGAGCACGCGGCGGCGCTGCAGCGGCCACTCGTCACCGACGATGGCAAGGACCCACTTACGCGTGAGCTGCATCTCGGTGAAGACCTTCTCGGACAGATCCTGGCGATCGCCCAGGTGCAGATACATCTTGGCGATGCGCTGGTCGGTCTTGGCGATCGACATCTCGATGTTGTCGATAAAGGTGCGGAAGAACGGCCACTCCTGGTAGGCAGCCTTAAGCTGGTCCAGATCGCCAAACTGCTCGCAGGCGGTACCCAGGCCGTACCAAGCGGCCAGATTGATGCGCGCCTGGCTCCAGCTGAAGATCCACGGAATGGTACGCAGGTCGTCGAGGGACTTGGCGCCCAAGCCGCGCTTGGCGGGACGCGAGCCAATCGGCAGCAAGCCGACCTCGGTCAGCGGCGTCACGGTCGAGAACCACGGTGTAAAGTCCTCGGTGTTCAGCAGGTCCAGATAGCGCTCGTGGCTTGCGGCGTTGAGCTTCTCGGCCATATCCCAGAACTTCTGCGTGGTCTCGGTGTTGGTCTTCTCGACACTCGGGGCCGACTGCAAAAGCGTTGCGGCGGCAACGGACTCAACATGGCGCTGAGCCAGCGTGCGGTTGCCGTAACGGGCAAAGATGACCTCGCCCTGCTCGGTGAGCTTAAAGAAGCAGTTGACCGAACCCTTGGGCTGCGCCAGCACGGCCTTGTTGGCCGGGCCGCCGCCTCGGCCCACGGCACCGCCGCGACCGTGCATGAGCACCAAGTCGATATCGTTCTTCTCGGCCCACCTGGCGATGCGCTCCTGCGCGGAGTGCAGCGCGAGCATGGCCGTGGTAGGACCGGCATCCTTGGAGGAGTCGGAGTAGCCCAGCATGACCTCCATGCGGCGGTTGGTCTGGGCAAGGCGCTTTTGCACCACGGGCAACGTAAGCATCTGGTCGAGCACGTCGACGCAGCCCTCGAGGTCCTCGAGCTGCTCGAACAGCGGGATCACGTCGAGCTCGGGGACATCCTCCTCGTGTGCGAAAGACAGGTGGGCAAGCTCAAAGACGTCGGCCACATGCTGGGCGCTCTTGGTAAACGAGATGATGTAGCGGTGCGCCATCTTCTTGCCATAGCGCTTTTGGATGGAGCCGATGGCACGGAAGGTGTCGATGACCTCGCGCGTCATGGGCTGCAGGTCGCCATGGATACCGTTCTCGTGGATATCCTTGAGGGCGCGGGCGTGCACCACGGAGTGCTGACGGAACTCCATCTCGACCATATGGAAGCCGAAGGACTCGACCTGCCAGATGATGGTCTGGACCGGGCCGTAGGCAGCACGGACGGCACCGCAGGCGGCCAGCGAACGCTGGACGACGCGCAGGTCATCCAGGAACTCATCGGCGCTGTGGTACATGGTGTCGGTGATGCGACGCACGGTGGCGTTCAGACGGTCGGCCATGACAAGCATGACGGCGCGATGCGGCTCGTGCTCGGAGATCAGCTCGGCACGTGCAGTGTACTGGGTGCTCATCTCGACCTGATGGTTCCACAGGTTAATGAGCTCGGCAGACGGCTTGCTGTAGGTGGCCTCGAGCGTCAGGTTGCGGCCGATGCGGCGGCACTTGTCCTCGAGCTTGAGCACCATGTGGGTGAAGTACTTGGCGGCGACTTCGCGGCTCACCTTGGCGGTGACGTTGGGGTTGCCGTCGCGGTCGGAGCCGATCCAGCTGCCGGGATGGAAGAATGCTGGGCACAGCGGCGGCACGGTGCCGGCCTTATCACCCAGCACCCAGTCGTCAAAACGACGATAGATGACGGGGATAACGTCGAACAGCGTGTTATCGAAGATGTCGATGATGGTATCGGCTTCCTCGACCGGCGTGGGCTTCTTGAGCGCGATGGGGCTCGTACGCACCAGGGCGTCGATCTCCTGCAGCATATGGCGCTCGTTCTCCACCAGGTCGGAGCCGCCCAGACGCGGACGCTCCTCCAGCAGGTTGGAGATACGGCGAATCTTGCCCTCGACGGCCTTACGACGGGCCTCGGTGGGATGTGCGGTAAAGACAGGGTGGAACTCAAGCTTGCCGAGCAGCTCATTGGCGCCCTCGACACCCATCTCGTTTACCAACTGGTGATAGGCGACGGTGAGTTCGTTGGCGGGATCGACCTCGGTATCGGTCGATGCGCCGGCCTCGCGCTCGCGCAGCTGCGCCACACGGTAGTTCTCCTCCGACAGGTTTGCCAAGTGGAAGAAGCTCGTAAAGGCGCGAACGATGACCTGCTGCTTATCGAGCGGCAGGCTGTCAATCAGATCGACGACTTCGCGAAACGCCACGGCGGTGGGCTCGTCGGCAGTGGGCACGCCCTGCTCGTCAACGGACTCGTCGGCAGCGCGGCTACCGGGGTTGCCAGCATTGGCCACAATCTCGGCTGTCAAAATCTTGTCGAACAGGTCCGCGATCTCGGGATCATACTCGCTAAGCACACGACGTTCCAGGCGCAGGAACAGCGCCAGATTATCGCGCAGCTCCTCGGGGATCTCGATCTCGGCGAGACGCTCCCTGGACTCGGCATTCGAGCCGATTCGGTTAACGAGGCGGTTGACCACGGCAGCGACGCGCGCCGCGGCTTCGGGTACAGACTGGTTGCTTAGGTTCTCAGCCACGTTTCCTCCCATTCCTCCTTCTATGCACGTAACATGCGGTATTCATTATAGGCGCTTGAGAAATACTTTCGGCACTGATTGCGCTTTACCACACAAAAGTATTTTCTGCATTGCAAGGGTTTTTGCCCCAAATGGTCGTATTTCTCGGTGGACGGCATATGCAAACGAGGGCATTCCGCATAAAAGCGAAACACCCCCGTAACAATCGCTCGCAACGAGCTGAGCGTTTTAGTGAATCCACAGCTCAAAAATCATGCGCTACAGGCGCTCGCGAACCGCCTCGACCACGTTGGCCAGATCGACGAGAACCTCGTCATGGCTCTCCATGTCGCGCACTTTGACCTTGCCGGCGGCAAGCTCGTCGCCACCCAGGACCAAAATGAGCTTGGCGCCCACCTTGTCGGCCTGCTTAAACTGGGCCTTGAGCGAACGGCCCTGATAGTCGGCCTCGGTCACAATCCCTGCGGCGCGAAGCTGCTGCGTAATGGTAAAGACGTTCTGACGCAGCTCCTTGCCGGCGTTAGCAACGTAGACGCACGGGACCTCCTCGGCACCCAGATCGCTGCCAAAGGCCTGCAGGGCCAGCAGGGCGCGCTCAAAACCGACAGCGAAGCCGACGCCCGCCGTAGGCTTGCCACCCTCGAGCTCGACCAAGCCGTCATAACGACCGCCGCCACCGATGGAGCCGACACCGGCGCCGGGAGCCTCGACCTCAAAGACAGTACGGGTGTAGTAGTCCAGGCCACGCACCAAGGTGGGATCCTCGACATATTCGATACCCGCCGCATCCAAATAGCGCTTGACCTGCTCGTAGTGCTCGCGACACTCGTCGCACAGGTTGTCGCCCATCAGCGGGGCCTCGGCCATGATCTCGCGGCAGTGGTCGTTCTTGCAGTCGAAGGCGCGCAGCGGGTTGAGCTCGGCGCGTTCGCGGCACTCGTCGCACATCTCGTCGGCGTGATCGAGAATGAACTGCTTGACCTGCTCGCGATAGGCCGGACGGCATTGAGCATCGCCCATTGAGTTAATGAGTAGACGAAGCTTGGAAAGATCGAAGCCCAGGCGCTTGTAAAACTCCATGAGCATAATGATGCACTCGGCGTCTGCCGCCGGATCGGGAGCGCCGAGCCACTCGATGCCTACCTGGTGGAACTGACGCAGGCGACCCTTCTGGGGACGCTCGCCGCGGAACATAGCCTCGGCGTAGTAAGCCTTAAACGGCGTGGAGCCCTGGGGCACCAGGTTGTTCTCCACAACGGCGCGCACCACACCGGCCGTGCCCTCGGGGCGAAGCGCCAGGCGCTGCTTGGGCTTGAGCTTGGTATCGGTACCCTCGGTAAAGACGCGCTCAAGGTTGGCGCCGCTAAACACGCGGAACATCTCCTTGCGAACGACGTCGGTCGACTGGCCGATACCGTGGACAAACACGTCCACTTGCTCGATCGCGGGCGTCTCGATGGGCTTAAAGCCAAACGGCTCGAATACGCCGGCCGCAATCTGCTGCATCTTTTGCCAAGCGCGCATCTCGGCGCCGATAAGGTCGCGGGTTCCCTCCGCCTTCTGTGCCTGCATGGGCAAACACCTTTCTTTTGTATCGCGTCATAGGTAGTGGTCATTATACGGCACAAAAACAAAACGCGGCAGCGCGTCTGACCGAACGAGGGTATGGGGGCTCGTTCGGCCAGACG
>CAJKZP010000031.1:0-18244 GCA_905204415.1 uncultured Collinsella sp. | reverse complement strand
CCGCCTCTCTGTTACCGACCGCTGCAACCTGCGCTGCACCTACTGCCGCAGCGGCATGGAGACGTTCATTCCCCACGAATCCGTCCTGCGCTATGAGGAGATGGAACAGCTTGTGGACATGGCGATGGACATGGGCGTGGAAAAAGTCCGGCTGACGGGCGGCGAGCCCTTCGCGCGCAAAGGATTCGCCGACTTCCTCGAACGCCTGCGGGCCGCGCACCCCGCCCTCGACATCCGCGTGACCACCAACGGGACGCTGATCGGCCCCCATATCCAAACATTGAAAGCCATAGGACTGAACGCGGTGAACCTGTCCCTCGACACGTTCGACAGGGACAAGTTCGAGCAGATCACGGGCCGCGATCTGTTCGGCAAGGTCCGGGAAAACATGGACGCCCTTCTCGACGCGGGCATCCCCTTCAAGCTCAACGCGGTCGCCATGCGCGGCTTCAACGACGACGAGCTGCCCGCCTTTATCGACTACGCCATGCGCCACCCCATCGACGTGCGGTTCATCGAATTCATGCCGATGGGCGAAGGCACGCGCTGGTCGGACAGCTGTTTCTGGTCGGCCCCGGATATCCTTGACGCCGTCAAGGGGCTCGTCGCCGTCGCCCCCGTGGAGCAGGAACAGCGCAACGGAGGCCCCGCCCGGCTCTATACGCTTTCAGGCCCGGACGGGCCCGGCCTCGGGCGCCTCGGCCTTGCCGCGGCCCTTTCCGCGGCCACGACCCTCGCCCTGGCCCTGAGCAGCGCGAGCATCGGATTCGGCATCGCGGCGACGGCGCTTGGGCATCGACGTGCCGGCCAGACGGTCGGCACTCGACAGGCCATCGCCCACGTCGACGCCGTTCTCGCGATCGAGCTCCATGAGCGCCAGGCGCATCTCGGGCGACTCGATGCGCTCGAGCACGTCACGCGTCACGCAGTCGGGGCGGCAGTTGCAGCCCTGCTCGGCGGCCTTCTTTTTGCAGCCCTCCGAGCACGTCATATCGGCCAGGTTGACCTTAAAGACTTTGCCGTTCTCCAGGCGCAGCACCAGCTGCTCACGCGGCGTGTCATATTCCTGAATACGCGCTTTGCCGAGCGGCGTATCGATGAGCGTCTTCTTTTTGGGCGCACGGCTCTTAAAGTCCTTGTACGCCTCGAACTCATAGCGCAAACAGCACATCAGGCGGCCGCACACGCCACTGATCTTGGACGAGTTGAGCGGCAGGTCCTGCTCTTTTGCCATGCGAATCGAGACGGGCTCAAACTGTCCGCCAAAGCGCGTGCAGCAGAGCTCCTGTCCGCACTGGGCATAGCCGCCCACCAGGCGGGTCTCGTCGCGCACGCCAATCTGGCGCATGTCGACGCGAATGTGCAGCGTCGAGGACAGGTCCTTGACGAGCTGACGAAAATCGACGCGCTCCTCGGCCGCAAAGTAGAACACGGCCTTCTCGCCGCCAAACAGGTACTCGACGCCGACCGGTTTCATCTCGAGGTCGAGCTCTTTGACGAGACGGCGAAAATCGACCATCGCCTCGTCGCCCTGGATGGCCAGGTCGTCGGCAAGCTGCAGGTCGATGTCGCTCGCCACGCGCAGCACGGGCTTGAGCGGCTGGCCGATCTCGTCCTGCGGCACCTCAAAGGGATCGGCTGTGACCAGGCCGATCTCGGTTCCGCGCTCGGTGGAGCAAATGGCATAATCGGCCTCGAGGATATCCAGATCCTGCGGGTCGAACCACAGGTCGCGCGAGGCGTAGGTAAACTTAACGGGTACGACTAACGGCATTTCAGTGCCTTCCTGATATCGAACAGCATGACCTCGATGGCCAGCTGGGGAGTAACGTTTCTGGCGATGTTGCGCTCGGCGGTCGCGACCGCCTCGAGCGCCCGGGTGGCACCCGCAACATTCGTCGCGGCGGCAAGCCGACCGATCGTGTCGCGCACGTCTTCGTTCACGACGTCGGCCGCCTCGTCCTGAAGTGTCAGCAGCACGTCGCGCATGAGCGTCCGTGCGCTCGCCAGCGCTTCCATGATACCCGAACGCTCGCGCGCGTTGAGTTCGCGCTTGTTACGGTCCTCAAGCTGCTTCAATGCTCCACGCGACAGGTAATCGGCGTTTTGCTCGAGCACCTTTTCCTGCGTGGACTTGACCTCGGCGAGCGGCGCCTTGACGGCGACGATGAGCGACTTGGCGCGACTGAGCACATCGGCCTCGTCGGCAGCGATGAGAGAATCGATGGCGCGGACCATCTGGCGGCGAGCATCCTGGCGCTCGGCACTCTTAAGGAACTCGATGCCGCGCGTGGGGCTCCCCGCCACGGCGACCGCCATGCGGCAACGCGCGAGGTCCTGACCCGTCGCGCGACTCACGGCACGCGCGGCCACGGCGGGCGACCCCAGCCGAAACGGCACGCACTGGCAGCGGCTCACGATGGTGGGCAGCATCACGTCTGCCGAGGTGCCCAGCAAGATAAACATAACGCCCTCGGGCGGCTCCTCGAGCGTCTTGAGCAGCGCGTTGGCGGTGTTGGCGCGCAGCTGCTCGGCACGGTCAATGATGTAGACCTTAGCCTTGGCACGGATGGGCGCCAGCGGCACGTCATCGAGCAGCTCGCGGGTCTGGGCAATGAGGTAGCCCGTGGCGCTCTCGGGCGTGTAATAGTGCACGTCAGGATGCGTATGCCGAGCAACGCGTACGCAGCTGTCGCATGCGCCGCAGCCGCCCTGCTCGCACAGGAAGGCTTGAGCGAGCGCCCATGCGGCGTCGAGCTTACCGGCGCCGGGAGCGCCCAAAAACAGGTAGGCGTGCGATGCGCGGCCGCTGGCGACGGCGTTGGTCAAAAAATCGCGCACGCGCTCTTGGGTGTCGAGCTTGGCCAGCAGGCTTGCCTGAGCGGGGGCCATGTTACTCGGCCTCCTGGGCAAGCGCGGCGGCGACGGCGTCTTGCGGAATGTCGAGACCGTACGCGCGAACCTGCTCGATCGTCTTCGCAAAGACTTCCTCGACGGTCGCAGTGGCGTCGATGAGCTTTACGCGGTTTGGCTCCTCGGCGGCAATGGCGCAAAATCCCTGGTAGACACGCTCTTGGAAGGCCATGCCCTTGGCCTCCATGCGGTCGGCCGCGCCACGGGCTGCCATACGCTGCGCCGCCTGCTCGGGCGTGATGTGGTAGACGAGCGTGAGCGCCGGGTGTGTTCCCGCGACGGCCAGGTTATTGGCATCGCGAACCATCTGGCGATCGAGGCCGTCGGCAAACGCTTGGTAGCAGGTCGTGGAATCGTAGAAGCGATCGCACAGGACCACCCTGCCGGCCGCAAGGGCGGGGGCTATGACCTCGTGCACCAACTGGGCGCGCGCCGCCTCGTAGAGCAGCAACTCGCAGGTATCGCCCATTGCCGTGTTGGCGGGGTCGAGCAGCAGAGCGCGAATCTTTTCGCTGATGGCGGTACCGCCCGGCTCGCGCAGGCTCACAACCTGGTAGCCAGCGAGTTCGAGCGCGCGGGCAAGCAGACGCGCCTGCGTGGACTTGCCGGCACCGTCGACGCCCTCGAGCGTGATAAAGCTATGTTGAGCGGGCTCAAAAGCCATGAGCGCAGCCCCTTCCTACAAGGCGCGTAAATGCAGATATATCAACCAAGCCATGATACCCCAGTGCTCGGTGCGTCCCCAATGGCTAAAGGTGCCTTTCCAAAGTTGCGGTGAAATAGGAACTGATTGAAGCTCTGAGACCGCCAAACAGTCCCTATTTCACCGCAACTTATGATGGGGAATTTTGTGCGCTGGGTATAATCGTCGTATTGCATTGAAATGTGGCGAAAGGAGTGGCAATGTCTCGGTATTGTGCCTCGTGCGGCAAGCTTCTTGCAGATGATGCCAAGTTCTGCACCTCGTGCGGTGCACCCGTTGAGCAGACAGCCGCGAGCAACGGCCAACCCGCGTTTGAGCAGACCGGCTCCCTCGATACACCGCAAGCTAAGCCGGACGACCCCCTCGCCTATCGCCCCGACCCCGCTGCCGGCCCCGCAGCGGTCGAAACGACGCAGCGCATACCCGTCGCGGACACCCCGCCCCAACAGCAACCGGCGTCTGCATACGCGTCTGATTCACCGCAGGCCCCCGCCGCAAAAAAGAGCGCTACCAGGGCGCTTGTCGCCGTTATCGTTGTGCTGGTGGCAATCATCATCGCCTTGGTCATCTTTTTTGTGATCAAGCCTTTCGACAACGCTGCCACGCAGACGACTGCCGAGGTAGCTAAGCTGCACCATGACGTCGACGACGATGATCTAAAGCCTCTCGGCAATCCCAACAGCCTGTACGACGATGATGACGATGACGACGAGGATGGCGGCGAAGCAAGCCTCTCCGAACAGAACCTCTACCGTCGCCTGAGTGAATACTACGACCTGCTGGAAGATCTCGATAGCCAGGTCCGTGCCTGCGCAGAGACGTTTAATGGCAGCTATCTGGAAGAGGATCGTACCACCCGTCAAAATCTCGCTGACGTCGCCGAGCGCACGGAGGACACCATCGAGCAGTATTACGACATTGTCGAGGACCTGGACGTCCCCACAAGCTCTAAGAACTACAGCTCGTGGAAGGACATCATTGCTCTGTACGACGACCTGGATCACCGCATCGATGCGATCTGCGATGCCTGGGAGATCAGCTTAAAGTACGCAAAGCCCGCGGACCATAAGAATGAGATCGTGGCGCCGCTGTCGCGCGACAATGTGGCGGGCACCAATGACAATAAGTACCGCCTAGACTTTGAGGAGCGCTATCCCGGCGCCAAACCCGTCGAAGTGAACTAGCGCTTTGTCGTTCCCGAGCCGGCAGTTAGGGACGTTCCTAAACTGCCGGCAGAAAAGGAACGTCCCTAACTGCCGGATAAAAAACGAGCGAGGATTTTGAGGTCCTCGCTCGTTTTTGTTTTAGGTGATGTTTCGACCGTGCGGCTACTTGTCGGCAGCGGTCTTTTTGGTAGTCGACTTCTTGGCAGTCGACTTCTTCGCGGTCGTCTTCTTGGCGGCAGTGGCTTTCTTAGCCGTCGTCTTCTTCGCAGTCGAGGTCTTCTTCGCCGCGCTCGCCTTGGTCGCAGTCTTGCGGCCGCGGGCGGGCTTCTTCTCCTTGGTCGGGCAGTCCATGTTG
The DNA here is from genome assembly GCA_905204415.1 of uncultured Collinsella sp. GTDB lineage: Bacteria > Actinomycetota > Coriobacteriia > Coriobacteriales > Coriobacteriaceae > Collinsella. Next base: position 13,107 of record CAJKZP010000031.1, on the reverse strand, counting down.
ACGCAGATGCGCCACGGACCGCGCGCCGTGTTGACCACCACGATGGGGGCACCGCACTCGGGGCAGGTCTCGCCCGTCGCCTCGAGCTTGCCGCGCGCCGGCAGCGGATAGCTCACGCCGCAGTCATCGTAGTTGGTGCAGCGGATAAAGCGCTTGCCGCTCTTTTCGCTCTTGTGCGCGATTAGGTCGCCATGGCGTCCTGCCTCGGCGCACACCTTGCACTCGCCCACCTTAAGGTCGGGCTCGTAGTTGGTGGGGCACGTGGGGTTCACGCAAATCTCGAAGGCCTTCTGGCGGAACGGCTGGCACTTAATGCGCGGCGCGCCGCACTCGGGGCACACGGCCGCCTCGCCCTCGAGCGGGCTGACCTTGACGCCGCTCGGCACCGGATAGGTCACGTCGCAGTCGGGCCAGCCCATGCAGCCGATAAAGCTGCCGCGGGTCTTGGCACTCGTCTTCATAACCAGGTCCTTGCCGCACTTGGGGCAGGCGCCCACGCGTGCATCGGCCGTAACGGCGTCGCTGATGGCGTCGCCCAGCTCCTGCGTGTGCTTGAGCAGCTCGTCGAGCACGCCGGCCAGCAGCGCGCGCGAGTGCGTCACGACATGCTCTTCGGTATCCTCGCCGCGCTCCACGCGGGTCATGTCGCCGTCGAGCTCACTGGTCATATCGGGACTCGTGATGCGCGGGGCAAACTGCGACAGTGCATCGATGATGGCGATACCCAGCTGGCTCGGCTCCACGGGATCGTTTTTGAGGTAGCGCACGGCGTACAGGCGCTCGATGATGCTCGCGCGCGTGGACTTGGTACCCAGGCCGCGCTTCTCCATCTCCTGCACGAGCTTGCCCTGGCTGTAGCGCGCGGGCGGCTCGGTCTGCTTGGCCTCGAGCTTAATGTCGAACACATCGACCGTGTCGCCCTGCTCCAGCGGCGGCATCTGCTCGTCGCGTTTGAGTCCGTACGGGTACGCCTCGCGGAAACCCGGGGTCACGAGCACATCGCCCGAAGCCACGAACGGCTCGCCGTTCACGTCGAGCTCGAGCTTGGTGTTCTCGATGGTCGCGGGACCCATAAGCGTCGCCAGGAAGCGGCGGGCGATGAGGTCGTAGAGCTTGCGCTGGCCGCCATCGAGCGTGGACGGATCGCCCTCGCCCGTGGGATAGATAGGCGGGTGGTCGGTGGTCTCGACTTTGCCCCGCGTGGGCTTCATGGGGCCAGCGAGCACCTTTTTGCATACAGGTGCCAGCGCCGGATTGATCTTTGCCAGGTCGCTCACCACGGCGCCCAGGTCGAGCGTCGCGGGGTACACGGTGTTGTCGACACGCGGGTAGCTGATGAGGCCCGCCATGTAGAGGGACTCGGCGATGCGCATGGTACGCGCAGGCGAGATGCCCTCGGCTGCGGCGGCAGCCTGCAGCGAAGTGGTCGCAAACGGCGTGGGCGGCTGCTGCTTGCGCGAACGCTTGGTCACCGCGGCGACGGTTGCCGTCGCAACGCCGTCAACATGGCCGTACGCCGTCTCGGCAGCATCCTTGTCGGTAAAGCGCGCCGTCTTGTGCGCAATCTTAAAGCGGTCGTCCTCGGCAGCACCCTGCGCGGCGCCCATGCCGCGGATCTGCCAATAATCCTCGGGCACAAACGCCATGCGCTCGCGCTCGCGCTCAACCACCAGGGCGAGCGTCGGCGTCTGCACGCGGCCGGCGGAACGCACGTTGCCAAAGCCGCCAAACTTGGCGAGCGTCAGGTAGCGCGTGAGCACCGCGCCCCAAATGAGGTCGATGTGCTGACGGCTCTCGCCGGCGTCGGCCAAGTTCTGGTCGAGCGAGACGAGATTATCAAAGGCCTGCGTAATCTCGGCCTTGGTAAACGAAGAATACTGGGCGCGGGCGACCGGCAAGTCGGGCGCAACCTCGCGCACCTTGTTGAGGGCGTCCGAACCGATCAGCTCGCCCTCGCGATCGAAGTCCGTGGCGATAATGACGCTGTCGGACTTTTTAGCGAGGTTCTTGAGCGAACGAATGAGCTCCTTCTCGGCCGGCAGCTTAATGACAGGCGCCCAGGTGAGGTAAGGCAGGCTCTCGAGCTTCCAGCCCTTGATGGAAATGCCATCGGCAAGGAACGGCTTACGCTTGGTGTCGTAAGGCGGACGAGCCAGGCCATCGGGCATGTCGGCCGGCAGTATCTCACCGTCCTCGGTGACCGAATACCAGCCCAGCTTTTTATCGAACAGCACGCTGTCGCAAAAATCGGGCGCAAGGATGTGACCGGCAAGGCCGATCGTCACGCACTCCTCGCCCTTCCACTCAAAACGGTAGATGGCGGTGTTGTACACCTTGTCCTTTTTGGGCTTGCCCGTGGACAGACGCTCGGCAATCTGACGCGCGGCGTCGTTTTTCTCGGCGATGATGAGCTTCAAAAGAGGCTCCTATCTCGTATCTCTGCGGCTACGCCCGCCCGTATGGCGGCCGACTTACGCCCTTGCTTGCTCAATCTGCCCGATGAGCCAATCGCACCAGGCATCCATGCCCTCGCCCTTACGCGCGCTGACGGAAAACCGCGGCGCCTGCGGATTGAGGTCATCGAGTGTCTTAGTATACCTATCCATGTCAAAATCGAAAGCCGGGGCCACATCGACCTTGTTGAGCAGCTGCGCGCCGGCGTGCTGGAAGATGCCCGGGTACTTGATGGGCTTGTCGTCGCCCTCGGGCACCGAGAGAATCATGATGGACAGGTTTTCGCCCAGGTCAAAGTCGACTGGGCAGACCAGGTTACCCACGTTTTCGATAAAGATGACGTCGATGTTTTGAAGACCCACAGCCTGGTCGAAGGCGTCAACTGCCTCCATGATCATGTTGCCCTCGAGATGGCACAGGCCGCCCGTGTTGATCTGGATGGCGGGCATGCCGGCTTCCTTCATGGTGATGGCGTCGACATCCGAGGCGATATCGCCCTCGATGACGGCACAGCGCAGGCCGGCCTTGTCACGTAGACGCTCGTTGGTGCCCAGGATCGTGGTAGTCTTGCCCGAGCCGGGGCTCGACAACACATTGATCACATAGGTGTTTGTCTCTTTAAATCGCTGTCGCAGCTGATCTGCCAGGCGCTCATTGCGCGACAGAATCGGCGACGCGATATCAATCGTTTTCTCGGCCATATTCGGCACTCCTTAATTTCCAACATTTATACCCCGTCCCCAGGTGGCTGGCGGGCTAATCGTCGGGGGTTTCGATTTCTATACTGGCGATGTCGAGCTCGCGGCCGTGCAGTAGGCGCACATTGGCGCCACCGCACTGGGGACAACGGCAATGGAAGCGGTCGTGCTCAAAGACCTCGCCGCAGTCCAGACACTCGCTTTGTGGATGGACTTCCTCTACGGCAAGCTCGCAGCCGCGCGTGAGCGGGTCCTCGTCGCGAAATGTCTCCCATGCAAAGTCGAGTGCCTCGCGCACGACCTCGGTCATATCCCCGATACGCAGCGTTACCAAAACGGCGCGCGAGGCCCCCGCCCCACGCGCCGCACGAATCACTGTATCGAGTATGCCGTTGACAATGCCAACCTCGTGCATACCGATTTACTCCTCGTCGTCCTCGTCGTCCGAGAACAGGTCCAGACGACTCACGAACAAGCCCTCCTTGCCCTCGCGCGCGGTAATGACCACACGGGCGATGGCAAGCGAAATCTCGTAAAGCGAGAGCAGGGCGCCATACATGAGGCCGAGCGTAACGGGCGAGCCGTCAGGCGTAATCACAGCCGAGCCCACAAGCAGGCCAACGTATACGTAACGCCAGGCACCGCGGAAAGCAGCGTAGGACACGATGTGGAAGACGGACAGGTAGAAGATGATGAGCGGCAGCTCAAACGCCACGCCAAAGCCGATCATAAAGAGCAGCTCCATGTTGACGTAGTTCTCCAGATCGGGCAGCGCCGTAGCGACGGCCGAGGTTTCGCCGATGAGCCACTCAAAGCCCGCAGGAATGATGATGAAGTAGCAGAAAATGGCGCCCAGGAAGAACAGCACCGTCGAGGCGAGCACCGTGGGCACGACCCACTTGCGCTCGTTGGGGCGAAGCGCCGGCAGGAAAAATGCCAGAATCTGCCAGATGATCATGGGCGTGCACATGACAACGGCCATCTTGATGGCCAGCGAAAAGCGCAGGCCAAAGCCGCCGAGCGTAGTGGTGATGTAGAACTTACCGTCCGGTACAAAGGAGCGGATGGGGTCTTCCAGGATGTCGAGCACCACGGGCGTGGCGAAATACAGCACGATAGCGGCGGCAAACACCGACACGACTACGATGGTCAGACGGCGACGGAGCTCTCCCAGGTGATCGAAGAGCGGCATACGCGCAGGTCCGATAGGCATTACTCATCGCCTCCCTTCGGGGCGTCGGCGGCAGCGGCGTCGTCCTCGGCCTCGAGCTCGCGAGCGAGCTGGTCGACGACAGCCTTGCGCTTACGGGGACGACGGGCGTAGAGGTCAGCCGTCGTGGGCTCTGCCGGCTCGGGCTCGGGCTCCGGCTCTGCAGCAGGCTCGGGCTCGGCGACGGCAGCGGCAGGCTCGGCCTTGGCGGACTCGGCGCTCTCGGCCTCATCAGCAGCGCCTTCGCCCTCGGTGGCACCCTCGCTCGCAGCCTTCTCGGCGGCAAGGCGGGCACGGCGCTCGGCAAAAGTCTCCTTCTTTGCGGGCGCAGCCGTCTCGACGGCACCCTCGTCCGCATCGGAATCGTCATCGACGGCAGCCTTCTTGGGCTTGACCGGGGCCGACGCGGCCTCGCTTACCGGATCGATAATCTCGGACTGAACAACGGCCGTCATCTTTTCCTGCGTCTCGCGGAACTGACGGATGGCACGGCCGATTGTGCGGCCCATCTGCGGGAGCTTATCCGGGCCAAACAGCAAAAAGCCGAAGACCACGATGATCGCGAGCTCACCCTCTCCAATACCAAACACACATACCTCCAAGGCTCGATATGAGTCGAGCCCGCACCGCGCCATTCGGCCGGAACTCGTCTATTCATTCGGTCAAGTATAGCGCCCGGACGCCAAAACGTCCGAGCGCATCACAAACATATGCCAAACGGCACGCCCCTTTTGGGGCAGGGCTTATGCCGCCGTGATCGAGATCTCCTGGTCGACGCCCAGCAGCTGAACCACGCGCATCACCGGGGGCTGCACATTGGTGCAGCTAAAGCGCTTGCCGTGGTCGACCGCGTGGTGCGCGGCGCCCACGAGCACGCCAATGCCCGTCGAATCAATGTAGCTCACCTGGGCAAAGTCGAGCTCAACGGCCTCGGTGGGCTGCTCGAGCGCCAAGTCGATGGCGTTGCGCAGACTATCGGCATTGGAGATATCAATCTCGCCGGTTACCTTAATGGTATAGAGCTCTGGCGTGGGGTTGGTAGAAATTCCCAAATCCATGTATACGCTCCTTTACGTATCGAAAGTGCGGATAGTACGGGAAGCCGCGCGTTAGGCGCGCTCGGCACGCGCAAGCTCGGCAGCGACGAGCTTCACAGCCAGCACCAGCACATCGAGCGCGGCCTCCAGGTCCTCGACCGTGGGATAGCTCGGCGCAATACGGATGTTGGTATCGCGCGGGTCTTTGCCGTAGGGCCAGGTAGCGCCGGCCGGCGTGAGCTTAACACCCAGCTCGGCGCAAAGCGCCGCAACCTTCTGGGCCGAGCCCTCGGGGCCATCGAAACTCACAAAGTAGCCGCCGCGAGGATGCGTCCAGGTAGCGCAGCCCGTCTCACCCAGGCCCTCGGTGAGCTTGCGCTCAACGGCCTCAAAGCGCGGGCGCAAAAACTCGGCATGCTTTTTCATGTGCTCCTTGACCGCCTCGATGGTGGGAAGGAAGCGTACGTGGCGCAGCTGGTTGAGCTTGTCGGCGCTGATAAGGCCGGCCTTCAGGCGCTTGGAGAACTCCGCGATAACCGCGGGGCTCGCACCGATAAAGCCGATGCCGGCGCCCGGGAAGGTGATCTTGGACGTCGAGGCAAAGGCCACCACGCGGTCCTCGGTGCCCGCCGCGCGAGCGAGATCAAAGATGTTGGCGAGCTCGTCGGTCTCGTCGTACAGGTCGTGCACGCAGTAGGCGTTGTCCCAGAAGATGCGGAAATCGGGCGCGGCCGTGGGCATCTCGACCAGGCGACGCACGGTGTCCTCGCTAAAAGTGATGCCCGTGGGGTTGGAATACTTGGGCACGCACCAGATGCCCTTGATGGAGTCGTCGGCGGCAACCAAGCGCTCGATCTCGTCCATGTCGGGGCCGTTGTCGGTCATCGCGACGGGGACATTCTCGATACCCAGGTCGGCGGTGATGCCAAAGTGACGGTCGTAGCCGGGAACAGGGCACAGGAACTTGACCTTCTTGCCGTCGTGCGCGGCCTCGTAAGCCTCCCAAGGCTCGCTGCCGCACGAACCGCAGCGCCAAAACATGCCGGCGATATCGTGCTCGATCAGAAGGCTCGACGAACCCAGTACGAGCGTCTGCTCGGCAGGGCAACCCAGGAACTCCCCCGCCAGTTTGCGCGCCGAGGGAATGCCCTCAAAGCAACCGTAGTTTGAGCAGTCGACGTTGCCGTCGTGCAGATCGGCATCGGCATTGAGGATATCGAGCATGGGTCGAGAGATGTCCACCTGGGAGGGCGACGGCTTGCCGCGGGCCATGTCGAGCGCCAGGCCCTTGGCCTTGACCTCGGCGACCTCGGCTTTGAGCGCCTCGATGGCGGCATCGAGTTCGGTGGTTTCCATCTTCTGGTAGATCGTCTGCATGGGTGCGACCTTTCGCGAAGCGGGACGTTGCAGTTCGTCTAAGTATAGACCGCCACCGCCGCAACGGCATGAAGCCGTGATAGATTAAGTTCATCGCAATGAATTATGAATCGCCGCGCATGCCGGCGTGGGGCGCCCAAGGAGGCACTATGGAATACGGATCGTTCCAGGCCGAGGAATTCGGCGACCTGCAGCGCCTGGTCGACGGGCTGTTTTACGACCGCCGCGCCATCGACCGCCTGGATCTCATCGTACAGGCCGAGATCTTGGACCTGGCGCCCGATCTCATGGAAATCGTGAACCTATTGCCGCCCGGCTACTACGACCGCCAATCGCTTTGCGACCAGCTCAACTCCGCCCTTGCCGCCCACGGCTGGGGCGCCGTCTACGGAACGGTGGAATAAACCTAGTCGTTTAAGAACGTCCCCAATGACTAAAACGCCGCTTGTGATGGTGTTCACAGGCGGCGTTTTCAAACTTGTATGTGCTCTTACTCGTCCTTGGGCGCGGGGTGTTTGCAGACCACGCTCATGTAGATCATACCGAGCACGGCAGCGGTGACCGAACCGGCAAGAATGGCGGCCTTGGCAGCCAGAACCTCAAACTGGGCCGTCGGGAAGGCAAGGCCGCTGATGAGAATCGACATGGTGAAGCCGATGCCGCCCAGAATGCCCACACCGGCAATCATGTGCCAGTTAACGTTATGCGGCAGCTCGCAGACCCTAAACTTAACCAGGGCAAACGTCATGCCAAAGATACCAATCGGCTTGCCCAGCAGCATGCCAAAGTACACGCCGAGCGTCACCGGGTCGGTGAGCAGCGTGCTCATGTCCACGTCCACTAGGCGAACCTGTGCGTTCACGAACGCAAAGATCGGCAGAATCACAAAGTTGACCGGCGTGGAGATCAGACGCTCCATGCGGATGAGCGGCGGGGTCACGCGGTGCATGACGCGCTCGACCCTGGTGGTCGAGACGGTAAAGTCATGCTGGCCCAGGATGTGTGCCTCGTCGTCGTAGCGGTCATCGAGCAGCGGCAGGCACTCGCCCAACCAATCGGTGAGGCTATCGAGCTTGACACCACACTTGGCCGGGATGGTAAAGGCCAAGATGACGCCAGCAAGCGTGGCATGTACGCCGCTCTTGAACATGCAGAACCACAGCAGCAGACCCAGTACCGAATACGGGGCAAGGCGGTAATGCTGCGTCTTGTTGAGCCACACGAGCGCGCAGGTCACCAGCGCGGCGGCGCCCAACCAAAACGGATTGGGGCTCTGACCGTAGAAGATGGCGATGGCGGCGATGGAGATGAGGTCGTCGGCGATGGCGAGCGTCGAGAAGAACACGCGCACGCCGTTGGGCACGCGGTTGCCCAAAAGCGACAGCACGCCCAGCGCAAAGGCAATATCGGTTGCCATGGGGATGGCCCAACCGTTGCGGGCGCCGGCATGGTTAAAGATCAGGTAGATGCAGGCAGGAACGACGACGCCGCCCACGGCCGCCAGCATGGGAAGCATGGCCTGACGCGGATTCTTGAGCTCGCCGACCGTCATCTCGTACTTAAGCTCAATGCCCACCAACAAAAAGAAAATCGCCATGAGGAAGTCGTTGACGAAAAGCTCAACGGTGAGACCGGCCGTAAGGTTGCCCAGACCCACATACAGCGGGGTCTCCAAAAAGTGATGGATGGCCTCGTAGGCATCGGTATTGGCGCAAATGACGGCGGCGATGGCGGCGAAGACCATGACGGCGGCGGAAATCGTGCCGTTCTCGGCGATGCGCTCCCAAATGTCGTGGCGTTCAAAGCGCTTGCGCTCACGGACGTTGAACAGCTGCTCAGTTGCTGCCATGGGCGGCTCCTTTCACGGGATGGATCCCGTCTTAAAAAAGCACGGCCCGCCCAAGTGGCGGCGCCGCGCTCCAACGTATTACGCTTGCATCTAGCCTACCCTGCGCGACAAGCGCACAAGCGCGGCCGAAAAGCGGAACCATAGGTTGAACATTATTTGCTCAACGGCACGGGCACGCCTGTCCAAGAGACAACACGGCCCCGCGCACAAAAAACGACTGGAGCGCGGGACGTCCGCGGTCCGGTCGTCGGTGTTAGGTCAAAAGAACCTAGCAGGCGGCCATGATGGGGGCAGCGACCTGCTTCTTACGGGAGAGGACACCCGGCATCCAGACGCCGTCGTGCTCGTCGGCAATGCCCAGGCCCTTCTGAGCAGTCTCGGTCTCGCCCTCGAGCAGGACCTGCGAGCCCTCCTCCATGATGTCGGTGATGCACAGGACGATGCCGTCGGCACCCTTCTCAGCGGCGTAGGCGCGCATGGCCTCGCGGATCTCGTCGATCATGCCGAGCGCACGGCTCTTGTCGACGGTCTCGTACTGGCCGATGAGCAGCTTCTTGCCGGCGGGCTCGAACATCTTGATGTCGTTGCCGACCATCTCGGCTGCGGTGAAAGAGCCGGACGGACGGGTGAGGAAGACCTCCATGCCAAACTTAACCGGGTCGACGCCCACCTGCTCGCCGAGCTTGGCGGCGACGGCGCGGTCGACATCGGTGGTGGTGGGGCTCTTGAGCATGAGCGTGTCGGTCATCATGGCCGAGAGCAGCAGCTTAGCCTGGACGTCGGAAAGCTCAACGCCGAGCACGCCGGCGAGCTTGGTGACGATGGTGCAGCTGGAGCCCCAGGGCAGGCAGATGTAGTGCAGCGGGCCGGCGGTCTCGAAGTCGCCAATGCGGTGATGATCGACAACGCCAAAGACCGTGGCATCCTTAAGGCCGGCGACGGACTGGGCAGACTCGTTGTGGTCGGTGAGGACGACGAGCTGACCGGCCTCGACGGACTCGATCACGCGGGGCTCGGCGATGCCGGCGTCGGCGAGCAGCTTGGCGGACTCGGCCGGAAGCTGGCCCAGAGCGCAAGCCTCGTAGGTGTTGCCGGCATACTCAACCTGATTGAGCAGCTGGGACAGGACGACGGCGCTCATGATGGCGTCGTTATCGGGGTTCTGGTGACCAAAGACAAGAACGTTTGCCATGGATATCCTCCACTTGATATGTGTACTTGGACGTAGCTATGGTAGCACGCTGGCGCCGAGCCTTCGCAGACGGAAGGGGCACGGCATATTTTGGGGCAGGCATGGGGGCCAAGGCTGTCCCTTTTGCACCGTGTTGGTGCAAAGCAACTTGACCCCCTTGCAGCAGCTATTTACCGGCGGCGCGCAGGGCTACGTAGGCAGCGCCGATGATGCCGGCGTCGTTTCCGAGCGAAGCGACCTTAATGGGCGTCTCGCGCGAGGCGGAAAGCGCGTATTGCTTAAAGTGCTCGCGAACCTTATCGAGGTAGACATCGGCCGAAGCGGACGCGCCGCCACCGATCAGGAACATCTCGGGGTCGACCACGTTGGCGATAAGTGCCAGAGCACGGCCGAGATAGTCAGCCATGGTATCGGCAGCTGCCAGCGCGAGTTTGTCGCCCTCGCGGCAGGCCTGGAACACGTCCTTGGAATCGGAGGGGCCGGGGAGCTCAATGGGCTCGACGCCCGCCTTCTTGCACTCGGCAAGGTAGTTGCTCACCACGCCGGTGGCGCTGGAATACTGCTCCAGATGGCCATGGCCGCCACAGCCGCAGGTGCGCTCCTCAGCCGGGTTCAGGCACATGTGGCCAATCTCGCCGCCGGCGCCCACAACACCCGATACCACGTCGCCGTTAACGATAACGCCGCCGCCCACGCCGGTACCGATGGTGACCATCACCACGTTCTGTACGCCCTTGGCAGAGCCGAGCCAGGCCTCGCCCATGGCGGCGGCGTTGGCATCGTTCTCGTATTTAACGACCGCGTCGGGGCAGTGCTTCTGAATGGCGATCCTCAGCTCGGGCAGGTTAATGGCAATGTTGGCCTTGACCTTGGCATCGCCCGACGCCGGGATGGGGCACGGAACGGCCAGGCCAATGCCCGCCACAAAGGCACGCGGAATCTGGGCCTTGGCGACCACCTGGTCGATAGCCTCGGTCACCGCGGCAAAGCCCGCAGCGTCAACGATGGGAGGCGTGGGCACGCTGGCCTTGGCAAGCAGGTTGCCGTCCTCGTCGAACAGGCCCTCCTTAACCGAAGTGCCGCCGACGTCGATGCCGATGTAATACTGCTTAGGTTCCATGGGAGCCCACCTTTCTCGTTTAAACATTGCCTGTATGGTACCGCTCCCAAGGCAAAAACCTACCAAAAAGGGACAGGTTTGTTTTGACAGGTTTTATCTGGGGAAACGCAGAGTACGAGATTCGGTTCGCTGGCCGCTATATCGGTTCGGTCCCGTCCTCGGACCGATCATTCCTCAACACGACACTACTCAGATGTTTATCATTTAGAACGCTCTGATTTTACAAGCGGGGCGACTTTTGATTTTATCTTTCTCGAACTTTTCAATAACTCAAAATAGAGATACTTAGGTGTTAACTATACTTTCTTTTATACTCAATCAGGTTGGAAAGGAGGTTCCGTGATCCCAAAATACGAGGCGGTAGCTGCGGATATCCGTCGAAGCATCGAGAACGGCGCTCTTAAACCGGGCGACAAGCTTCCCACCGTCGTTGAGTTCTGCGAGCTCTATAGTGTTTCCAAAATCACCGTCAAACGAGCTATTGAACAAATCACCGAAGAAGGTCTTATTACCAGCCGACGCGGATCGGGTACCTACGTTAAGGACACGGCGGGACTTCCCGGTCAGGCGTTTTTCCAGGGCAAAAACGACCGTGCCCAGGGCCTTTCGCATGAGCACCGCGGGGAGAAGGTGACCTCGGTGGTCTACGATTTCTCGATTGTTAATCCACCAGCGGACATCGCAGCCCAGCTGGGAATTGCCGAGGATGACTTTGCCTATCACATCGTGCGTGTGCGTCAGGCCGATGAGAAGCCCATCGTTATCGAGTACACCTACATGCCCCTCGAGCTGATTCCGGGGCTGAAAAAGAAGGACCTGTACGGATCGGTCTACCACTTCATCCGCGAGCAATGTGGGCTGAAGATTTCGAGCTTCCACCGTACCATTCGCGCCGTGGCAGCAACCGAGGAAGAAGCCGAGCGCTTGGACACCAAGCCTGGCTCTTCCCTGCTCGAGCTCACCCAGATTGGCTTTTTGGACAGCGGCGCCGCCTTTGAGTATTCGGTCTCGCGCAACGTTGGCGACCGCTTTGAGTTGCACAACGTAACGTTGGCATAGGTTTTTGTAGTCATCCGGGCGCTCGCTTTGAGCTGTTTTGTGCAGCGCCCGCGCAACACAATGGGGGTATGAACATGTCCGATTTGATTAAGCTGACGCCGATCTTCCACGAGAAGATCTGGGGCGGCCGCCAGCTCGAAACCGTATTTGGCTACGACATTCCCGATGGACCCATCGGTGAGTGCTGGGCCATCTCGGCCCACCCCAACGGCGACTGCCAGATTGCGGAGGGCCCGTATGCCGGCCACACGCTGTCGTGGCTGTGGGCCGAGCATCGCGAGCTCTTTGGCAACTGCGAGGGCAAGGAGTTCCCGCTGCTCATTAAGATTCTGGACGCCAAGGACGACCTTTCGATCCAGATTCATCCCAACGACGAGTACGCTGCCGAGCACGAGAACGGTAGCCTGGGCAAAACCGAGTGCTGGTATGTGCTGGACTGCGAGCCCGGTGCCACGATCATTGTCGGCCAGCGCGCGCACGACCGCGCCGAGGCCGCGCAGATGATCGAGGACGGCCGCTGGGACGACATGCTCAACGTACTGCCGATCCACAAGGGCGACTTTTTCCAGATTGATTCCGGTACCGTGCACGCCATCAAGACCGGCACGCTCATTTTGGAGACGCAGCAGTCGAGCGACGTGACGTATCGCCTGTACGACTACGACCGTCCCGGCACCGACGGCAAGCTGCGCCCACTGCACATTGAGCAGAGCCTCGACTGCATCGACTTTGATGCCCAGGCTCCGACCGACGGCACGGTGACCGCGCCCGAGGTGAACGGCGTGACCGAGCTCGAGTCTAACTCCTGCTACACCGTCGATCGTGTGCGCGTCGACGGCAGCAAGACCCTCGACCAGCGCTGGCCCTTCATGTGCCTGTCGGTCATCGACGGCGAAGGCACCGTCTGCGGCGACCCCGTCCACAAGGGAAGCCACCTGCTGGCCCCGAGCACCGTCAGCTCCATCGACCTCGAAGGCAAGATGGAACTGATCATCAGCCACCTCTAGGTCACCGGTCCCCAAGCGCTCGTCGGGACGGGGCGCGGGGGTTTGGTCGCCTGCTCGGACAGTCCTGCTCGCACGGAGAGCACATTAAGTGCTCTCCGGCTCGT
>CAJKZP010000030.1:0-18750 GCA_905204415.1 uncultured Collinsella sp. | reverse complement strand
CCGGCGGCCTCCACCGTGGTCTCGGCATGGAGCTTTTGGTCCAGCAGACCGAGCGCCATGGCAAAGCCGTAGATGGTCTGCGCAGGGCTGGGCGGGCAGCCGGGGATGTAGACATCGACCGGCAAGATTTTGTCCGTGCCGCCCCAGACGCAGTAGTTGTCGTAGAAGATGCCGCCGGTGCAGCCGCACGCGCCATAGGACACCACGATCTTGGGATCGGGTGCGGCCTCAAAGGCGCGCAGGGCCGGCATGCGCATGGCACGCGTCACGGCGCCGGTGTACAGCAGTACATCGGCGTGACGGGGCGAGGGCACGACCTTGATGCCAAAGCGCTCGACGTCAAAGACGGGCGTAATGGAACCGAAGATCTCGATCTCGCAGCCGTTGCAGCCGCCGCAGTCGACACGGTAGACGTACACCGAGCGCTTGATCTTCTTAAGAAGGGTCGCCTTGGCCTTCTCGATGCTCTCGTCGAGCTCGATCTTGGTCGGGCGGTACTGAAGCCGCTCGGGCAAAAGCGTGGGTTCGGCCATGGTTACTCCTCCTTCGTTTCAAAATCCATGATGATGCCCTCGACCGGTGCAGGGCCGGCGGGAATCTCGGGCGCATCGGGGTTGAGCTCGCGGTCGACATACTCCGGGTTCACGCCGTGGCCGCCAAGATACTCCATGCCGGGACCCTGGGGCTCACCGGACGCAAGTGTCTCGTTGGCAGCCATGCCGCGCGCGTTGCCGGTCTTTACGGCCGAGGCGGCGCGCAGGGCGTCGAGCTCGCGCTTGCACTCCTGGCACATACCGACGGTTCGAGCGGCCTGGATGGCCTCCATGCCGCCGGCTTTTTGCAGCAGGCGCTTGGCGTAGTCGATCTCCTTGTGCGGGGCGAACGGTTTGCCGCAACGCGAGCAGTGCTCGAGCGTGTAGACGCTCTTGCTGGTGAGGTCGTCCTTGCTCATGACGGCCAGCTCAAACTCCTCAGTGAGCTTGATGGCCTCCATGGGGCAGGCTTCCTCGCAGCGGCCGCAGAAGATGCAGCGACCGTAGTCGATCGACCAGGTGATAGTATCGGCCGCAAGGTCGGTGTCCATGCGAATGGCATCGGCCGGGCACGCCACGCCGCAGGCACCGCAGGCGATGCAGAGCTCGGCATTGTGCTCGGGCTTGCCGCGCATGTCCTTGTTGGTGGGGAACGGCGCAAACGGGTACTTGACCGTCGCGTCGCCGGCCTTGGCGTTGACCTTCCAAAGCTTCAGCATATTAGAGCGCCTCCTCATCGAGCGGAGCGGCCATGGTGCCCTCGCCCGCAAGCGGAGACTTGTCGCGCCAGACGTTCTCGAACTGCTCCTTGTCGAGCACGTGGTCGCGCTTGGCGGCGACATCGGTCACCGTCACACGGTCGGTGCAGGAGTAGCACGGGTCGAGCGAGCCGACGATCAGCGCCGCGTCGCCCACGGTGTTGCCGCGGAACATGTAGCGCAGGACCGGCCAGTTGCTGTACGTGGCTGCCTTGGCGCGCCAGCGGTAGCACTTCTGGTTGTTGCCGAGCATCGCCCAGTGCACGTCCTCGCCGCGCGGCGCCTCGGTGGCGCCGATGGCGTACTTGTGCGGGGTGTACTCCCAATCCGTGGTGAGGATGGGGCCCGACGGGCAGTTCTCGAGCATGGTCTCGATCATGTCGATCGAATCGTAGACCTCCTGGATGCGAACGGCGGTACGGCCGAAGGCATCGCAGGTGTCGGCCGTGGCGGCGTGCATCTTTTGGACGTCCGGATCGGCGTAGCCGTCGAAGGGATGGTCAAAGCGCACGTCGCGGGCATAGCCCGAACCACGCATGAGCGGGCCGACCGGCGAGAAGTCGCGTGCGATCTTGCGATCCAGAATGCCGATACCACTCGTACGCTCAATAAAGTTGGGCGTGGAGAGCAAGACGTCGACGAGTTCCTGAACCTCGGAACGCAGCTGGTGGATGGTCGTGAGCGTGGAAAGCTTCTGCTCGGCCAAAATGTCGCGACGCACGCCACCGATCACGTTGAGGCCGTAGGTCTTGCGGTGACCGGAGAGCTTCTCGGCCAGGTCCATGGACTTCTCGCGGACGCGGAAGAACTGCTGGAAGCCCGAATCGAAGCCGGTGTAGTGCGATGCGAGGCCAATGTTGAGCAGATGCGAGTGCAGGCGCTCGACCTCGAGCATGATGGCGCGGATGTACTGGGCGCGCGGCGGGACATGAATGCCCTGGGCGCGCTCGACGGCCTCGGCATAGGCCACCGAGTGGGCGCAGCCGCAGATGCCGCAGATGCGGTCGGCGAGGAACGTCACGGCGTCATAGTTCAGGCGCGTCTCGGCGACCTTCTCCATACCGCGGTGCACGTAGAACAGACGGTAGTCGGCGTCGACGATCGTCTCGCCCTCTACGAACAGGCGGAAGTGGCCGGGCTCGTCGGAGGTAATGTGCAACGGGCCCATGGGGACGAGTGTGGTCTCCTTGCCCTTGGTATCGGCCAAGAACTCGTAGTTTTCCATGTCGCTCGCGGGAGCGGGACGGAAGCGGTAGTCCATGGAGTCCTTGCGCAGCGGGTACAGGCCGCTGGGCCAATCGTCGGGCAGCACCAGGCGGCGACGATCGGGCAGGCCCTCGGGAATCAGGCCGAACATGTCGCGAAGCTCGCGCTCGCCCCACACGCAGGCGGGGACGAACGGCGTCACGGACGGGAACGTCATCTTGGCGGGATCGACCTCGGTGCGCACGGTCACCCAGCCGGGATCCTCCCCCTCCATGGAGATGACGTAGTACACGGCGTAACGACCGCACAGGCTGCGCTCATCGTTGCCGATAATCACGGGAATCCAGCCGTAGCGCTCGTAGTACAGGTAGTGGACGGCCTCGGGCAGCTTGTCCTGCTTGACGGTGATCGTCAGCTGGTCCTCGCACTGCCACTCAACCTTCTCGATAGCGCCCGGCACTGCGGCGCGCAGGGCCTCGACGTGGCTTTCGCAACGACGAGCGTAGTCCTTCTTTTCAGGTTCTGCCATGGTGCTAATTCACCTCGCTTGTCTTGGTCTGGGAACTGAACACCATGCGGTAGAGAGGAGCCTCGTGGAGCTCTTCGACGCTCTGGTTCAAAACGACGGACGTTGCATCCTCGACGCCGCTCGTGATGGCGACCGGGGTGGCGATACCGAACCACATGACCACGATCGCGAGGGCGATCTCGGGGATGATCATGAGGGCGGGCACCTCGTGGCGCTTCATGCCCTCGGGCGCCTTGCCGAAGATGGACTTGAGCGCGATGCCGGTAAGGGCAAAGTACACGCCGGTGAGGCCAATGGCCACGAGCACGACCACCCAGATGGGACCGGACTGGACGCCGGCCACGAAGGTGAGGAACTCGGAGATGAACAGGGCGAACGGCGGGAAGGCGGCGAGCGCGAGCAGGGCGATGATGGTGAGCGCTGCCGTGACGGGAGCGATCTCGACGACGCCCTTGATCTTGTTCAGGTCGCGGGTGTGGTAGATGTGCTGGATGTTACCGGCCATGCAGAAGGCGAGCGCCTTCGTGAAACCGTGGAAGATGCAGTGCAGCAGGCAGGCGGCGATACCGAGCGGACCACCGATACCCAGGCACAGCGCGACCACGCCGACGTTGTCGACGGAGGAGTACGCGAAGCGGCGCTTGATATCGTCCTGCTTAAAGATGCACAGGGCGGCCACCAGGATGGACAGCGTGCCCAGGATGAGCAGGAGCGTACGCGGATAGGTGTCGCCCACCGTGATGATGGACAGGGAGTAGAAGCGGATGATCACCAGCATGGCGCACTTGAGCAGCACGCCCGAGAGCAGCGCGGAGACCGGGCTCGGAGCCTGGGAGTGCGCGTCGGGCAGCCAAGTGTGCATGGGGAACAGGCCCGCCTTGGTGCCGAAGCCGATGACGATGAACGCGAACGCGAGGCGCACGAGCATCGGGTCGAACTGGTCGGCGTAGGGCATGATGGAGGTGAGGAAGGCTGCCTCATGCGCGTTGGGCATGATATCGGCGGCGTTCGCGTAGATGAGCAGCGTGCCGAACAGGCCGAAGGCCACGCCGGCGGTGCAGACCATCGCGTACTTCCAAGACGCCTCGAGCGCCTGCTTGTTCTTGTAGATGCCCACGAGGAACACGGTCGACAACGTGGTGGCCTCGACCGCCGCCCAGGTGAGGATGATGTTGTTGGACAGGCAGGCGAGCAGCATCGTGAAAACGAACAGGCTAAACAGCGCGTAGTACTGCTTGGTGCGCTCGGCCGGCATGGTCTTCTCCTCGATATCGATCTTGATATAGGAGATGGAGTACACGCCGGTGATGAACCCGATGATGCCTACCAGAAGGACGAAGATCGACGAGAGCGAATCGAGATGGAGCCACAGGCCCAAAGCGTCGATATTCTGCCCGCTCGAGAGCATGGTTCCCGCGGTGACGACCGAAAGGACGAGGGTCGCCGCGACGGAGATGGTGTTGAGCCCCGCAAAGACGCTGTAGGACGTCGTCTTGGGGAGCGCAGCCATAATCAGGGAGAACACGAGGGGACAAGCGAGCAGGGCGACCGTCAGCATTGAAACATCCATGGCCTACCCCTTCAATTCGGTCAGGTCGCGCGCATCGAGCGAGTGGGAGTCGTCCCAAATGCGACGCACGACGATGGACATGATGATGACGGCAAAGATGGCGTCGGTGGCGATGCCGATCTCGATGATCTCGGGGGCCGTGGGCGCGAGCAGGGCGAGCGTCACGTGGCTACCGTTCTCCATAAGGCAGTACCCGAAGATTTGCTTGAGGATGTTGCGCTGGGAGATGATGCACGTGAGGCCGACGAAGAAGTGCGCGAAGCTGATGGCGAGGGCCGGAGTAGCCATCTCAGCGGTGGGCAGGCTCAGGCGCGTGACCACCGCGAAGCAGATGGCCACCTCCAGACCGGTGAGGATGATGGTCCAGGCCGGCTTGATGGAGGAGGTCAGCGTGCTATCGGCAGGCGAACCCATCTTTTTGTAGGCACGGTTGAGAATGAACGGAACGAGGATCACCTTGGTGACGAAGGCCGACGCGGCCCACATGAGAAGCTCGGTGGCACCGGTGGTGAGGCCCAGGGTGAGCAGCACGCCCACCAGGACAACCGACTGGATCGCGTACCACTTAATGGCGGACGGGATGGTCTTCGAGACGACCACCATGGTGGAGGTCACGATCAGAAGACCGCCCAGGATATTGACTAACGAATAACCCATGTCCTACCTCCTAACCCATCCAACTAGAGGACAGAGGACCGGCGACGACGACCATGATCATGAGGACGACGAACACGAACGCCATGGCGCGCGGAAGGGGCTGGCCGGCGGCCACGGTCTCGCTCGGCTCACCGGGCAGGACCTTACCCATCCAACGCAGGAACCATGCGAAGGTGGCGACGGTCTCGACGACCATGACGCACACGAGGACGAAGATGACCGTGTTGGAAGCACCAACCGCGAAGCCACCGGAAATAATCTGGAACTTGGAGAAGAACGTGCTCATGGGGGGCACGCCGGCGATAGCGGTCGCGGCGACCGCGAAGCCCACGCCCGTGACCGGGTACTTCTTCATGAGGCCCTGGATCTTGGGCAACATACGGGTTCCCAGCGTGAAGCTGAGGGAGCCGGCGATGAGGAAGAACAGGGTCTTGGTGAACGCGTGGTTGAAGATGTGCTCGACGGCGCCGTTGAACGCCATCTGGCTTCCGAACACGGAGAGGCCCAGGCCGAAGAACACGTAGGCGAGCTGCGCGATCGTCGAGAAGGCGAGCAGGCGCTTCATATCCTTCTGGGGCAGGTACATGAGGAAGCCGAAGAGCATGGTCACGACGGCGTCGATGATGGCGACCCAACCGACGATCTCGGGGATATCGCCGGCACTCGCAAGAGCGCGGGCGAACACGCACACGCCGACCTTCACCATGGACGCGCCATGGAGGTAGGCGGAAACGGGCGTGGGGGCCTCCATTGCGGAGGGCAGCCACATGTAGAGCGGGAACTGGGCGGACTTGGCCCAAGCGGCGAACAGGATGAGCAGCAGCACGACGGTCTTCATACCGGAATCGAGCTGGGAGATCGCGCTCAGCGCGAACGTGCCGGTTCCGGCGAACAGGAAGGCCGCGCCGATGTAGAGTCCCAGAGCGCCGATATGGGTGATGATGAGCGCCTTCATACCGGCCTTCTTGGCCGTGGGCGTCATGTAGTAGCTGATGAGGCCCCAGGAGCACACGCCGGTGATCTCGAAGAAAACGAGCTGGCCGACGATGGTGGAGCTGTAGGCGAGACCGGCCATGGCGCCGATGAACGTGGAGAAGTACACGTAGAAGCGGCGACGGGGCGCGTCGGGATGCTCCTTGTTCTTATCGCTCATGTACGGGAACGAATAGATGACGACGAGCAGGCCGATAGCGACGAACGCGGGTGCGAGCAGCGTGCTCATCCGGTCGAATATGAAGCCCATGACCAAGGTCTGGCCCATACTCGCCCAGGTTACATCGACCGCGTTCATGCCGTTTCCGGCAAACGTCGCGGCCAAGCCAACGGAAGCGACCGTGGCGATGCCGCCGGCAAAGGCGCAGATCCATTTAGCGTAGGGACGCGGCAGCATGACGATGAGCAGGGAGCCCAGCATGGGGACGGCGATCGCCACCATGGCAAAGAGGGACAAGCTCGATTCGATTGACATAGTTTCTCCCTTCTCCCTACCCGCCTACGACGACGAAGACGAACGCGAGGACCGCGATGCCGACGACGGCCCAGGTCTGGTTACCGAGCACCTTGAAGCGCGAACGGGAAACGGAGTTCTCGAGCACGCCGCAGACGACGAAATCGACCAGGCACTTGACGAGGAAGACGACGGCGCCCACGAGAGCGGTGACGCCGATGGTCGCGGGCTCTCCCCAGGGGATGAAGATGGAGGTGAACCAAGCGACGACCACGACCTGCTTCATGCCCATGGCGAGCTTCATCATGGCCAGGGACGGGCCGGAGAGCTCGGCGAGCGGGCCCTCCTGGAGCTCCTGCTCGGCTTCGGCCTGATCGAACGGAAGCTTGCCGAGCTCCATGTAACAGGCGGCCGCGAAGGCGACGCCGGCGAGGATAACGGCGACGACGCTCGAGACGTTGCCCGTAACGATGTGCTGACCCATGGTCGCAATGTCCGTGGAGCCGCACACGATGGCGACGGTGAACAGCGCGATGAGCATGGACGGCTCGATGAGCACGCTCATGAGGAGCTCGCGGATACCGCCGAAGCCCGCGTAGGCGTTGGAGGAATCCACGCCGGACAGCGCGAAGAAGAAGCGGGACAGCGCGAGCGCGTACATGATGGTGATGGCGTCACCAAAGACGGGCATGGGGCTCTGGAGCGTGAACATGGGCAGGCCCATGGCGAGCATAAACGACACCGCGAGGAACAGCGGCGGCATGATGCGCAGCACGAAGCTCGAGTCGGAACTCACGGACTCGGGACGCGCCATGAGCTTCGCGAGGTCCCGGTAATCCTGAAGGATGGACGGACCGCGGCGATTGTGCATCTTCGCGCGAATCACACGGGCGAGGCCGGAGAAGAAGGGCGCGACCAGCATGACCACGAGGCCCTGCGCCATCGCAAGAACGATGTTCATAATATCCTCTCCCCTCTCTAGACCATGACCACGGCGAGCACGAGGAAGACCACGAGCGCCGCGACGATGTAGCAGATGTATACGGAGTAGTTGCCGCCCTCGATCTTGGAGGCGAGGCCGGCCAGCTTGTCGGCACCCTCGCTCGGTGCATCGACCAGGAAACGGTCGGGCAGGGGCTCAACGCCCTGGGCGACACCGGTGAGCTTCTGGAACACGTGCGCGATGGACCAGCAGATCTTGGTGCATACCTCGCGCAGGGTGTAGAGCGGGCCCATGAAGAGTTCGACGTCGGACGCGAAGCTCGTGGCGACGACGGGCATGTGCTCGTTGGGCTCGTAGCCGCACGCCCAAGGGTCGGTCTTCTTAGCGGGGGCCTTGGCGCCGAGGCAGGACCTCAACGCGAACGCGAGGCCGGTGAGGACCACGAGCGCAATGGCGATCGCGGGGGTGGAGGTGGCGGCACCGGAAATCTCGTTCACGAGAGACACGCCCGAGGTGGCTGTGACGGCGGAGCCGGCAAGCACGCTCTGGGCGACGTCGCCCAGAACCGGGGCGATGACCGGGGAGCCGATTCCCAGTACCACGCAGATGGCCGCGAGGAGCATCTGCGAGAACAACATCGGAGCCGGGGACTCCTTGGCGTTCGCGGCCTCCTGGGAACGAGGGCTGCTCGCGAACGAGACGCCGTAGGCCTTCACGAAGCACGTGACGGCCAGGGCACCGGTGATGGCGAGGGCGGCCGCGGAGGCGACGGCGAACACCATGACGACCGGGTCGGAGAGCGTCGAGATGTTGAACAGGGACTGGTAGGTGAACCACTCGGAAACGAAGCCGTTGAGCGGCGGGATGGCCGAGATGGCAAGGGCACCGATGAGGAAGCAGACGGCCGTGACCGGCATGCGGCGGAACAGACCGCCCATCTTCTCCATGTTGCGCGTACCCGTGGCATAGAGCAGGGAGCCCGCGCCGAGGAACAGCTCGCCCTTGAACATGGCGTGGTTGAGCGTGTGGTAGAGGGCGGCCATGAGCGCGATCGTCGCGATGACGTCGTTGCCCAGGGCGTGCGCCGTCATGGACGCGCCGACACCGAGCAAGATGATGCCGATGTTCTCGACGGAGTGATAGGCAAGCAGGCGCTTGATGTCGTGCTCGTGGAGGGCGTAGACGACACCCAGGACCGACGAGATGGATCCGAAGACCAGGACCATGAGGCCCCACCAGAGCTGGACGCCCGAACCCGCGAGCAGGTCGAGACCGACCTTGAGGATTCCCAGGATGCCGATCTTGATCATGCCGCCGGACATGAGGGCGGACACGTTGGACGGCGCCTCGGGGTGCGCCTGGGGCAGCCAGGAGTGCAGCGGAATGATACCGGCCTTCGCGCCAAATCCGAAGAACGCGAGGACGAAGCACGCGGAGGAGACGGCGGGTCCAAAGTCATGCGTACGGAAATCACTGAAGCTGAAGGAACCGCCCACGCCGTTGGTCATGAGCAGGAAGCTCGCCATGATGAGAACGAAGCCCACGTGCGCGATGACGAAGTAGAGCCAACCGCCCCTAATGGAGTTCTTGTTCTCCTCGATAACGACAAGGAAGTAGCTCGTAAGGGACATGAGCTCAAAGGCGACCAGGAACCAGAACACGTTGTCGGCGGTGATGACGAGCATCATCGAGGCGACGAAGGTGTTCATAAAGAAGCCGGCGCGCCCGACCTTGCCCGGGTACTCGTCGAAGTAGGACAGACCGTAGATGAAGCCCGCAAAGGCGAGAATCGAGATGAGGACCACGATCAGGCCCGCAAGGCCGTTGAGCAAGAGCTCGAGACGGGCGAACGGGAAGAAGAAGACCGTGTTGAGGGACGAAACGTCGCCAAGCACGGCCTCGAGGCCCGCGATGAACGACAGCACGGCCGCGACGGCGCCGATCAGGCAGCCGGCGGTCTTGGCGGCGTTGTCGGCCTTAATCAGCAGAACCGAGGCGAGCGCACCGATGCACGAGACGGCAAGCGATGCGATAAACAGCGTCATGCTATCCATTGTTTACGCTCCCTTCTGCTTTCTCGGACAGGCCCTGGGCCACAGCGGTAACGTCGACGACCGGACCGTTTTCGATCGAGCGCAGGCGCTTGGCCTCGTCGAGCTCGCGATCGGCCGCGCCGCCCATGACGGTCAGCGCCTTGGTGGGGCACGCCGCCACACAATGCGGGCCGTCCGGATCGAAGGCGCACAGGTCGCACTTGACAGCGCAGGTGTACTGGCCGGGAGCCCACGTAAGCAGGCTGCTCAGGGACTTAGGATACGAAGGCGTCGGGTCGCACATGCCTGCGACACCGGCGATAGACGTGCCATCGGGATGGATGGCTCCGAAGGGGCACGCGATGGCGCACAGCCTGCACCCGATGCACTCCTGCTCCTTGACGTGGATGCGGTCGCCATCGTGCTCGATGGCATTCACCGGGCAGACCTCGGCGCAGGGGGCACCCTCGCAATGGTGGCAGGCAAGGGCGGCCGAAATACCGCCGGTCTTCACGAGCGCCAGGCGCGGCGTATCCTGAAGACCCTGCATCCGGTGGGCGTCGGCACAGGCGGACTGGCATGTTCCGCAGCCGATGCACCTCTCCGGGTTGATGTCGATGAAGCGGTTCATCCCCACTTCCTTTCAAAATAACGGGCCGGGCTCCCGAACGTACGGGACGCCCGGCCCAAAAAGCCAACGAGAACGGGACTACACGATTTGATTCACGTGCGTCTCGTCGTCGAACTTGGCGGCGCCAGGCTCAACGTCCTGGGGAGCGGCGGCGTCCACCAGAGCCTGCTTGAGATCGGTGTACTGACGCTCGACCTCGCCCTCTGCCCAAACCTGGTCGGCAATGGCGTCGACCTGGCAGGCGGAGAACTTGTCCTCGGGCGTATGCGAGACCGGGTCGACCTTGTGCATGGTCAGCTCGTTGCACTTGCCGATCCACCACTGGTAGGTCATATAGACCGTGCCCTTGTTGATACGGTCGCTCACGTCGGCGCGGCTGTATACCTGGCCGCGGCGGCTGTGAATCGAGACGATGTCGCCGTTCTTGATGCCGCGCGCCTGGGCGTCCGCGGGATTCATGCGGACAAAACCGGGCTCGTCGGCAAGCAGCGCCAGCGTCTTGCAGTTGCCGGTCATCGAGCGGCAGCTGTAGTGGCCGACCTCGCGGACGGTGCACAGGATGAGCGGGTACTCATCGTCGGGAAGCTCGGAGGGCGCCTCCCAGTCGTGCGCCATCAGGTTGGCGCGGCCGTCCTTCGTGGTGAACTTGCCACCAGCGAACATGTCGGGCGTACCGTGGTCGTTCACATCGGTGCTCTTGACGGGCCACTGGGCGTAACCGCCCTCGGGAGCCATCTTCTCGTAGGTCGCGCCCACAAAGTTGGGGCACAGGCTAATGCACTCGTTCCAGATCTGCTCGGTGTTGTCGTAGTGCATGGGATAGCCCATGCGCGTAGACAGGTCCGCGAAGATCTCCCAGTCGTGACGGCACTCGCCCTTGGGCGGAACGGCCGCGTCAAAGTGCTGGAAGCTACGGTCGGATGCGGTAAAGACACCCTCGTGCTCGCCCCAAGAGGTGGCAGGCAGGATGACGTCGGCGAGCATGGTCGTCTGCGTCATAAAGATGTCCTGGCAAATGAACAGATCCAGCTCGGAGAGCGTCTTGCGCATACCGGCCGAATCGGGCTCGGTCTGCACCGGGTCCTCGCCGTAGTTGTAGAAGCAGTGCACCTTGCCCTCGTCGACCAGGTGACCCAGGTCGGTGAGCTTGTAGCCCTCCTCGAGCGGGAGCTTTTCCTCGGGCACGCCCCAAGCCTTGGCAAACTTGGCACGCACTGCCGGGTCGGTAACCTTCTGGTAGCCAGGGTACAGGTTAGGCAGCATGCCCATATCGCAGGAGCCCTGGACGTTGTTCTGACCACGCACGGGCGCGAGGCCGGAATTGGGTTTGCCGATCTGGCCGGCAACGCAGGCGATAGAGGCGATGGTGTGCACCGTCTTCAGGTTCTGCTTCTGCTGGCATACGCCCATGCCCCAGCCAATGATGGCAGAGGGCTTCGCCGTGGCGTACATCTCGGCAGCTTGGTGGATCAACGCGGGCTCGACACCCGTGATGTCCTGTACGGATTCGGGAGTGTAGTTCTTGATGGTCTCCCACCACTCGTCAAAGCCGTTCGTGTGCTCGGCGACGAATTCCTTGTCGTAGAGGCCATCGTTGACCAAGCAGTTGGCAAAGGCGTTGAGGAACGCAACGTTGCAACCGTTCTTGATCGGAAGGTAGAGATCGGCGATACGCGCGGTTTCGATATGGCGCGGGTCGGCGACGATGATCTTGCAACCCTTTTCTTTGGCTCGCACGATACGCCTTGCGACGATGGGGTGCGAATCGGCAGGGTTATAGCCGAAGAGGAAAATGCAGCCCGCATCCTCCATACCGGGGATGGAGCATGACATGCAACCTGAACCAACCGTGTCCATCAGACCGAGGACAGTAGGGCCGTGTCAAGTACGGGCGCAGTTGTCCACGCTGTGGGTGCCGATGCACGCACGCGTAAACTTCTGCATGACGTAGTTCGCCTCATTGCCGCCGCCTCGCGAAGAGCCGGTGGTCATGACAGCGTTAGGACCATATTCGTCAATTATGGCCTGCATCTTAGATGCGGTGAAATCCAGTGCCTCGTCCCAGCTTACGCGCTCAAGATCCGCGCCCTTAGTGCGGCGGATCATCGGGTGCAGTACGCGAGGAGTCAAGATCTTGGTGTCGTTGATGAAGTCGTAGCCGCTCATGCCCTTAAGGCACAGCTCGCTCTGGTTGGTGATGCCGTTGAGCGGTTCGGTACCCACGACCTGGCCGTTTTGGACCAAGAGGTTAAACTGGCAACCGGCGCCGCAATACGGGCAGATCACTTTATGCTTCTCCATGACACCCTCCTTCCTTTTTCTGCTACCGAATACTCGGTACTTATTTGACAATCATTGGGCCTGTCGCCCGACGCTTACGCCTCGTTTTCGATGGTGGCGCGGGCACGCTCGGCAGTCAGTTCTGCCAGACGCTCCTCGTCTACCAGGGTGAGGCCCTTGGTCGGGCACGCCTCGGCACACGCCGGACCGCCGGGACGGTCCACGCACAGGTCGCACTTGAGCACGAAGCTCTTAGTCTGCGAACCCACGCGAACGTCACCCATCAAGACGGGGGCCTGCGTGGTCGCAACGCTCACGGCGCCAAAGGGGCATGCCATGACGCAGCTCTTGCAGCCGATGCAGTTGTCCTCATTGACGCCGATGCGATGGTTCTTTGGATCAAAGAACAAGGCGCCCGTAGGACAAGCCTTGGCGCACGGGGCATCCTCGCAGTGATGGCAAGCCACCGGTGCGGAGATCTCGTACGTATGCGTCACGCGCAGGCGCGGCGCGGCGATGTTGCCGGGAATATCGTGTGCCTCGATGCACGCCGCCATACAGGTTTGGCACCCAATGCAGCGTGAAGAATCAGCCACGACTCGTTTATTGCCCATGTTGTTCACTCCCTCCTGAATCCCATGCCGGAGAGACCCTGTCGACGTTGCTCCAAGCCGCCCGTGGCCTGGCATCGGCATATCGAGTGCATGCGGCGAAACAGGCACTTCGATAGAATTCCTCCAACGATATACAGGTTAAATATACGCAGTTGCAGGGGGCAAACTTGAGCATAGGCCCTGCAATACGGGTGTATTGCAGGGGTTTTGGCAGGTTGGAACTATTCTCGGATAGCTATAAAGGTGAGTGTATTACATGCGTAAATCCAGGGGAGATTTCACGCTCGTTTATAAAGGATGTAGTACGTTTGTAATGTCGTTTACACTCAATTACTCTAGTGCAATAAAGTAGTGGTTGTAAGATTGGCTATTATTAGCCGAAGTTGTATTTGACTATTCAAATTGCACGCTCATTAAGGGAGGCCAGTGATGTCATCGACTCAAAAACGAGCCATCCTGCAGGTGCGCATTCGCGAGGAAGACAAGCAGCATGCCGAGCGTCTCTACGACGCCATGGGCACATCGCTCGCCGAGGCTGTCCGTCTATTTGTCGCGCAGAGTATTTTGATGCGCAAGCTCCCCTTTCAGCCGGTCGCCGTGCGCTCAAAGGACGGCACGGCCGCCTATGGATTGCTCAAAGCATATGGGGACCCCAATCGCCGCTCCGAGGAGCGCAATGCCTGGATTGAATACCTAGCCACAGAAAGCGACGAGTCGGTTTTGGGTCCCGAGGAAGTAGATATCCATGAGTAGCACCATCATCGACGAGACCGTCATCCTTCGCTACCTGCTTGACGACGACGAGGTCCTGTCACCGCGCGCCGCCAAGGTCATCGCCACGCGCACCGCACGTGTCTACCCCGAAATCATCACGCGCGTCGTGGTCACGCTGCGCGACGTCTATAAGGTTCCCCGCGTTGAGATTGCTGCGGCCGTGAAAAGGTTGCTCGATGACGTCATGGTCGACGAGCCCACCGTTGTCGCCCTTGCCGTCAAACTCTTTGGCAAGACCCATATGGACTTTACCGACTGCCTCCTCGCAGCCCGAACCGCCATCTACAACGATGATGTCGTGAGCTTTGGCAAGCCCATCATCCAAGGCATGATCGATTACCGCCGCAAGCGCCAAACCGCCGCCGGCGCCCGCAGCCGAAGCACCGACTCCACCATCGACAAGCTCCGCCACCGCCCCCGCAGTTAACCCCATCCCCTCCTAAGTTGCGGTGAAATAGTTCCTGGATGGGGGCTTATTCGAGCTTTTCAGAAATTAATTCACCGCAACTTCCAGGTTGGCCATCCGAAACCGTCAGCCTTGGACCGCGAATGCCACCGTTCGCCACGAAATGGGCCCATCTACTACGTTTAACCGATTACCCTCGACCATACCGAAATCCGAAAAATCAAAACCGCTGGTAGACGGTTTGCCGATTTTCCGAAAATGCTGCTATAGTCGACCCCTACGGTCCAAACGTAGTAGATGGGCCGCTTTCGTGGCTCAGCACCGGACCAGTCATTTTGGGACAGGGCTTTTTGGCCACATTTGCCAGCCAATCGTTGGAGCAGTCAAAAAGCCAGCTCCAAATTAGCTACCCGGCCTTTAATGGGCTCATAAAAGTCAAAAGACAGTCCATATTTCACCGCAACTTAGGAGGGGATGTGGGATCCCAGACATGTATATGAAAACGGCTCTGGCACCAAAAGGAGCCAAAGCCGTTAAAGCTATCCTATGGAGCGGGCGACGGGAATCGAACCCGCGTCATCAGCTTGGAAGGCTGGGGTTCTACCATTGAACTACGCCCGCAAGATATGGTCGGGACGACAGGATTTGAACCTGCGACATCCTGCTCCCAAAGCAGGCGCGCTACCAAACTGCGCCACGTCCCGAAGGTGTTGAGCAGCTAAGGTCTAAACCTTGCGTGTCCCAAAGCGAAGGAAATTATAGGGTAGACTCACCGCCTGTGCAAGCATTGATGCCTTAGCTCCTCGAATGTGCGACAAAACGACTATGGAGCAGACCGATCACAAACGCCACCACGGCAACCGGTGCCCACGCGGCTCCAATGTCCGCCAGCGGCAGCACATCAAACGGCAGCCATGCGCCCGCAAAGAACGCATCGCGGACCGAGGTGATCACACTCTGCACAGCAACCACGCCGCCGACCCAAACCCACACCTGCGGATGCGCATCGCAAAAACCGTGCACCAGGCCCATAAGCACCAGCACGATGGCGACGGGATACAAGGCATTGAGCATGGGCACCGAGAACATGAGGATCATGTCGAGGCCCACGTTGGAAAGCACGCACGAAAACGCTGCGAACACAAAGGCGAGAACCGCAAAGGGACGGCGCATGGCCTCCTCGTAGGCCTCTGCTCCCCCTTCGACCACATACGTCTCGCAGAAGTAGCGCGAGCAGCAGCTGATAAGGCCAATGCACACGTTCATGCAGGCGAGGAAGAAGATCGCAAAGACCACGACCGTGCCGGCAAGACCAAAGTGCATGGAGGCCGAACGGGCGAGGATGGCGGCGCCGTTGGTAGCGTCAGGCATCACGGTGCCGAGCTGCATACCGGCAAGGCCCAAGCCGCAGTAGATGATGGCCATGAGCACGCCGGCGATCACACCCGAACGCGAAATCTCAAAGGCCACGCGCTTGTCATCAGTCACGCCCAGCTCGTGGATGGTCTCGGCGATGATAATGCCAAAGGCGAGAGACGCGAGCAGATCCATGGTCTGGTAGCCGGTCAAAAAGCCCTGCACGGCAGCGCCGGCATCGTAGGGAGCCTGTGGCGCGGCAGCGGGACCCAACGGCGAGACCACGGCGGCACCCACGACCAGCACGATGAGCGCGATAAGCGCGGGGCCCGTAATACGACCGAGCACGCGTGTGATAACGCCCGGGCGCAGCGTGAGTGCAAACGCGACGACAAAGAAGCCAACGGCAAACACCAGGCGAGCCGTACCAAGCGAGACGCCCTCGGGCAGCAGCGGCACCAGCATCTCGAAGGCCGTGGAGCTCGTACGCGGAATGGCCAGGCACGGACCGATCGCTAAATAGACCGCCGCGACAAAGAACTCACCGAACTTGGGGTGCACGCGGCCGGCAAGCTCGCGCGCCGTTCCGGCAAGCGCCACGGCGATAAAGCCCATGACGGGCAGGCCGATGGCGGCGATGAGAAAGCCGAGCATGGCGACCGGCGTGGCAGAACCTGCCTGCAGCGCCAGCAGTGGCGGAATAATGAGGTTGCCGGCGCCAAAGAGCATCGAGAATAGGGCGATGCCGACGGTGACGACATGGTCGGAGCGCAGACCGTGCGGGGCGGATGAAGCCATGGGTCCACCTTTCGGGTTGAAACAAAAAAATAGGACGGGCAAAAACACCCGTCCCGCAAGTATATACGCTCTAGCAGCTTTAGCAGGCTAAATCGCACAGAGCATCGATAGCCGTGTCGACTTCTTCGGTCGTGTTGAAATACCCAAACGAGAAGCGGACGACGCCCTGGCGCTCGGTCCCCAGCGCACGGTGCATGAGCGGGGCGCAATGGGCGCCGGGGCGCGTCGCAATCCCCCACCCCTGCATGAGCGCATCCGAGATCTCGGCAGAGTCGATATCACCAACGTTGAGCGACACGATCGCCGAGCGCGCGGGTTGGTCAAACGCACCGTAGAGCTTAATCCCCGGAATCTTGCACACACCGGCAAGGAAGCGATCAGCGTGCGCACGCTCGTGGGCAGCAATCGCCTCGACCCCACCCTGGGCCTCGATAAAGTCGAGGCCGGCAGAAAGGCCCGCGATGCCGTGACCGTTGAGCGTGCCCGCCTCCAGGCGCGTAGGCCACTCAAGCGGCTGCAGTGGGTCGAAGCTGTGCACGCCCGTGCCGCCCATGGCCCACGGAGACACGTCAATGCCCTCTGCCACGGCCAGACCGCCGGTGCCTTGGGGTCCCATGAGCCCCTTGTGGCCGGTAAAGCACACGACGTCGAGCCCCATGGCTTGCATATCGATATGCGCCGTGCCGGCAGACTGCGAGGCATCGACGATCACGAGTGCACCGGCCGCATGGGCCATGGCGGCTACGCGTGCAATGTCGACCGCGTTGCCGGTCACATTGGAGGCGTGCGTCACCACCACGGCACGCGTACCGGGCGTGACCAGCCGTTCGAGCTCGTCGTAGTCGAGCGCGCCGTTCGCGTCGCAGCCCGCATGCTCAACGGTCACACCCTGCTCAGCCGCCAGGCGGTTGAGCGGACGCAACACCGAGTTGTGCTCGAGCACCGTTGTGACCACACGGTCGCCGGGGCGCACCACGCCATTGATGACGGTGTTGAGGGCCGCGGTGGAGTTGGGCGTAAAACAAACATGGTCGGCCCGCGGGCAGCCCAACAGGTGCGCAAGCTTGGCGCGACAGCCGTGGATGGTACCCGCCGCGTCGAGCGCCCCCGACGTCGCGCCGCGCCCGGCATTGCCGAGCGAGCACATCGCCTGCGTCACGGCATCGATGACCGCCTGCGGCTTGTGCATGGTCGTCGCCGCGTTATCCAGATAGATCATCGCACGACCTCCCACATATCAATCACGGTATAGCCCTCGGTAGGAACGCCCGCCGCGGTAAGCTCGCTGCGCAGCAGTTCCTCATCGGCAGGCAACGCCTTCCACGCCAGACCGCAGCCGGCAGCGACCTCCCCGGGCACGGGAATCGTTCGCCCGGGAAGGCCGCGCTCGACGCACAGGGACTCGCAACCCATGGCGGCCGCCGTGGTGGGAAACGTGATGACAAGCGCCGGGCGCTTCTCCCTCATGGCAACTCCAACCAATACGCTACGGGCGCACGACGCGCACGGCCTGCTCCATCTTCTCCACGATCACGTACATGTTCGTGACCTCGCCCACGGCAAGCTGGTCCTTAATGCCATAGTGGTCGAGGCAGGTGCCACAGGTAAGGATCTCGACGCCCTGCTCGGCCAGGCCCTTCAGGTCGTCGAGCACCGGAGAGCCCTCGACGGTGAGCTTGGCGCCACCGTTGTAGAACAGCATGGTCGCGGGCAGCTCCTCCTGCTGCGTCACGGCAAAGATAAAGGCCTTCATGAGCTTGTGGCCCAGCTCGTCGTCGCCACGGCCCATGCAATCGGTGTAGACGGAAATGACGAGCTTGCCCTTGCCGGCGCTGTCATCACAGAAGGCAGCGCCATCCTGCTCGGGGTCCGCAACGGCAACGGCGCCAGAGGTCGCCAAGGTCACGTGCCACTCGGCGTCAGAAACCTTCTCGACCGAGGCCGTGCAGCCCTTTTCCTGCGCCATCTTGGAAATGTTCTTGACGGCGGTCTCGTTGTCGACCGAGGTCACGACAACGCCCTCGCCATCGAGCTGCTTGAGGGCCTTGAGCGTCTTGACGACGGGCAGCGGGCAGGCATCGCCCATGGCATTGACATCAATCTTGGTAGACATAGTAAATTCCTTTCGAATAAATCGTTTTAGAACGGTGCATAGTTCAATAAACGTGTCGTTAACGGACAATGTGGACGGCAGGACCGCCTGGCACCGGCTCCC